>CAXTCI010000024.1:0-28758 GCA_964242325.1 uncultured Acetobacteraceae bacterium
CAAGACCCTGCTGGAAAAGGGCCGGCCCAGCTTCCGCGTCGCCTACTCGGACGTGCTGGACTGCGTGGCGGAAAGCGAGCGCCGGGTTGTGTTCCACTTCAAGACCAACGAGAACCGCGACCTGCCGCTGCTGGTCGGCGGCATATCGGTCATGTCGGAGAAGTGGTGGAGCACCCGCGACTTCACCCACCCGCTGACCGAGCCGCCGATGGGCTCCGGCCCCTACCGCGTCGAGCGCTTCGACCTCGGCCGCAGCGTCACCTATGCCCGCCGTCCCGACTGGTGGGCCAAGGACCTGCCGGTCGGCATCGGCTTCCATAATCTCGACCGCGTGCGGCTGGAATATTTCGGCGACCCGACCGTGCTGTTTGAGGCGTTCAAGGCGGGTCAGATCGACTACCGCGAGGAGAACATCTCGAAGCAGTGGGCCACCGCCTACGACTTCTCGGCGGTGAAGAACGGCCTGGTGACCAAGCAGGACATCGAGCACAAGCTGCCGGTCGGCATCCAGGGCTGGGTTATGAACACCCGGCGCGCTGTGTTCAAGGACGCGCAGGTGCGCGAGGCGCTGGGCCAGGTCTGGGACTTCGAGTGGACCAACCGCAACCTGTTCTATGGCGCCTATGTCCGCACCACCAGCTACTTCGGTAATACCCCGCAGGAGGCGATGGGCCTGCCGGATGCCGCCGAGACGGCGCTGCTGGAGCCGTTCCGCAAGGACCTGCCGCCAGCGCTGTTTACCGAGCCGTTCACGCTGCCGGTGACTGACGGCAGCGGCAACAACCGTGACGGACTCCGCAAGGCCCTGGGCTTGTTGAAGGACGCCGGCTGGACTGTGAAAGACCGCAAGCTGGTGAACGCCGCCGGCGAGCAGATGCAGTTCACCATTCTGCTGAACGAGCCAAGCTTGGAGCGCATCACCCTGCCCTTCATCCAATGGCTGGGCCGGCTGGGCATCGACGCCAAGGTCCGCACGGTGGACCGCGCGCAGTTCGAGCGGCTGACCGACGACTACGACTACGACATGACGACGATGATCTACCCCGGCGGCGACCTGCCCGGGAACGAGCTGCGCGACGAGTTCACCTGCGAGGGCGCGAAAACCCCTGGCGGCAGCAACCTCGCCGGCATCTGCGACCCGGCGGTTGACGCGCTGGTGGACCGCATCATCCAGGCGCCGGACCGCGCAACTCTGGCGACTGCGGGCCGCGCGCTGGATCGGGTGCTGCTGCGGGGCTGGTATATGATCCCGCACTATCACAACAGCACGTTCCGGGTGGCGGCCTGGGACCGGTTCGGACGGCCCGACGTGCCGGTGCGGACCGGCTTCGTGCTGGACAGCTGGTGGGTGGACCCGGCCAAGGCAGCCCGCGTGGACGCAGCCCGCGGAACCGGCAACTGATGAAAACAGGACTGAAGCCGCTGCCCTTCCCCCTCTCCCTCCGGGAGAGGGCCGGGGTGAGGGGGTCGTCAGGCGCAATCCCCGCCCATAATAGCCCCTGTCCCGCCAGCACCGTCAGCCCTCCGCGCCGTAGCCAAGACCCCCTCACCCCAACCCTCTCCCGGAGGGAGAGGGGGCAGGCAGGCGCTTAATGGCCGCCTATCTCCTCCGCCGTCTGCTGCTGCTGGTGCCGACCTTGTTCGGCATCATCGCCATCAACTTCGCCGTCGCCCAACTCGCCCCCGGTGGCCCGGTAGAGCAGGCGATGGCCGAGGCGCGTGGCCGCGGCGGCAGCGCCACCGAGCGCATCACCGGCGCCACCAGCGACACCGGCACCTACCGCGGCGCCCGCGGCCTGGACGAGAAGCAGCGGCAGGAGATCGTCCACATGTTCGGCTTCGACAAGCCAGCCGGCGAGCGGTTCCTGCTGATGGTGCGGGACTACCTCCGCTTCGACTTCGGCCGCAGCTTCTTCCGCGACGCAACCGTGGTGCAGCTTGTCCTGCAGAAGATGCCGGTCAGCGTGTCGCTGGGCCTGTGGTCCACCCTGCTGATCTACTTGGTCAGCATCCCTCTCGGCATCGCCAAGGCGGTGCGGGACGGCACCCGGTTCGACGTGGCGAGCAGCGCGGCCGTGCTGGTGGGCTACGCCATCCCCGGCTTCCTGTTCGCGATCCTGCTGGTGGTGCTGTTCGCTGGCGGCAGCTTCCTGCAGATCTTTCCCCTGCGCGGCCTGACCACGCCGGGGTCAGAGGGATGGTCGTTTCCGGCGCGCGTCGCCGACTATGCCTGGCACATGGTGCTACCGACGGTGGCGCTGGTGGCGGGCGGCTTCGCAAGCCTTACGATCTTGACGAAGAACTGCTTCCTGGACGAGGTACGCAAGCAATACGTGACCACCGCGCGCGCCAAGGGCGCCGGGGAGGGGCGCGTGCTTTATGGCCACGTGTTCCGCAACGCCATGCTGCTGATCGTGGCCGGGTTCCCGGCGGCGTTCCTGGGCCTGCTGTTCAGCTCGGCGCTGCTGGTAGAGATTGTTTTCTCGTTGGACGGGCTGGGCCTGCTGGGGTTCGAGAGCGCGATCCGGCGGGATTATCCCGTCGTGTTCGGGACGCTGTATATGTTCACGCTACTGGGCCTGGTGCTGCAGGTGATCGGCGACCTGCTCTACACCGTGGTGGACCCGCGCATAGACTTCGAGGCGCGGCGTTGATACGGCCGGCGCCTGCTTCCTACTCCCTCTCCCTCCGGGAGAGGGTCGGGGTGAGGGGGCCTTGGCTGCGGAGCAATGCACCGGACGCACCACAAGCACCCGGCCTGCATTGGCTAAGTGCCACGCTTGCCCGCCTCCTCACCCAAACCCTCTCCCGAAGGGAAAGGGAGCCGACGCAGCCCTTGCATCGCGGGATGCACGCCCCGTGACCCCCACCACCAGCCGCCGCCTGGCGATCTTCCGCGCCCACAAGCGCGGCTTCTGGTCCCTGGTGATCTTCCTCGTCCTGTTCGGCCTCAGCCTGTTCGCCGAGTTCCTCGCCAATGACCGTCCGCTGCTGATCCGCTTCGACGGCCACCTTTATGTCCCCGTCGTGCAGGACCTGAGCGAGGACACCTTCGGCCCCGACTTCTTGCCGACCGAGGCCGACTACACCGATCCGCAGCTTGCCGCCGCCATCAACGCCCAAGGCTGGATGCTGTGGCCGGCGATCCCGTTCAGCTATGATACCATCATCAAGGACCTGCCCACCCCGGCGCCGGCCGCCCCCACCCTGCGCAACCTGTTGGGCACCGACGACCAGGCGCGGGACGTGCTGGCGCGGGTGATCTACGGCTTCCGCCTGTCGGTGCTATTCGGCTTCACGCTGACGGTGGTGTCGTCCGTCATCGGCATAGCTGCCGGGGCGGTGCAGGGGTTCTATGGCGGGCTGGTGGACTTGCTGTTCCAGCGGTTCATCGAGGTTTGGTCGGGGATGCCGCAGCTTTACATGCTCATCATCCTGGGCAGCATCGTCACCCCCACTTTCTGGATATTGCTGTTGTTCCTGCTGGCGTTCTCCTGGATGGCGCTGACCGGGGTGGTGCGGGCGGAGTTCCTGCGCGGGCGCAACCTGGACTACGTGCGGGCCGCCCAGGCGCTGGGCGTGTCCAACGCCTCCATCATGCGCCGGCACATCCTGCCGAATGCCCTCGTGGCGACGCTGTCTTTTCTGCCCTTCACCCTGTCCGGCTCGGTGACGGTGCTGGCGAGCCTGGACTTCCTGGGTTTCGGCCTACCGCCGGGGTCAGCATCCCTGGGTGAGCTGGTGGCGCAGGGCAAGGCGAACCTGCAGGCGCCCTGGCTGGGCATGTCGGCCTTTCTGGTGCTGGGCGGCGTGCTGGTGCTGCTGATCTTCATCGGCGAAGCCGTCCGCGACGCCTTCGACCCGAGGAAGGGGCTATGAGCGGCTTTCGTCTCCCTTTCCCGCCGAGAGAGGGCCGGGGTGAGGGGGTCTTGCTTGCGGAGCGGGGCACAAACAGCACCGCCTGGCCGTGTTTCCCCGTTAGCGAGCGCAGCCCCCAAGACCCCCTCACCCCAACCCTCTCCCGGAGGGAGAGGGAGCAGGGAACGCCATGACCATTCTCGACGTCTCCAACCTCACCGTCAGCTTCGGCGCCCGCCGCGTCGTGGACGGCGTGTCCTTCAGCCTATCCGCAGGCGAAACCCTGGCATTGGTCGGCGAGAGCGGCTCCGGCAAGTCGCTCACCGCCCTGTCCATCCTGCAGCTGCTCCCGCCTGGCGCCGCCTGCGCCGGCAGCGTCGTGCTCGATGGCCAGCCCATGCTGGGTGCAGGCCCGGCCGTCCTGCACCAGGCGCGCGGCGGCACCGCGGGGATCGTGTTCCAGGAGCCGATGACCAGCCTCAACCCCCTGCACCGCATTGGCCGGCAGGTCGCCGAGGCCATGTCCCTGCACGCCAAATCCCGGGCGACCCGTCCGGCCCGCGGCGCGGTGGCGGCTCTGCTGGCCGAAGTCGGCTTCCCCGACGCCGAGCGCCGGCTGGACGCCTTCCCGCACCAGCTCAGCGGCGGCCAGCGGCAGCGCGTGATGATTGCGATGGCCCTGGCCAACAACCCCCGCCTGCTGATCGCCGACGAGCCGACGACGGCGTTGGACGTCACCATCCAGGCGCAGATTCTGGACTTGCTGGCGCAGGCGCGGCGGGCGCGCGGCCTGGCCTTGCTGCTCATCAGCCACGACCTGAACGTGGTCCGCCGGGTCGCCGACCGGGTGTGCGTGATGAAGGACGGAGTGATCGTCGAGCACGGTCCGGTGGCCGACGTGTTCGCGCGGCCCCAGCACCCCTACACCCGCATGCTGATCGCCGCCGAGCCGTCCGGCCAGCCCCGGCCCATTCCGGCCGGAGCGCCGGAGGTTGCGCGGGCGGATGACCTGGGCGTGACCTTCTCCGTCCGCCGCGGGTTGCTGCGGCGGGAGGTGGGCGCGGTGCGCGCGTTGGACGGCGTGAACCTGCACATCCGGGAAGGCGAGACCCTGGGCCTGGTCGGCGAAAGCGGCTCCGGCAAGAGCACGGCCGGCCTGGCGCTGTTGCGGATGCAGGAGGCCACCGGTCGGATCGTGGTGCTGGGCCGGGACATCACGGCCCTGTCGCAATCCCAGCTACGTCCGCTGCGCCGGCGCATGGGCATCGTGTTCCAGGACCCATACGGCAGCCTATCGCCGCGCATGAGCATGGGCGAGATCGTCGGCGAGGGCTTGCAGGTCCACGAACCCGGCCTGCCGCGCGCCGCACGGGCCGCCCGGGTGCTGGACGCGCTGCGCGAGGTCGGCCTGCCCGCCGATGCCGCCGGGCGCTACCCGCACGAGTTCAGCGGCGGCCAGCGCCAACGCGTCGCCATCGCCCGGGCGATGGTGCTGCAGCCGCGCCTGGTGGTGCTGGACGAGCCCACCAGCGCCCTGGACCGGTCGGTGCAGGCGGGAATCGTGGACTTGCTTCGTGGGCTGCAGGACCGGCACGGGCTGGCCTATCTGTTCATCAGCCATGACCTGGCCGTGGTGCGGGCGCTGGCGCACCGGGTCATGGTGCTGCGCGCCGGGCGCGTGGTGGAGGAAGGGGAGGCAGACGCGGTGTTTGCCGCGCCACGCGATCCCTATACGGTGGCGCTCATGGCAGCGGCGTTTCCGGACGCGCCGGTGCCGGTGGCGGTCTCCGGCTGACCGCCCTCATCCCGCAAGTGGATCGTCAGCAGTGCCAGGATGGCCGCAACCGCGAACACCCCCATCGCCCCGAACGTCACGGCATAACCCAATTTGTCCGCCGAGAACCCCCACATCACCCCCGCCAGCGCCGCCCCCCCGGCCTGCAAGGCGCCCATCCCGCCCAGAGCCGTCTGCGTCCGCCCGGTGCCGTAGGTCAGGTCCGCCGCCGCCACCGGTGCCGCCACGCTGAACAGCGCCGCCGCCAGGCCATCCAGCACCTGCACCGGCACCAGCCACCAGTTCTCCGACGCGAACGCCGCCAGCGCGCACCGCGCCGCCACGATGCCGCATGCCGTGATCAGCAGCCAGCGCCGTCCCACCCGGTCCGATAGACGCCCGGCTGCTAAGGCCACCGGCACCATCGTCAACTGCGACACGATCAAGCCGGCCGATATCCAACTCGTCGCATTCTGGCTGCCCTGTGCCACCAGGCGCTGGCCCAGTAAGGGCAGCATGGCCGAGTTCGCCAACTGGAACAGACCCACCACCGCCAGCAATACCAGCAGCCGCCGATTCTTGAACAGGCCACGGGTCGCACCGCGCTTCTCGCTTTTCTCCCGCCGGCTGCGCCCGCGCATCCGGTCGGCGTCCACGGCGGTGGCGTCCATCAGCTTAACCATCACCAGCGTCGCCGCGGCCATCATCACCAGCACTGCGACGGGCGCTGTCGGCCCGATCATCCACGCCACCACCCCGACCAGCCCGGCCGCCGCTACGTTGCCCGCATGGTTCGCCGCCTCGTTCGTGCCCTGCTGGCGCGGATAGCCGGTTTTGCCCACCACCGAGAGCGTCAGGCCACTGATGCTCGGACTGCCCAGCGCGCCGCCGACGGCCACGATCACCTGCGCCAGCAGCACCGGCCAGAACGCCCGCGCCGGCAGCAGCATCAGCACGCCGCCGACGATGATGCCGCACGCAACCGCGAGCAGCAGCCGCGGCCGGGCCACCCGGTCCACCAGCGCCCCTGCCGGCCCTGCCAGCAGCGCCCCTGCCAGCGACCCGGCGGCGATCACGGTGCCGATCTGCGCCGGGTTCCAATGCGCGGTTTGGGCCAGCCAGGTGGACAGGAATGCACCCAGGCCACCGCCGACATCGGCCATGAAGAAATTGACGGCTGGCAGAGCGAAATTCGCGTTCATGGAAGGCGGCAACGGGGACGCCACAAGTCAGTTCCGGCCCAAAGTGGGCGTCGCGCAGAGTTGCCTTTGCCGGGCGCGGGCCTAGGCCGGCGCTGCACGCATACTTGGGAAATGGTAGCGGCCCGGTATCAGGCGGGGACGCTGGAAGTATAACGGCTGGCGCGTCCGCCTACGGCGGGTTTGAGGTGCAGCCCAGGGCAGACGCCACGTCAGCGCCGCAGGGCGTCGTACTCGGCCCCGGTCATGCCGCCGCCGGCGTATGCGGCATCGGCGGACCCGGGCTGGGCCGGCGCCGCGGCGACCTCGACGGCACCCGGCTGGCCAAAGCCGCCAGGCCCGTAACCGCCGGGGCCGAAGCTCGCCGCCATGCCGATCCGTGGCCCAATCGCGGCGACATAGTTCACCGTCTCGTCCGGCAGCATCGTGCTGCCAGCCAGGTAGGCCGCAACCCGGTCCGGCCCGGCGTTGTAGGCCGCAAGGAAGGCAGGCGCCCCGAACCGGTCATGCATCTCCCGCAAATAGGCCGTGCCAGCCAGGATGTTGCTTCGCGGCTCATAAGGATCGGCACCGAGCCTATAGCGCTGCTGTAGGCCGGCATAGGTGTCGGGCATCACCTGCATCAACCCCATCGCACCTGCGCTCGACGTGATGGGCGCGCTGTTGGCTCCCGTCTGCTGCCCGCCGGATTCCTGCTGCATGACGGCGCGCACCCAATTTTCCGGCACGCCGAAGCGCCCCGCGGCCTCCCGGACATAGGGACCCCAGGGGTCGTCCGGCGGGCCGGGGACGGGGTAGTCCTGCCTGGCGCGGACAGCATACGACTCGGCCTGCCGGGGTGCGTCGAGATCATAGCCGTAGTCGCCCTGTCCATCGTAGCCGCGTCGCCCGTCCCAGCTTGTAGCCTGGCCACCCGATCCGCACCCCGCTAAGCCCAGCAACGGCGCCAAGGCAAAGGGCAGCACTTTGGCCAGGCTCAGGCTACGGCGATGGCATGACATCACGCAGGTCTCCCAGCCGGGATTGGAGTGGCGGAACTCTGGCTGCCACCAACGACGTCCTACGCTAGCAAGCTGCCAGCGCAATGTTCAACGTCCATTTGTTCAACGTTCATCTCTGTGTGACGCCAACCGCCGCCCGCCTTGACCATTCCGGTCACTGCAAGGCGCGCAGCGCCGCGGCGATCCAGGCCACCGCAACTCGCGCACCCAGGCGACGCCCCCTGCGGCAACCGCTCCGGGCGCCTCCGGCTTCGTCATGCCAGTGCTGGCCCTGGTTGGCTGATCGGAGTACTTTAGGCATGAACTGACGGGTGCGGCCTCCGGCTGCCCGCCCGGCCAACCCAACCCGCACGACGCCCCGCCCGGCTCAGCGCAGCGCAGAAGGACGCAGGATGGCACCGCCCCCCAACACCGCCGAGGCACCCGCAGCCACCCCCGACGCCCGCTCCTGGATGGAGCGCCTGTGGTCCTCCATCGCCGACCGCGGCCGCACCCATGCCAGCGCCCTGCGCCCCGGCGCGCCCGTGGCACCGCTCGACCGCACCCGCGGCCTGGCCGACGCGCTGCTGTCCGAACGCGGCGAAGCGTCCGGCGCCGCCGTCGCGCGGGAGCTGATGGCCTGCCTGCGCACCCTCGCGCCGGAGGACCGGCTGGCCTTCTACCGCTACGTGTCCGAGGGCTTCCTCCCCGCCGAGGCCCCGTTGCGCGCCGCCGCCCAGGCCTACCTCGATGACCCCACCCCGGGCCGCGCCGCCATCCTCGCCGACGCCGCCGAGCCGTCCCGCCAGGAACTGCTGCGCCGCATGAACATGGCGCCCGGAGGCACCGCCGCACTGGTGGAGCTGCGCAAGGACCTGCTGGCCCAGGGCCGCGGCGACGGCGCCCTGCATCCGCTGGATGCCGACATGCGCCACCTGTTCGCCTCCTGGTTCAACCGCGGTTTTCTCGACCTGCGCCGCATTGACTGGCAAACGCCGGCCGCCGTGCTGGAAAAGCTAATCGCCTACGAGGCGGTGCACGAGATCGAGGGCTGGGAGGACCTGCGGCGCCGCCTCGCGCCGGACCGCCGCTGCTTCGGCTTCTTCCACCCGGCGCTGCCCGGCGAGCCGCTGATCTTCGTCGAAGTGGCGCTCACCACCGGCCTGGCCACTGCCATCCAGCCCCTGCTGGCCCGCGAAGGGGAGGAACAGGCCCAGCGCGAGCGCGTGGCGGCGGCGGACACCGCCATCTTCTACTCGATCTCCAACTGCCAGGACGGGCTGCGCGGCGTGTCGTTCGGCAACTTCCTCATCAAGCAGGTGGTGGAGGAGCTGCAAGCGGAGCTGCCGGGGATCACCCGGTTCTCGACCCTGTCGCCGGTGCCGGGCTTCCGCCGCTGGCTGCGCGGGCGGCTGGGGGCGGAGGACCGGGCCGGGCTGCTACGCGATGCCGACGCGCAGGCGCTGCGGACGGCTGATGGCGGGACGGAGGACGCCACCGAAGCATTGCAGCACCTGCTGGAACGGGACAACTGGCCGGGCGATCCCGCAATCGCCGGGGTGCTGGAGCAGATGCTGCCGCGCCTGTGCGCGCTGTATCTTACGACGCCCGCGGCGGGCGGGCGGCCCGGCGATCCCGTCGCCCGCTTCCACCTTGGCAACGGCGCGCGGCTGGAGCGGGTGAACTGGCTCGGCAACACCGCGCCGCGCGGCATGGCGGAGTCGTATGGGATGATGGTCAACTACCTGTATGACCCCGCGCAGATCGAGGCCAACCACGAGGCGTTCGTGCGCGGCACGATCGTGCGGTCGCCGGCGGTGGATGCGCTGCTCGGCGCAGCGTCCGCATCGGAGGGCAGCCCAGCCCGGCGGAACCGCAAGGACACCCCAGCAGCCGCGCCCGCGCCCGCCAAGACCTAGAACCGGCCCTGACTGGAACCCGGCGGCGCGGGGCGGCACGCCGGGAGGGTGGACCCGGCCGGCCGCAAACGTCGTCCCGCTCCGCCCAGGCGCCACGCCCTGATCGGTCCCGCCACTGCAGGCCGTGCTTGCCGCCGCCTTCTCGCGATAGCAGCCGAAGGTTCTGTCAAGAACCGTCGAGATGATACCGACCGCCCTCCGCTCTAACCGTTTTCGTCATTGCGAGGAGCGCAGCGACGCGGCAAGCCAGGGCAGCAAGGACCGCGCTGGCGGCCCTGGATTGCCGCGCCGCAAGCGGCTCGCAATGACGGCTCGGCAGCGTAAAGGTCGGTACGAAGGGTCGTTGGTATGACACCTCCATGAGTGCAGACGCCCGCGGAACCGGCGAGGCCATGACCATGGCGAGAACGGCGCGCACATGCGCTCGCTGAGCCTGCGCCTGCTCGCCCTGTGGCTGCTATCCCTGGCTGCCAGCGTTGCGGTCGCGCTCTTGCTGCTGCAGCTATCCCGCCAAACCAGCGAGGCGCAGGCCGCACGCGCCGAGGCCGTGGCCGCACGCGCCTGCGGCCTGATCGGCGACCGCTACGCCTTTTACACGTCGGGCTGGGCAGGCCCGGCCGCCGTGCCGTCCGACACGGCCTTCCGCGCCGGCCTGACCGCCGCCATCTCGCTGGCGCTGGCGCGGCAGGACGGGGTGGAGGGCGGCATCTGGCAGGCCGACGCCGGGCCGCTCGCCTATGCCTACCCGACCTACAGCGGCAGCGGACCCAAGACGGACCTGCCGGCGGCGGAGCGCGACCTCATCGCGGCGGTCAATGCCCAGGCCGTGCGCGATGACCAGCCAGCCGCCCGCTCGGTCACCTCCCGCACCGGCGTCCTGCTGGTGCACGCCTGCCCGTTGGGTGGCCCGGTCCCGGAGATGACGGCCTGGACGATGGCGCGGGTGCAGGCGACAGGGGACTTGCGGCCCTTGCAGGCGGGGCTGGCCGTGCTGCTGGCGTTGGCGCTGCTGATGTCGGCCTGGCTCGGGCGCCTGGTGCGGGTGTGGGGCCGCCACGTCCGCGGGATCGAGGCGGCCTTGGCCGGCGCCGGCGCCGCCGGCATGCCCGCCGTGCGCCGCACCGGCGAGCGGGAGTTGGACCGCATCGTGGACGCCCTCAACGACGCTGGACAACGCCTGGCCGACGCCCGGCGGGACGCCCAAGCCCTGGCCGCCCGCGTGGCGCAGGCCGAGCGCCTGGCCGGGTTGGGCCGCATCGCCGCAGGCGTCGCGCACGAGATACGCAACCCCCTCGCCGCCGCCCGGCTGCAGGGCGAGAACGCACTCGCCGGCGACGACGCCCGGCGCCGGGTTGCCATCGGCGACATGCTGGGACAGCTTGGCCGGCTGGACGGCTTGGTGGGCGAGCTGCTGGCGATGACCCAGCGGGTGCAGCCGCGCCCGGCGCCGGTGGACCTCGCGGAATTCCTGTCCAATCAGGCCGTGTCCCATGCGGACGTGGCCGCGGCCAAGCAGCTCACCCTGGCCGTCCGGGATGCGGCGGGCGCCGCGGTGCTAGACCCCCAGGTGGTCGGACGCATCCTGGATAACCTGCTGGCCAACGCCATCCGCCACGCCCCGGTAGGCGGCGCCGTCACCCTGGAGGCCGAGCGGGCGCCGGGCCGCCTGGCCCTGGTGGTCCGGGACACTGGCCCCGGCGTGCCGCCCGACCTGGCGGACCGGGTGTTCGAGCCGTTCGTGACCGGGCGCCCCGACGGCACCGGCCTGGGCCTTGCCATCGCGCGGGAGCTGGCGGACGCGCATGGCGGGCGGCTGTGCCTGCGCGGCGCCGGGCCTGGCGCGGTGTTCGTGCTGGAGCTGCCGCAGCCGCCCGCATCCCGCCAGGAGGGCATCGCATGGCCACCGTCCTGATCGTGGACGACGACGACGCCCTGCGCCGGGCCATCGCCACCACCCTGTCCGACCTGGGCCACCAGCCGGAGCAGGCCGGGGACGGCGGGTCCGCCCTGGCCTGGCTGTCCCGCCACCGCGCCGATGCCGTGCTGCTGGACCTGCGCATGCCCGGCCTGGACGGGATGGAGGTCCTGCGCCGCATACGCGCCCGCCCGGACGCGCCGCCGGTCGCCGTCCTGACCGCCGTCCCCACCGGCGAGAACACCATCGAGGCCATGCGCCTGGGCGCCGCCGACCACCTGGCGAAGCCGGTCGGCCGCGACGGCCTGCGCGCCCTGTTGGCCCGCATGCTGCCCGTCCCCGGCCCGGACCCGGCGCCCACCTCTGCTGGCGCCGCCGAGGGTAGCCTGATCGGCTCCAGCGCCGCCATGCGGGACGTGCAGAAGGCGGTGGGGCTGGTCGCCGACAGCGATGCCACGGTGCTGCTGCTCGGCGAGACCGGCAGCGGCAAGGAGGTCGTGGCCCGCGCCATCCATCGCCACGGCCGCCGCGCCGCTGCGCCCTTCGTCCCGGTGAACTGCGCCGCCATCCCCGCGGAGCTGCTGGAAAGCCTGCTGTTCGGCCATGTCCGCGGCGCTTTCACCGGCGCTGTGGCGGACCGCGCCGGGTCGTTCCGCGAGGCGCAGGGAGGCACCCTGTTCCTGGACGAGATCGGCGACATGCCGCCGCCCATGCAGGCCAAGCTGCTGCGCGCCCTGCAGGAGCGCGTGGTGACCCCCGTGGGCGGGCGGCCCGTCCCGGTGGACGTCCGCGTGATCGCCGCCACCCACCGCGACCTGCCGCAGGCCGTGCGCGACGGGCGGTTCCGCGAGGACCTGTATTACCGTCTTGGCGTCGTCCCCGTCGCCATCCCGCCGCTGCGGGAGCGGTTGGCGGACATCATTCCGCTGGCCGAGCACTACCTAGCGCTCGCCACTCCCGGCGCAGCGCCCAAGCGCCTGGCCGCCGATGCTGCCGCCCGGCTGCTGTCGCATCCCTGGCCCGGCAACGTCCGGGAACTGGTGAACGCCATGACCCGCGCCGCCACCCTCGTGCGCCGCCCGGTGATCGCGGCGGCGGACCTCGCCTTCCTCGGCGCGGGGGCGGAGGGCGCAGAGGCGTCCACCGATTGGCTGGCCGGCTCACTGCCGGAGGCGGTCGCGCGGTTGGAAGCGGAGATGATCCGCCGCGCCCTGGCCGCGACCGGCGGGAACCGGGCGGCGGCGGCGGAACAGCTCGGCATCCGGCGGCAGCTCCTGTATCAGAAACTCGCGCGGCATGGGCTGGACGCGTCCGCAAATGGAACGGACGATGTCCCCGATGCGGACACAGGGCCGGAGGATCAGGCCAATTAAAGCTTGCAAAATCAGCATGCTACATCTGGCACGGTGATTGCGTTGATGTCCGTGTCGGCCATGAGGCCCGACACGGAGGACACCATGAAGACACGCAACATCCTGCTGGCAGGCGTGCTGGCCACAGCCGGCCTTGGCGCCGGGGTCGCGGTCGCCCAGAACGTTATGGGGGCCGCGGCCTACGACCCCGCCCAGCTCCCCGCCATCCAGGGCAAGGTCGCCCAGTATAGCCTGACCCCACGCGGCGACGTGGACGGCCTGATCCTGGCCGACGGCACCGAGGTCCACACCCCGCCGCACCTGGGCGCGCAATTGGTCGGGGCGGTGAAGCCCGGCGACGCCGTCACCATCCACGGCCTGCGCGCCCGCAACCTGCCGCTGGTGCAAGCCATGCAGGTCAGCAACGATGCCGGCGGCGCAACGGTCACCGACACCGGCCCGGGCGAAGGCCCGCACGGCCCACGCGGCCCAGACGCCCGGTTCCACGGCCCCGGCGCCCCCGAGCAGCAGGGGCTGACGGCGCAGGGCCGCATCAAGGCGGCGCTGCACGGCCCGCGCGGGGAGGTCAACGGCGCGCTGCTGGAGGACGGCACCATGGTCCACATGCCGCCGCCGGAAGCGCAGCGCCTGGCGGCCCAGATCGCGCCGGGTGCGACGGTCTATGTGCAAGGGCCGGGTTATGCCGGGCCACTTGGCCGGGTGATCGAGGCACGGGCTATCGGGCCGGACGCCGCGAGCATGACGCCCATCGCCGCGCCGCCGAGGCATGGCCCCGGGCACGGCCCAGGACTCCGCCCGGGCAGCAGCCCCGACGCCGGACCCGACGCTCCGCCGCCGCCCGCTACGCCGCAGTAGCCCGGCCTAGGCGCCCGCTGTCTCCCCGCCGTGGTAGGGCTTTTGCGTCTGCCACGGCGGTCGCTACGACCGTCGCCACGGCGGCTGCCTGCTCCTTTCCTTCGGGAAAGGAGCAGGATGAACAGCACCGACGGCATAGGCGCATGCCGGAGCGGGCATCCAGCGCGGCCCGAACCTTAAGGGCCTGAACCTCAAGGGGAATATATGCCAGGCATCCCAATCGCAGCCGCCGGCGCCGGGCAAGCCGCCGGAGCACGCAGGGACGCCCCACATCCCTCCGCCCGCTCCTTGCGCGGGCTGGACGCCATCAACCTGCTGATGGCGGACGTGCGGGACGGGGTGGGGCCATACCTCGCCGTGTTCCTCAAGGGCGGGGAGCAGTGGGACTCCGGCGCCATCGGCATCGCGATGGCGGCCTCATCCATCACGGCGGCGGTGTTCCAGGTTCCGGCGGGGCTGCTGGTGGACGGGACGCGGGCGAAGCGGCTGTTAATCGCCGGGTCGGGCCTGATGATCGGGCTGGGCTGCCTGCTAATCGCCGCCTACCCACGCTTCCTCGCCGTGATCGCCGCGCAGGCCATGCTGGGGGCGGCGTCGGCCATCATCCCGCCTGCCATCGCGGCGGTGTCGCTGGGCCTGGTCGGGCGTCGACTGCTGGACGCGCGGGTCAGCCGCAACGAGTCGTTCAACCACGCCGGCAACCTGATCGCCGCCGTGCTGGCCGGGGCGCTCGGGACCTATCTCGGCTATCACTGGATCTTCTACCTCGTTTGCGCCTTCGCGGTGTCCAGCGCCCTCATCGTCACGCTCATCAACCCCGCGGAGATCGACCACGAGCGGGCACGCGGCGGCGAGGACCCGGCGAACAAGTGCGAGCCGGTTGCGGTGCGCGACCTGCTGCGCAGGCGGGACCTGCGGATTTTCCTGGCCTCCGTGGTACTGTTCCATTTCGGCAATGCGGCGATGCTGCCGATGGCCGGGCAGGTGCTGGCGCAGGCGCATCCGGGGTCGGACACGGCGGCGCTGTCGGCCTGCATCATTGCGGCGCAGTTCGTGATGGTCGGCGTGGCCTGGCTGGTGGGCCAGGCGTCGGCGCGCGGGGTCGGGCGCAAGACGATCTTCCTGGTGGCGCTGGCGGTGCTGCCGGTGCGTGGCATCCTGTTCACGCTGACCAGCAGCCCCTACGGCGTCGTCGCCATACAACTGCTGGACGGGGTGGCGGCGGGCATCTTCGGGGTGATCTCGGTGCTGATCGCCTCCGACCTGACGCGGGGGACCGGGCGGTTCAACTTCGCCCAAGGGCTGATGGCGCTGTCGGTGGGCGTCGGCGCCACGCTCAGCAACGCGACGGCGGGATTTGTCGTGCAGTGGTTCGGCTTCACGGCGGGGTTCCTGTACCTGACAGCCATCGCCTGCGCCGGACTGGCGTTCTTCGCGCTGCTGATGCCGGAAACCGGGACCGGGCGCATCGGCCAACCCGCAGCCGCCCCGGCGGCAGCCTGATGGGCGCCCTGGCCGCCTCGCCCTGGACCACCTGGGGCATTGCCGCGGCGGCGACCGCCGGAGTGATCGTGCGGCCGTTCTCCTGGCCGGAGTGGGTGTGGGCGGCAACGGGCGCGGCCCTGCTTGTCGTGCTAGGCCTGCTGTCCCCGGCGGATGCCGCCGCGGGAGTCGCCAGGGGCCTCGACGTTTACCTGTTCCTGGTCGGCATGATGCTGCTGGCGGAACTTGCCCGGCAGGAGGGCCTGTTCGACTGGCTCGCTGCCCGGGCCGCCCGCCTGGCGCATGGATCGGGAACGCGCTTGTTCACCCTGGTCTTCCTGGTCGGAACCGTGGTGACGGTGTTCCTGTCCAACGACGCGACCGCTGTCGTCCTCACCCCCGCAGTCGCCGCGGTGGTCAGGACCGCCAAGGCGAAGCGTCCGCTGCCCTACCTGTTCATCTGCGCCTTCATCGCTAACGCCGCTAGCTTCGTGCTGCCGATCTCCAACCCGGCCAACCTGGTGATCTACGGCGCCCACATGCCGCCGCTGCTCGCCTGGCTGCCGCGCTACGCCCTGCCGTCGCTGCTGTCCATCGCCGCCACCTACGCCGTGCTGCGCTGGACCCAGCGGGGCGACTTGGCCGACGTGTCCGGCGACATTGACGTGCCGGAACTGTCGGGCGCCGGGCGGATGGCGGCGTGGGGGATCGCGGGCACGGCGGTGGTGCTGCTGGCGTCGTCGGCGTTCGACATCCAGTTGGGCCTGCCGACCTTCCTTGCGGGCGCTGCAACGGCGGTGCTGGTGCTGCTGCGCGCGAAGGTTGGGCCAAGCGCCGTGCTGCGGGACATTTCCTGGGGCGTGCTGCCCTTGGTCGCCGGGCTGTTCGTGCTGGTGGAGGCGCTGGAGCGCACCGGCGTCACCCGGCGCCTGGCCGACCTGCTGCATGCCCTCGTGCAGCACTCGGCGGCGGACGCGGCCTGGGCCGCTGGGCTGATCCTTGCCTTCGGCTGCAACGCGGTGAACAACCTGCCCGCCGGCTTGGTCGCGGGCCGGGTGGCGGAGCTGGCGGACCTGCCGGAGCGGGTACGCGCCGCCGTGCTGATCGGCGTGGACCTCGGCCCGAACCTGTCCGTCACCGGGTCGCTTGCGACCATTCTGTGGCTGACGGCGCTGCGGCGCGAGGGCATCCAGGTCGGCGCCTGGCAGTTCCTGAAGGTCGGCGCGCTAGTGATGCCGCCCGCGCTCCTGCTCGCGATTGCGGGCGCCTTCGCCTTCGGCTGATCCCACACCCCTGGAAGGACACACCATGCAGAACATCGGCGCAGCCTGGCTTTACCCGATCATCCTGGTCTGCGGCGCATTGCAGGCCTGGGGGCCGCCGATGAACGGCGCCCTGCGCGGCGCGCTGAGCAACCCGTGGCTGGCCAGCATCGTCTCGTTCCTGCCCATCGTGTTCCTGCTAGCGATCCTGTTCTTCTGCGTCCCCAAGCCGCTGCCGACCGGCGAAGGGTTGTCCAACATGCCGTGGTGGGCACCTTTGGGCGGGATCGTCGGGGCCTTCGCGGTGATCGCTGGGCTGCTGTTCGTGGACAAGATCGGCGCCGGGGCGTTCGGCGGGCTGACGATCACCGCCAACATCCTGATGTCCCTCGCGGTGGACCACTTCGGCTGGTTCGGGATCGAGCAGCACGCCCTCAACATATGGCGGGTGATCGGCGGGTTGCTGATGGTGGCAGGCATCGCGCTGATCGCGATGTTCTAAGCAGGCTTGCGCGGCCTGTCACACAGATGGCCTGCGGCCGTGTCGGCTTACCCGGCGCCACTCGCCCTGGGACAGCGCGTGCTGGTGATCGCCCGGGCGCAGGCGCGCATCGTGCCGGAACACAGTGCCTACCACGCCGCCAGCGGAGCCGGCCGCAGCCGCCCCGCAATCCCCGGCCATGCCGTGACCGCCGCTGGCTGAGGCGGCGCACCAGGCTGGGCGGGCGCACCGTCCCGTGCCATCATCCGCACCAGGCAGGCCAGGACGCGATGGCGATGCGTGCAATGCGTGGAACAACCCTTTGGCTGGCCGGCACCCTGATTTGCGCCATCCTGCCCTGCAGCGCGCATGCCGCCCTCAGCGCCTTCATCGTGGACTGGGGCGAGGTTCGAGCCGATGTGACGGGCCTGCTCGACCCGGACCGCGACGACCACTCGCTGACCCCGACCCTATCCATCCGCGAACCGGAGTTCATACGCCGCACCGACGGGATCGAGGCGCGGCTGTGCCGCCAGTTCGGCGTCTGGTACCTGCTGAAGGCCGACGCCGGCACGCCGTTGCCGCATATGCTCCGGGTCCACGTCCGCCATGCCCGGCTGACCCGGCCGGACGGCGTCAGCAGCGAGGAAGACAGCTTCCTGACTTCTGTCACGCCGCGCACCCCGCCCAACGCTCCTCCAGGTGTCGAGGTCGGCTCGACCGCCTCCTTCTTCATGTTCAACTACGCCTGGAAGATGCAGCCCGGCGCATGGACCTTCAAGTTCCGCGACGGCGATGCGCTGGTGGCGTCCAAGACGTTCACCGTGACGGTGCCGCCAGGCGCGGTGGCGCAGCCGGAATGCGGGCCGGCGGCGATGTCTTAAAATCCGGCGGCGGCTGTTCACTCTACGCCAGTGTGCTACTAGCATCGCAGTTGACATGAAGCCTGTGCGCCCCTCCGGCCCGTGCCGCTCCATCCCGGGCCTGCTCATGGCGGTCCTGGCGCTGCTTAGCTTGGTCGCCCTCCGTCCCGCCATGCCCGACCAGGTGGCGCCTTCGGTCCCGGGTCTGCAGGCGTCGCCCTTCGGCGACGTTCCGATCTGCCATGCGGACACACCCGGCAGCCCTGACGGAACGGAGCCGTTAGGCCACGCGCATCACGGGATGGCGTGCGCGCTATGTCCCGCCTGCCACGCGCTTGCGGCCGCCGCGGTCGTGCCGGACCCTGGCACGCCATTGCCGGCACCGCCTGCCGTGTCCGTTGCGCGCCATGCGCTCCTGCCGCCCCCATGCGGGCCGCCAGCCGCGGTCGTGCTTGCCGCTACCTACCCGACTGGACCACCTAGCCTGGCCTGACCGGACTCCCCCACGCGGCGGCGCCTTGTGCGCGGCCGCCCCAGTCCTTCCTGCCAGGATCACGTTCCATGAAACGCATGTTTCTCGCGGCTGCGGCCGCCAGCCTGCCCGCGCTGCTGGGCGGTGCGGCCGCCCACGCCCATGCCATCGCTGGCGCCCGGGTTTTCCCGGTTACCCTCACCATTGACGACCCCGGCGTCGCCGACGAGGCCTCCATACCCACGTTTACTTACCAACGTCTGCCAAACGACCCCGACACCGGTCACGGCTACCAGTACAACCTGTCCGCTGAATTCGATAAGCGCATCACCGAGAATTTCGGCGTCGGCATCAACGACGGTTATACCGTCCAGACGCAGCAGTTCGGGAAAACCCAGACGGGCTTCCAGGACATCACCGTCACCTTGAAGTATCAGACCTGGGTCAATGCCCCGCACGAGGCCATCGTATCCCTGGGCGTGATCCGGGAGTTCGCGCGCACCGGCACTGCCCATATCGGCGCCGACCAGTATGGCAGCACCACGCCCACGGCCTACTTCGGCAAAGGGTTCGGCGACGTGCCGGTGCCGGTGCTGCGGCCCTTCGCCATCACCGGCACGGTCGGCTACACGGTCGCCGACAAGAAGCTGAAGGCGATCAACAGCGGCACGCCGGACCTGACTGCCAATGCCTCGGCCGGCGTAACCGGACTGGCAGCGCAGCAGTTCAACACCGGCTATGCCAACCGCCTCGTAGGCGGGTTGTCGCTGCAGTACAGCATGCCCTACCTGCAGTCCCAGGTGCGGGACATCGGCCTGCCAAGGTTCTTCAACCAACTGATCCCACTGGTGGAGGTCGCCTACTCCTCCCCGGCCGGACGACCTAGCAACCTCGGTACCCAAGTTGTGGTGGCGCCGGGGGTTATCTACATCGGCGATACCTACCAGGTCGGGGTTGAGGCGCTGGTCCCAGCCAACCGGGCGTCCGGGAAGTTCGTGGGTGTCATCACGCAGATGCACCTGTTCTTCGACGACCTGTTCCCGAACAGCCTCGGCAAGCCGATTTTCAATTGATGATCCGGAGATCTATGATGCACGCCTTCCTACGCGGTGCTTTTCCGGCGCTGCTCCTTGCCATGCCCGGCCTTCTAACGCCCTGCCTTGCTCACGCCCATGCGCAGCTTCGCCAGGCCGAGCCGCCGGTAGGCAGCACGGTCCAAGCTGCGCCGCTGCAGGTCGAGCTGTCCTTCAGCGAAGGTATCGAGCCGCGCTTCAGCACGGTCGTGGTGACCGATGCCGCCGGGGCGCAAGTGGACAAGGCCGACCTGCACGTGGCCGGCGGCGACGCCAAGCACCTGGCCATCAGCGTCGGCGCCCTGCGGCCCGGCACTTACAAGGTGGTCTGGCACGCGACCTCGGTGGACACCCACAAGACCGAGGGCAGCTTCACCTTCACCGTCGCGCCATAGGCCGGGTCCGTGCTGCCTGATATCCCCATCGAAGGTGGGCTTGCCCTCGCCCTCGTGCGGGGAGCCGCGGACGCGGCTGTCCTGTCCGGGTTCGGCGGGTTGCTGGTCCTGGCGTGGCTGGCGCCGCCGGTGCTGGCCGGGCTGGGCGAGGACGCGCCGCCGGTGGCACGCCGGTTGCGCCGCCTGGCAGGGCTGTCGCTGGCCGCCGCGGCGGTCCTGACCGCGGCGTGGCTGCTGCTGCAAAGCGTGGCGATGGCCGGGTCCGCCGCGCAAGCGCCGGTCGTCCTAGGGGATACCCTGTTCGGCCACCTGGTGCTGGCACGGCTGGCGCTGCTCGGCGTGGCCGGGCTGGCCTTGGTCCGGCGATGGACCTGGACCGCCACGGTGCTGGCCGGCGCTGCGCTGGCGACGCAGGCCGGGCATGGCCATGCCTGGGCCATGTTGGACGGGCCGAGCTGGCTGCTGCTGTCCAGCATGATCCACCTGCTGGCCGCCGGGGCCTGGCTGGGCGGGCTGCTGCCGCTGCTGCTGCTCATTGCGGCGGCGCCGCCCGGATTGGCGGCCGCAGCGTCCGGCAGGTTCTCGCCGCTGGGCGCCGGGTGCGTCCTGCTGCTGGCCGGGACAGCCTTGTTCCAAGGGTCCGTGCTGGTCGGAACCCTGCCGGGCTTGATCGGGACCGCCTATGGCCTGACCGCGCTTGCCAAGCTCGGCGGCTTCCTGGGGCTGCTGGCGTTTGCCGCCCGCAACCGCTTCCGGCTGACCCCGGCACTCGGCGGCGGGGCGCCTGGCACAGCCAAGCGGCGCCTTCTACGGAGCATCGCCTGGGAGAGCGTGGCGGGACTGCTGGTGGTGCTGGCCGCGGGCCTGCTGACCAGCCTGCCGCCCGCCATGCACGAGCAGCCGTTATGGCCCTTCCCGAAGCGGCTAAGCCTGGAAGCAGTCGGGGAAGACAGCGACATGATGCAAGAGGCCATCCTGGCCGTCGCCGTCCCCCTCGCGGCGGCGGCGGCAACGGTCGTGGCGTTCCTGCTGCGATGGCGGGTCCGGTGGCTAGCCGCAGGCATCGTCGCCGCCGCAGCATGGCTTGCCGTGCCGCACTTGGACGTCCTGCTGGCGGAGGCATACCCGACCCAGTATTGGCAGTCGCCCACCGGCTTCAGCAGCGCCTCCATCGCGGACGGCGCAGCGTTGTATCCCGTCCACTGCGCAGGGTGCCATGGTCCCGCAGGCCACGGCGATGGCCCGGCTGCCGCCGGCCTGCCCGTGCCGCCTGCGGACCTGACAGCGGAGCACCTGTGGGCGCATGTGGACGGGGAGCTATTCTGGTGGCTGTCACACGGCATCGAGGCGCCCAGCGGTGGCCTGGCCATGCCGGGCTTTGCCGGCGCGCTGTCGGAAGATCAGCGCTGGGCGTTAATTGACTGGGTCCGGGCCAACAATGCCGGGTCCGCCTGGGCGGCCGAAGGCGTTTGGCCAGTGCCAGTCCAAGCCCCTGGATTGGACGCGACGTGCCCTGGCGGCCGCGGCCTGACTCTCGGCAACCTGCGTGGCCAAGTCGTGCGGATCGTGTTCGGTCCGGCGCGCGCGGCGCCCGGCGTGGTTACGATCCAGGTGGCCGCCACTTCAAGCGCAGGTGCGGAGGATGGCCTGTGCACCGCCACCGACCCAGCGGTCGCGGACGCCTACGCGGCCGTGACCGGAGAAGCGCCGGGTGCGCTGGCGGGAACGCAGGTGCTGGTGGACGGCATGGGATGGCTTCGCGCCGTGCAGCGGCCGGGCGCCGCGCCGGGTTGGGACAATCTCGCAACCCTTGCCGCCGTGGTCCAGGAGGTGCAGCAGCATCCTTTGGCGGCAATGCCGGTGGGCCATGCGGGAATGAGGATGTAGCGCCGTCCCCGCCGGAACCCTTCGGATAGGTTCTACGCGGCGTTCGCCTGCCACCGGCTTGCCGACGTCTGACGCCACTCCAACCTGCAAGGGCCATGCCCACGAGACCGTTCCCCGCAATCTGGGTGCGACCGCCTCACGGCAGCGCCCGCCGCATCGGCCTGCCGCGCACCGGCGGCATCATGATCAAGTCCCATGCGCTGGGCATCTCGCCCACCGGCACGTGCACCAGCGCCGGCGCGTTCAAGGCGAATGCCTCCCGCAGCCGCTCTTCCAGCTCCGCCGCGGTATGTGCGCGAAAGGCGGCAACGCCGAACGACTCCGCGAACCGCACGAAGTCCGGGTTGTGCAGCCCCGACGCGATCTGCCGGTCGCCATAAACGTCCCGCTGGATGCGGCGGACGTTGCCGAAAGCGCCGTCGTCGAACACTACCACGACAACGGCGAGGTTGTGCAGCGCCGCCGTCGCCAGCTCCATAGCCTGGTAGGCGAAGCCGCCGTCGCCCGCGATGCTCAGCACGGCCCGATGGGGACACGCCGCCTTAGCCCCCAGCGCTGTGCCATAGCCGTAGCCCAGATTGTCTTGGTAGCCCGAGAAGAACGACCGCGGCCCTGGCACGGGAAAGGCGATGCGGGCGGCAAAGCCCATCTGCGTCACCTCGTCCACCAGGATGCCGTCCGGCGGCAGCGCGGCCCGCATGGCGCCGAGGAACCCCATCTGCGGCTCCAGTCGCGTCAGGCGGTCTGCCAGCCAGGCACGGTGCCCGGCCAGCTCGTCGTCCCGCGACGGACGGACCGGGCTGTGCGCCGGCAGGCGGTCCAGCAGGGCGCGCAATCCAGCGCCTGCGTCCGCCACGACCGCGCAGGCCGGCGGCTGAAACCGGCCTGGCTCCTCCGGGTCCACGTCCAGCCGCACGATCTGCAGGTCGTCATCGGTGCCCCAGGCCGACTGCGGCACGTAAAGCCGCGTGCCGACCGCCAGCACGGCGTCGGCGTCGGCCCACAACCGCCGCCCGATCGGGAAGCTGACGGCCAGGCGGTGATCCGTCGGCAGGATGCCGCGGCCCCGGCGGTAGGAGACGACCGGCGCCTCCAGCAGCTCCGCCACCTGGCGCAGCTCCTCCACCGCGTCCTCGGCACCGCCGCCCACAACGATCAGCGGGCGCCGGGCCGCGCCCAGGATGCGGGCGGCGCGCTCGATGGCGTCAGGGTCCACCGGGGGCGTCACCGGCGGGATTGGGGCGGCCAGCGGCGCCGGGCCGGACTGCGCCCAAACGTCTATCGCGCATTCAAGCGCCACCGGGCGCCGGCGCCCGGACAGGGCAGCGTGTATGGCCTGCGCCACCTGCGCCGACGCGTCATATGGCCCGGCGATCCGTGCGGCGTACTTGGTGATGTTGCGTAGGGTTCCGAGCTGGTTCGGCATCTCGTGCAGGTGGCCGTAGCCGCGCTCGATGGCATGCGCCGGGATCTGCCCGGCCAGCGCCAGTACCGGCGCCCCCATGCCCCAGGCGGTCAGCAGCGCCGCCCCGGTGTTCAGGATGCCTGGCCCCGGCACGGCGGCATAAACCTGCGGCTGGCCGGTGGCGAGCGCCGCTCCCAAGGCCATGTAGGCACCGGCCTGCTCGTGCCGGGCATGGAGCATCCGAATCCTGTTCCGCGCGCCGTACAGGGCGTCGAACAGCGGGTCGTTGTGTACGCCAGGCACGCCAAAAACCGTGCTGACGCCATGTGCGGCCAGGCTTTCAACCACCGCGGCCGCCGTCGTGCTACAATTCATGACTGTCCTAGTCGTTGACGTGTTCGGGAGGCGGGACGTACCAGTGTGGCGGAAATCCAGGTCCGCAACGGCGGTCCTCACTAGGAATACGAGCCATGCGCTGGCGCTTTGCAACCCTGTTTGCCGCAGCCGTCGCATTCATGCCCGCGTTGTCGCAGCCCGCTGCCGCCCAGATCAAGATCGGCGTCCTCCTCAGCCTTACCGGCCCGGCTGCAAGCCTCGGCACCCCTCAGCGCAACAGCATCGCGCTGCTGCCAAAAGGCGTCGGCAGCATGGGTGTCGAATACATCGTCCTGGACGATGGATCGGACCCGGCGCGCGCCGTCGTCAACGTCCGCAAGCTGATTGACGAGATTGGGGTGGATGCCATCATTGGTCCCAGCATCACGCCTGCGTCCCTGGCGGTGACGCCCGTCGTGGCGTCGAAACAAGTGCCGATGATCGCTCTCGACCTTTCCGCTGATGTCATCTCGCCGGTGGATGCGCAGCGGCGTTGGGTGTTCAAGACGTCGCAAACCGATAGCCTGATGGCCGACGCCATCGCCCTGCACATGTTCCACGCCGGCGTTCAGACCGTGGGATTCATCGGCTACACCGATGCCTATGGCGAAGGTTGGATGACGGAGGCAAAGCGCGCACTGGGGCGCATGAACATAAGCCTGACCATAGACGAAAGATATGCCCGTCCCGATAAGGACGTGAGCGCCCAGGTGGCGAGGCTGATGGCGACGAAGCCCGATGCGGTGCTGATTGCCGGGTCCGGAATCCCGGCGACTGTTCCGCATATAGCTTTGCGTGAGCGCGGCTATGCCGGCAAGATCTATCAAACGCACGGCGCCGCGACGATGGACTTCATCAAAGCCGGCGGCAAAGATGTCGAAGGGACGATCCTGCCGGCCGGTCCCGTCCTGGTGGCATCGCAGTTGCCGGACAACAACCCGGTCAAGTCCGTGGCAAAAGCGTATGTCGAGCAATATGAGGCAGTTCATGGCGCTGGCAGCATCTCCACCTTTGGCGCCGCTGCATATGACGCTGCAACCATACTGAAAATGGCGATCCCCGTGGCGCTCCTGACCGCAAAGCCGGGCACGCCCGAGTTCCGCATCGCCTTGCGAGACGGGCTGGAGACAATCTACGAGGCGACATTGACGAACGGCATCTCCGAAATGACAGCCGAAGACCACAACGGCTTCGACAAGCGTGCCCGGGTGTTGGTCACGATCCAGGACGGCGCCTGGAAGCTGCTGCCCTAGCGCAAGGGACGCCGCCATGCCGTGGACAGTCACAGGGCATCTCGATTTTCTCAAGCTTGTTCGAGGTCTGGTATGGCGCCGGGGTCAAGAGGACAACCTCATGGCCGCAGGTCGGACCGAGAGCATCAACGATAAGGAGCAGTTCATGTCCCGAGGCCTTGCAGTCCTGCTTGTCATCATGGCCGCGGCGGTGCCTGCCCTGTCGCGGCCGGCTGCGGCCCAGATCAAGGTTGGTGTCATCGTCAGCATCACCGGCCCGTCCGCAAGCCAGGGTATCCCCCAGCGCAACAGCATCGCGATGCTGCCAAAAGGCGTCGGCAATCAAGGGATCGAGTATATCGTCCTTGACGACGGCACCGACGCCGCCCGCGCGGTCGCCGACGCACGCAAGCTGATAGACGAGGATAAGGTGGACGCCATCGTCGGCCCCAGCACGACGCCTGCGTCCCTGGCGGTGATCCCCATCGCAGCCGACAAGAAAATACCGATCATCGCGTTCGGCGCCTCCTCGCGGATCATCCTGCCGATGGACGAGCAGCGTCGCTGGATGTTCAAGACGTCACAGAACGACAGCCTGATGGCGGACGCTATTGCCCTTCACATGTTCCGCGCGGGCGTGCGGACTGTGGGCTTCATCGGTTTCAGCGATGCCTATGGCGACGGATGGCTGGCGGAGGCGAAACGGGCGCTGGAGGGCATGACCATCAAGCTCGTCGCAACCGAACGGTATGCCCGCGCCGATACGGACGTCAGCGCCCAGGTTCGGAAGCTGATTGCGGCGCATCCCGATGCGGTCCTGGTTGCCGGGTCCGGCAGCCCCTCGGTCACGCCGCAGAAGGCGCTGCGCAGCCTCGGATATTCCGGCAAATACTACCAAACCCACGGCGCCGCGACGATGGACTTCATCAAGCTCGGCGGCAAGGACGTGGAAGGAACCGTCCTGCCAGCCGGGCCCGTCCTGGTCGCGTCGCAGTTGCCGGACACCAACCCGGTGAAGGAAACCGCACAGGATTACGTCAATCAGTATGAGGCTGCTTACGGTGCTGGAAGTGTCGCCCCGTTCGGCGCCTACGCCTATGATGCCGCAACCCTGTTGAAGATGGCGATCCCCGTGGCGCTCCTGACCGCGAAGCCCGGCACGCCCGAGTTCCGCGCCGGTCTACGCAACGCGCTAGAGACAGCATATGACTTGGTGCTGACGGACGGCGTCGTCGAGATGACGCCCGATGACCATAGTGGCTTCGACAAGCGCGCCAGGGTGATGGTCACGATCCAGGACGGCGCCTGGAAGCTGCTGCCGTGATGAACCGTATGCTGCCCTGACTTCCTTGACACCTTCCAGGCCGGGACATACCAGTCACGGAAGGGAATATGCGTCCGCGTCGGCGGGCATCACCAGGGGGGATACAGGTCATGCAGCGGCGCTTCGCAGTCCTGCTTGCCGCAGCCGCCATGTTGGTCCCCGCCCTGGCCCAGCCGGCTGCTGCCCAGATCAAGGTCGGCGTCACCATCAGCACCACCGGCCCCGCGGCAAGCCTAGGCGTACCGCAGCGCAACAGCATCGCCCTGATGCCGCAGGAAATCGCCGGGCAGAGCATCGAGTATTTCGTCTTGGACGACGGCGGCGACAGCACCCGCGCCGTCGCCAACACCCGCAAGCTGATTGACGAGAACAAGGTGGACGCCGTTATCGGCTCCAGCACCACCCCTGCCTCGCTGGCGATGATCGACGTGGCGGCGGAGCATCAGGTGCCGATGATCACCCTGGCGGCGTCCGCCCGGCTGATCCAGCCGATGGACGCACAGCGCCGGTGGGTGTTCAAGGCGCCGCAGAACGACAGCCTGATGGCCGACGCCATCGCTGATCACATGGCCAAGGCCGGCATCAAGACCGTAGGCTTCATCGGCTTCAACGACGCCTATGGCGACGGCTGGCTGGCGGAGGCGACGCGGGCGCTGGACGCGCACGGCATCAAGCTGGTCGCGGTCGAGAAGTATTCCCGCGCCGATACCAGCGTGACTGGCCAGGCGCTGAAGCTGATCGCAGCCAAGCCGGAGGCCGTGCTGATCGCCGGCGCAGGCACACCGGCCGCCTTGCCGCAGAAGACGCTCAAGGAGCGGGGCTACCGTGGCGCCTACTACCAGACCCACGGCGTCGCCAACATGGACTTCATCCGCGTCGGCGGGAAGGACGTGGAGGGCACGATCCTGCCGTCCGGCCCCGTCCTGGTCGCATCGCAACTGCCGGCCGACAATCCAATCAAGGCGGTAGCCTCGGAATACGTGCGCCGCTACGAGGCGTCCAACGGACCCGGCACCGTCGCCACCTTCGGCGCCCATGCCTATGATGCCGCGCTGATGCTGGACGCCGCGATCCCCACCGCGCTCCGGTCCGCCCGGCCCGGCACGCCGGAATTCCATGCCGCCCTGCGCGATGCGCTGGAGGGGCTGCACGGCCTGGTGCTGACGCACGGCGTCACCGACATGACACCACAGGACCACAACGGCTTCGACGAGCGCGCGCGCGTGATGGTAACGATTCAGGGCGGCACCTGGAAGCTGCTGCCCTGAGCATGTCCTGCTCCCTCTCCCTTCGGGAGAGGGTTGGGGTGAGGGAAATGGCAGGGTCAGTCCTGTCTGAGTGGGGCTTCGGCAACCGCAATGACCGCGCGTGCGGCTTCCCTCACCCCAACCTTCTCCCGGAGGGAGAGGGAGAAGAACGCAGCCCCCATGGACGCTGACATTGCCTTGATCCTGCTGCAGGACGGAGTCGTGAACGGTGCCATCTATGCGCTGCTCGCCCTGTCGCTGGTGCTGGTGTTCGCGGTCACACGGGTCATCCTCATCCCGCAAGGCGAATTCGTGGCCTATGGTGCGCTGACCTACGCCGCGCTGGACGACGGACGCGTCCCCGGCAGCATCTGGCTGCTCGCTGCACTGGGCGCCGCCGCCATGCTGGCCGGCTTGGGCGCGGCATGGCGCACGCTGACGCCTGGGGCCGTGCTGCGCTTGGCGGCGGAGTGCCTGCTCGTGCCGGCGCTGGTGCTACTGGCCGTGCGGCTCGTGCCATCCAAGCCCGGCGTGCTCGTGGAGGCGCTGCTGACCCTGGCCATCGTGACGCCGATGGCGCCGTACCTGTATCGCCTGGCGTTTCAGCCCCTGGCCGAGGCGTCGGTCCTAGTGCTGCTGATCGCCTCCATCGGCGTCCATCTGGCGCTGCTGGGTCTAGGGCTGGTGTTGTTTGGGCCGGAGGGATACCGCGCCGCCGGGTTCTCGGAGGAGCGCTACGATCTCGGCCCATTGACGATCTCCGGGCAGGCGCTGTGGATCGTCGGGACCACGCTGGCCCTCATGCTGGCGCTGTATGTGTTCTTCGAGCGCACGCTGGCCGGCAAGGCGCTGCGGGCGACGGCGGTGAACCGGCTGGGCGCGCGGCTGGTGGGGATCGCCACGTCGCTGTCCGGACGGATCGCCTTCGTGCTGGCGGGCGGCATCGGCGCGCTGTCCGGCATCCTGATCGCGCCGCTGACCACGGTGTATTATGACAGCGGCTTCCTTGTGGGCCTCAAGGGCTTCGTCGCCGCGATCATCGGCGGCTTGGCCAGCTATCCTCTGGCGGCCTTGGCTGCCGTGCTGGTAGGCTGTGTCGAAAGCCTGTCCTCGTTCTATGCCAGTGCATTCAAGGAGGTGATCGTGTTCACGGTCATCATCCCCGTGCTGCTATGGCGCTCCCTCCGCGCGCCTGTCGAGGAGGAATAATGGCGCCCTCCTTCCCCCCCTCCCCCCGGGAGAGGGTTGGGGTGAGGGGGTCTTGGCTGCGGAGCGGGGAACCGCCATTGCTGCTGGGACACAGCCCTCCAAAGGCCAACCGCAGCGCCTCAAGACCCCCTCACCCCAACCCTCTCCCGGGGGGAGAGGGAGCAGGCAGCCTTCTCCC
>CAXTCI010000024.1:28768-39399 GCA_964242325.1 uncultured Acetobacteraceae bacterium
GTGGAGGAGGAATAATGGGCGCTTCCTTCCCCCTCTCCCCCCGGGAGAGGGAGCAGGCAGCCTTCTCCCGTCCGACCACTCCGCATGACACGTGTCTTGCCCGTACTGCTGCTGGCCCTCTGGCTTGCGGTGCCCGTCATCCCCGGGGTGCCGACCTTTTGGATCACGCTGGCCAACTACGCCGGCCTCGCCAGCATCGTCGCCATCGGCCTTGTGGTGCTGACGGGCTATGGCGGCATGACCTCGTTCGGGCAGGCGACGTTCATGGGGTTCGGCGCCTATGCCACGGCGCTGCTGACGACGCAGGCCGGTTGGTCGCCGTGGCTGACGCTGCCGGTGGCGATGGGGGCCAGCGGCCTCGCGGCATTGCTGATCGGGGCGGTGACGCTGCGTTTGTCCGGGCATTATCTGGCGCTGGGCACCATTGCCTGGGCGGTCAGCCTCTACTACGTGTTCGGCAACCTGGACCTGGTCGGGCGCAACGACGGCATCAGCGGCATTCCGCCGTTGCGGGCCGGCGGCCTCGCGCTAACCGATAGCCGGGCATACTTCGCCGTCGTGTGGGTGGCCGTGGCGGCCGTGCTGCTGCTGACCCGCAACCTGATGGACAGCCGGGTCGGCCGGGCGATCCGGGCGTTGCGCGGCGGTGCGGCGGCGGCGGCCAGCTTCGGAGTGAGCCTGCCGAGCACGCGGGTGCTGGCCTTCACCTATGCCGCGGTGCTCGCCGGGCTGGCGGGATGGCTGTATGCCCACATGCAGCGCAGCGTGAACCCGACGCCGTTCGGCTTGTTGGCGAGCATAGACTACCTGCTGATGGCGGTGCTGGGCGGCGCCGGCTCAGTTTGGGGCGCACTGCTGGGCGCCGGTCTGGTGACCGTGGTGCAGGACGTCCTGCAGGACGTGCTGCCGCGGCTGCTGGGCCAGGGCGGCAATTATGAGGGCATCGTGTTCGGCGTCTTGCTGGTCCTGGTGCTGCAAACCGCACCGGAGGGACTTTGGCCGCATCTCCGCCGCCTGTTCGGTGCCGCCCGGCCCCGCATGCCCGGCGCGGCACGGCCAACGAGGGATGCCCCACCGCTGCCCGCCCGCACCTTACCCTGCCGCATCTTGCCGGTCCGCGGCGCGCCCGTGCTGGCGGCGGCCGGACTGCGCAAGACCTTCGGCGGCCTGGTCGCAGTCAACGACATCGGCCTGCACCTGGACGCCGGCGAGATCGTCGGCCTGATTGGCCCCAACGGCGCCGGCAAAAGCACGACGTTCAACCTCCTGACCGGCGTGGCGCAACCGGATGCCGGGCAAATCCGGTTCCAGGGCCGGGAGGTGTCCGGCAGCACGCCGCCGCAGGTGGCCGCCCTGGGCATCGCCCGCAGCTTCCAGCACGTGAAGCTGGTGCCCGGCATGTCGGTGCTGGAGAACGTGGCGCTCGGGGCGCACCTGCGCGGCCGCGCCGGGCCGGTCCGCGCCCTGCTGCGCCTGGACCGCGCCGAGGAGGCCGGGCTGATGGCGGAAGCCCGGCGCCAGATCGCCCGCGTCGGCCTGGCCGCCCACGCGGACCAGCCCGCCGACAGCCTGGCGCTGGGCCAGCAGCGTATCGTCGAGATTGCCCGTGCCCTGTGCCTGGACCCGGTGCTGCTGCTGTTGGACGAACCGGCAGCCGGTCTGCGTCACGCCGAGAAGGCCGAGCTGGCCGCCCTGCTGCGCCGCCTGCGCGGCGACGGAGTAACGGTGCTGCTGGTCGAGCACGACATGGACTTCGTGATGAACCTGGCGGACCGTCTGGTGGTGATGGAGTTCGGCGCCAAGCTGGCCGAGGGCAAGCCCGCCGCCGTGCGGGCGGACCCGCGGGTGATCGAGGCCTATTTGGGGTCGGTTGCGTGACGGTGTGCGGCGTGCAGGTCCGGCCCCCAGGGCTTGTGCACACCAGCACAGACGCTTCCCTTCTCCCTCTCCCTCCGGGAGGTCGGGGTGAGGGAAGCTCAACAGCACGCTCTGTAAAATTCTGCCGCCACGAAACCGCCGTACCAGCCAGACCCGCTCTGCCCGGCCTCCCTCACCCTCTCCCGGAGGAAGAGCGAGTTAGCGTAATTCTCAACGATCAGCCGTTCCCAGTATGACCGTCCTCGACGTTTCAAACCTCAGCGTCTCCTACGGTGGCATCGGCGCCGTGCACGACGTCAGCCTGCAGGTCGGCGCCGGGCAGATCGTCACCGTCATCGGACCGAACGGCGCCGGCAAGACCACGCTGCTCAACGCCATCATGGGCGTTCACCCTGGCCGCGGCGCCGTGCACTTCGCCGGGCGGGACGTGGCGCACCTGGGAATCGAGGACCGGGTGCGCGCCGGCATGTGCCTGGTCCCGGAGAAGCGCGAGCTGTTCGGCACCATGACGGTGGAGGACAACCTGCGCCTCGGCGGCTTCCGCCTGCGCGGGTCCGGCGCATCTGCGGCGCGTGCGGCGATGGACGACGTGTATGCCCTGTTCCCCCGCCTGCGGGAGCGGCGGCGACAGGAGGCCGGCACGCTCAGCGGCGGCGAGCGGCAGATGCTGGCGATGGGGCGCGCGCTGATGGCAAATCCGGACTTGCTGCTGCTCGACGAACCCAGCCTGGGCCTGGCGCCGCTGATCGTTCGCGAAATATTCCGCATCATTGCTGGGCTGCGGAGCCGCGGCTGCGCGATCCTGCTAGTAGAGCAAAATGCCCGCGCCGCGCTGCAGGTGTCCGACTATGCCTATGTGCTGGAAACCGGCCAGGTGGTCCTGCAGGGCCCCAGCGCCGCGCTGGCCGGGGATGCGCGCATTGTTGCTACCTATCTCGGCGCTGGCGGGGAGGCAGCCGGCTTCGGCACCGTTGCAGTCCTGCCCACATCGCGGACAGATCGGCAATCCAACAGCGATTCCGGGATGCAACAATTGCTGGAATGAAGCAGAATAGTTCCGAGACCGCCACCTTCCAGGTGCTCTCTTATTACCGCTCTCAACCGAGGTGACTTTATGCGCAGTATCCTATTCGCCTTCACCGTGCTGGCCGGACTGGCCGGCACCGCCGCTGTCACCCCGGCGGACGCGGCGCCGCTCGCCCACGGGCTGTCGCCGTCGTTGGTCGCCCTGTTGCCGGCAGCGGACCTGTCTGTCCCGGCCGTCTTGACCGAGGGCACCGCCACTGTGCAGGAGGTGCAGTATCGCCGCCGCTACTACCGCCGCCATTACTACCGCCGTGGCTACCGCCGCTACTAAGCTAACTTCGCCATAGGCCAACCGGCCCGGACGCCTGCCCCGCTCTGGGCAGGTGGTTTGGCTGACAGCCGGCGCGCCTAGCGAGTACCGTCCGCTGGGCGGAACTGCGGCGACGAACGGGCTTGCGCCATTCCACGTATCATCGCCTCCAAATCCTCCTGGACCAGGCCGCGTGACTCAGGCTGCGTATCGTTCAATCCGCTGAAAGCCGATGGGTCCGGCGGTGCGCTCAACAGATGGCAAGCCGCACGGTCTCCGGCGGAGCAGTCGGCGGCAACGCGGGTCATGAACTCCGAACGTGGCTCAGTACAGCCAATTGGTGCGGCGGCCAGCAGGACCGCAACCGCCAGGGCTCCGCGCCGGTTCACGACAGGCGTCCCAAGCCGGCCCCGGCCAGCAATCCCCACGAAGCCTGCGTGCTACCAGCGTCGGGCCAGCAATACGGTGAGTCTGCGATAGTAAGGCTGGCGGGGAGGGCGGCAAAAGGCGTCATGCTGGCGATTCCCTGGTCAATGGGCATTCAGCGGACAAGATAGCGCATCTTCTAGCCGCCGGGAATTCGCGGGTCTGTCATGCGCTGTTCGGCCAACCGTTGCTGCACTGCATCGCGCCAGGGTGCGTCCGGCGGGGCGGCCTCCAGGGCGCGACGGAACAGGGCGGCGCTGCCCTCGGTGACGCCGCCTGCGGCTCGCACTGAAGCTTCGGCTGCACGCGCGGCGAGGGTGGCGTCGAACCGTGTCTGCAGCGCGACGCCCCACGCAGCCGCGGCGGCCGCGTCGTTGCCGCGAGCCTCCTCAACGTTGCCCAGCAGGATGTAACCCTGACGGGCGCGGTCGGTGTTGGGGTCCATGGCGGCCAGGCTTTCGCGCAATTGCCCGATCAACACAGCCTCCTCCGCCGCACGGCGCTGAGCTTCCAAGGCCGGGCCGGGGGAGGGCAGGTTGGGAACGCCGGCGATCAAGTACAATCCCAGCGCCAGGAGAGGCACGGCGGCCAGCGTCGCAAACAGCGGCACGCGCGACCCCGGCTGGGCCGGCGCCTCCTCGGCATCGCCGGCATGCAGCAAGCGCCGCTGCACTTCCAGCCGCGCCGTCACGTGTTCCGCAGGCAGGATCCGGCCCTCGGCGAGGTCGCGGTCCAGGTCGGCAAGCTGTGCGCGGTGCAGCGCCAGCGCCGGGTCGCGGCCGCCGCGCGCCTCGGCCCGGCGGCGCAGCACCAGGGCCAGCGGCGCCAGCGCCGCCGCCGCAAGCAGGAAGATCGCCAGCCAAATCATGTGCGGGTCAGGGTGTCCAAGCGGTGCCGCTCCGCCTCCGTCAGCGGTGCGAGGGGCACGGGCGCACGGCGCCGAGCCATCAAGGCAAAGCCCAGTCCAGCCAGGACAGCCAACACTGGCGACGCCCAAAGGACCGCCGTAGCAGCGGTAAAGGGCGGCCGCAGCCGCACGAAATCGCCGTAGCGGGCAACGACCCACGAGGTCGCGGCGTCGTCGCTGTCGCCGGCAGCGATGCGGGCGCGGACCTTGGCGCGGAGGTCCTTCGCCAGGTCGGCGTTGCTGTCCTCGATGCTCTCATTCTGGCACACGAGGCAGCGGAGTTGATGCCCAACCTGCTCGGCGCGGGCCTCCAGCACAGGGTTCGGCAGCATCTCCGCCGGATCGCTGACCGCATAGGCCGGACTGGCGAGCAACAGGAGCACCACAGCCACACGGAAAAGCATCCCTGTTCCCTTTCCCTTCGGGAAAGGGTCGGGGTGAGGGAAACCACCAGCATTTCGCGTGGTCGGAGCAGCACAGCCCGCATGAAGGCGAAGACAGTATTCGCTGCTTTCCTCACCACGGCCCTCTCCCGAGGGGAGAGGAAGCAGGCGCAGTATCGCCCTCATGCCAGCCTCGCCAGCGCCGGACGCAATCCCTCCGCGACCACCGCTTCCGTCAGCGGTCCGGCAACGTGCCACCGGATGATGCCGTCCTTATCCAGCAGGTAGCTTTCCGGCACGCCATACACCCCGAAATCTATCGCCACGCTCCCGGCATCCCGGGCAACACGGGTGAACGGGTTGCCATGGGTTTGCAGGAAACCCGACGCCGCGCTCACCGTATCCTTGTAGGCGATCCCCCAGATTGGCAGGCCGGAGCCCGACAGTGCCATCAGTTCGGGATGTTCCACCACGCAAGGCACGCACCAACTTGCGAAGAAGTTCAGTAGCACCGGATGTCCCTGCGCCTGCAGCTCCGTACTGCCGAAACCCTGCCCTGGCGCCTGGCCCGGCAGGTCGAATTGCGGCACTGGACGGCCGATCAACTGGCTCGGCACGTCGTGCGGGTCGAACGTGCCCCGCTTCATCCGGCCCAACACATTATACATGCCTGCGCCGAACACAGCCGCCACTCCGAAGGGCGCCAGCAAAAGGAGGCGACGGTTGACCACCTCAGGCCACCGCAGCGCCCGGTGAACGCGCCTTGGCCCGCGCCGGAGCCCCAACCCGGGTGCGCCGGTCCAGTAGCGACAGGCCACCGCCCCCCGCCATCACCAGCGCGCCCAACCAAATCCAGGGTGCCAACAAGTTGTAATGCAGCCTCAATACTGCTGCGCCGTCCCGTTCTTCGCCTAGGACGGTATAAAGATCGGCAAGGCCGTTCGTCTCGATGGACGCTTGCGTCGTCGTCATCCGCTGCGTGACGAAGCTGCGGCGCGCCGGCGTCACCGTTGCGACCGGCTCACCATTGCGGGTGATGGTGACTGTGGCGACGCGCTCGGCGTAATTCGGGCCGGGCCGGTCGGCGACGCCCTCCAGCCGCCAAACATAGCCAGCAGCCTCCGCAGTCTCACCAGGGCGCAGCAATACCACCCGGTCGGTTGACAGCGACATGCCTGCCATTCCCGCCACAGTGATGCCCATGCCGGCATGGCCCAGCGCAGTCCCAAACACCTGCCAACGCAGGCCGAGCAGCCGGCCCAGGCTTTCACTGAACGGAATGCGGAACAGCCGCACCCGCTCGACCAGCTCCGCCAGCGCGCCCAGCACCAGCCAGGCGGCCAGGCCGAACACCGCTGCCGCCAGGCCCCGCGCCGGGCCGAGGTTCGTAACTAGGCCAACCACCAGCGCCGCCAGCGCCACCCACCACAGCCGCAGCAGCGCCGGGCCAAGCTGCGCCCGCTTCCAGGCCATCGTCGGCGCCACCGTCATGGCAGCAAACACCGGCAGGGACAGCGGCAGTACGGTAGCGTTGAAGAACGGCGCACCCACCGAGATCTTATGGCCGAACACCAAGTCTGCAACGAGCGGCCACAGCGTCCCGGTGATGACGACTGCGGCTATGCTGCACAGCATGACGTTGTTGAACACCAGCGCGCCCTCCCGCGACAGTGGCGCGAAGAGCCCGCCAGGCGCCAGCACCGGGGCACGGAACGCGAACAACAGCAACGAGCCGCCGATCACGATCCCGAGCAGCCCTAGGATGAATACTCCGCGCGTCGGGTCATTGGCGAAGGAATGGACCGAGTTCAGGATGCCCGATCGCACCAGGAAGGTGCCGGACAGCGACAGAGAGAAGGTCGCGATGGCCAGCAGTACGGTCCAAACCTTCAGCGCTTCCCGCTTCTCGACCACGATGGCGGAGTGCAGCAGGGCGGTGCCCGTCAGCCATGGCAGCAGGGACGCGTTCTCAACCGGGTCCCAAGCCCAGTAGCCGCCCCAGCCCAACTCGTAATAGGCCCACCAGGAGCCAAGCGCGATGCCGCCAGTCAGCAGGCACCAACTCGCTAGCGTCCAGGGCCGCACCCAGCGTCCCCAGGCCGCATCAACCCGTCCCTCCAGCAGCGCTGCGATGGCAAAGGCAAAGGGCACGGCGAAGCCGACATAGCCGGAGTAAAGGATAGGCGGGTGGAAGGCGAGGCCTGGGTCCTGCAACAGCGGGTTCATGTCCCGCCCGTCCAGCGGCGCCGGATACAGCCGGGTAAACGGGTTGCTGGCCAGCAGCGCGAATAGCATGAACCCGGCGCTGCTGCCGCCCAGCACTCCGATCACTCGTGCCCGCAGCGCCGAAGGCAGCCCACGCCCGAACAGCGCAACGGCGCCGCCGCACAGCGCCAGGATCAAGGTCCATAGCAGGATGGACCCCTCGTGATTGCCCCAGGCGCCCGTGATCTTATACAGCAGCGGCTTCAAGGTATGGCTGTTCTCGGCCACGTTCAGCACGGAAAAGTCGTCGTTCACACTGGCCAGGACCAGGCAGCCAAACGAGACGCAAAGCGCCAGCATCTGCCCGATCGCAATGGCCGGCGCCGCTGCCATTAGCCGCGCGTCGTTGCGATGCGCACCCCATAGCGGCAGCACCGTCTGCGCAAGCGCCAGAGCGCAGGCAAGGGCAAGCGCGAAATGGCCGAGTTCAGGGATCATGGACGTGGTCCTCGGGGCACTGCGGCCCGCATCATCGTGTCATCAAACCGGCCTGTTATGCTCCCTTTCCCTCCGGGAAAGGGCCAGGGTGAGGAAAACCACGCAGGAGCGGCTTTAAGTTGTGCAAGCCCTTTTGCCGCTATTGCCAGCCCGCGCGACCTTTCACTCACCCAACACTCTCCCAGAGGGAAGGGAGCTAGACGACCTCATCCCCCAGCCTTCGCCGTCACCCCAATCGTGTTCCAAGTCGAGGCCGGCGGCGGTGGCCCCTCCTCCGGGTGCCACTGCCCCGTGCGCTTCAGGGCATCGGCGACATCCTTCGGCATATAGGTCTCATCGTGCTTTGCCAGCACCTCCTGCGCGCGGAACGTCCCGTCCGGCTGCAGAACACCTAGCGTCACCGCCCCTTGGCCCTCGCGGAACAGGTCCGGCAGAATGCCGACGTAAGACACATCTACAGCCGCCTTGCCGTCCGTGATGCGGAACCGCGCCGTGGGCTGGCCGCGGTCCTCGTCGCGCCGGACGCTGCCCGCCTCCACCAGCCCGCCCAACCGTAGCGTACGGCCCGGCGCCGCGACATGGTTGTGCAAGTCGGACGGGGCCACGAAGAACACGATGTTATCGCTGAACGCGGTCAGCCCCAGCACTGCGGCCGAGCCGACGCCCAGCCCGCAAGCCAGCACAATCCACAGCCGCCGCTTCTTGCGCGTCATGCTCCGGCCCTCGGGTCCACGACGGCCAAGCGGCGCCGCGCCTGGGTCAGCCGCCGCCAGGCGCTAACCGCGAATACAGTAGGGACAGCCAGACCCAGCGCATAGGTCGCAACGATGAAAGGCAGATGCGTCATGTCCGCTCCGACACCCGTTCGGCTTGGGCCAGCAACAGCCCGCGTATGCGCCGCTCCATCACCGCGGCGCGGGTACGCGCCACCACAATGGCGGCGAAGGTCAGCGTGAACCCGATGGCACATACCAGCAACGGCCACAGCATGTCGCGCGACATGGTCGGCGCGCCCGTCAGCGTGATGCTCGCGGGCTGGTGCAGGGTGTTCCACCAGTCCACGCTGAACTTGATGACCGGCAGGTTCACTACGCCCACCAGTGCCAGGATGGCACCGGCGCGATAGCCGCGCACTGGGTCGTCGAACGCCCGCACCAGCGCAATGTGGCCGAGATACAGAAAGAAAAGCACCAGCACCGAAGTCAGCCGGGCGTCCCACACCCACCACGCGCCCCACATTGGCTTGCCCCATAGGCTGCCGGTTGCCAGGCACAATGCGGTGAACCCGGCGCCCACCGGCCCAATCTCCACTGCCGCCAAATCAGCCAGGGGATGCCGCCACACCAGCGCCGCAAAGGACGCCAGCGCCAGGCTCACATACCCCGCAGACGCCAGCCAGGCCGAGGGCACATGCACATACATCATCCGCACCGCGTCGCCCTGCTGCCAATCCGCCGGCGCGATGAACAAGCCCCATCCCAGCCCGCCAAGGGTCAGCAGCAGCGCCGGCCAGGTCAGCCATGGCTGCATCCGCGCGGCCAGCCGCAGAAATCGCCCGGGATTGGCGAAGCGGTGCAAGTTGCGCGCGGGACGTACGGGGTATGCGGTGGCGTCCATACCGGGGAAGATAGCACCCTTTACGGGGAGTTGAAGGCGTCCCGGGAAACCTTACTGTGCGGGGCAGCAAGGAGTTGCCAGCATGCTGTTCGCCATCATCTGCACTGACCGTCCGGCCAGCTTGGACCTGCGGCTCGCAACACGTCCGGCCCATCTTGCCTACCTGACCACCTATGCCGACCGTATCGTGCAGGGCGGCCCGCTGCTGGACACCGACGGTCGCCCCTGCGGCACGCTTCTGGTCATAGACGTAGAGGACCGCGCGGCGGCGGAGGGCTTCGCCATGACCGATCCCTATGCGAAGGCCGGGCTGTTCGAGAGCACGATGATCCGTGCCTACCGTACGGTGCTGCGCGACGGCGAGGTCCTGGCCTAGTGGCCTATTGGCTGGTGAAATCCGAGCCCGACGCCTTCTCCTGGGACCAGCACGTGGCCGTGGGCGTCGAGCCGTGGACGGGGGTGCGCAACCATTCGGCCAAGCTGCACCTCGCCGCGATGCGGCTGGGTGACCAGGCGCTGTTCTACCACTCCAACATCGGCAAGGCGGCGGTGGGCATCGTCGAGGTTGTGCGCGAAGCCTACCCCGACCCAACGGCAGAGGCCGGCCCCTGGGTCTGCGTGGACCTGCGCGCCGTGGCGCCGCTGCCGCGCCCGGTGCTGCTCGCCGCGATGAAGGCCGAGCCGCTGCTGGCCGAAATGGCCCTGCTGCGTCAATCCCGCCTTTCGGTCAGCCCGGTGCCGGACGCGCATTGGCGGCACATCATGGCCATGGCTGGCTGGCCCGGCTGATGCGGCCCAAGATGGACGCCCAAGGAGACCAACCGGGATGACCGTCAGCACGATGCGTGCCCTGTGCCGCTTAGACGACATCCCGGACGGCGCGGCCCGCGGGTTCGGCCCGGCGCTGGGCGGCTTCACCGGGCTGTTTGCGGTGCGCCAGGGGGGCCAGGCCTTCGTTTACGTCAACTGCTGCCCGCATGTCGGCGCGGGGCTGGACTGGGCGCCGGACCGTTTCCTGACCGCGGATGGTACGGCCATCGTGTGCTCGGTCCATGGGGCGCTGTTCGGGATCGTGGATGGAGTGTGCACCGCCGGGCCATGCGTGGGGCAGGGGCTGGAGCAGGTGCCATCGCGGGTGGTGGATGGGTTGCTGATGGTGCCGGGGGATGCCGGGCTGTAGCTCAGGAACTACCCGGCGTTCCAGCAAGGTACGTTACACTGGATGTCCCTCGCAGCGCTGACGATCCCCGGGCCACCCGTCGTTGTCCCGGCGCACTGCCTGGCGCTGCCGGTGGCGCACCCTTCTCCAAGCAGCGGAAGCACCCCACTAGTGTCAGAACAAGCCGGGCTGTAGCGTCACGCCCAACTAATATTGCATTGA
>CAXTCI010000025.1:0-39182 GCA_964242325.1 uncultured Acetobacteraceae bacterium
GCCACCCGGCTGATCGAACCCGCGCTGCGTGACCGCTTCGACCATTGGCTCGGCGCCAACCCGGCCCAGGCAGACAACCTGCTGACCTACATCATCGAGCGCGCCGAGGAACGCCTGCGCCGGCGCGAGGTAAAGGAAATTGGCCGCAAAACCGCAACCCGGCGCCTCCGCCTACCCGGCAAGCTGGCGGACTGCACCAGGGAAAGCCGCGACGACACCGAAATCTTCCTGGTCGAGGGCGACAGCGCCGGCGGCTCCGCCAAGCAGGCGCGCAACCGGGATAGCCAGGCCGTGCTGCCATTGCGCGGCAAGATCCTGAACGTCGCCAGCGCCAGCGCCGACAAACTGCGTGACAACAAAGAATTGCGCGACCTTATTGAAGCTTTGGGTTGCGGCGTCGGCAACGGGTTCGACCTGGCCAGGCTGCGCTATGGCCGCGTCATCATCATGACCGACGCCGACGTGGACGGCGCCCACATCGCCTCCCTGCTGATGACGTTTTTCTATCGCGAGTTGCCGGACCTCGTACGGCACGGCCACCTCTACCTTGCCCAACCGCCGCTCTACCGCCTGACCCAGGGCGCCAAGTCCATCTACGCGATGAACGATGCCGACAAGGACCGGCAGATCCGCCGCGGCTTCAAGGCCGGCAGCAAGGTGGATGTCAGCCGCTTCAAGGGCTTGGGCGAGATGCCGCCGATGGCGCTCAAGGAAACCACCATGGACCCGGCACGGCGCACGCTGCTGCGCGTGGTCGCCGCGCCCGAGGACCGCGCCATGACCAACGACCTCGTCGAGAGCCTGATGGGCCGGCGCCCCGAACTGCGTTTCCAGTTCATCCAGGAGCGGGCGCGCACAGTGTCCGAGGTGGACGTTTAAAGCAGATCCACCGACAGCGGCCCGGCGTGGGATGGCAACAATGCCGTGATCCCGCCCGGGTGGCTGAAGACCGGGGCGCACATCCATCTCTAGCCTGCTACGCTGGACGGCCTCGCCCGAGCCATCATCGGTTCGACTGGGACAGACTAACGGGCCTAACCCAATACCGATTGAAACACTGGGGATTTCGATGCCGACGCTGAACCCGCTCGTGACCGGCATCGTGCCGCCCCCCATCCCTGAAGCCCACGCCTGGGCAAGGCGCTATGACGGAGCGTTCGGCCCGCTGCTGGACTTATGCCAGGCGGTGCCGGGCTATCCGCCGCATCCATGGCTGCTGCAACACCTCTCAACCGCCGCCGCAGAGCCGGCAACGGCCAAATATGGCCTGATCAACGGCGACGCCGCGCTGCGGGACGCCTACGCGGCCGACCTATCCCGCACCTATGGCGGCGCCGTTGACTCCAGCCAAGTCGCCATAACCGCCGGCTGCAACCAGGCGTTCTTCCTAACCATGATGACCCTGGCGCAATCCGGCGACGCCGTCCTGCTCCCGACACCGTGGTTCTGGAACCACCAGCAAACGCTTGAGATGCTTGGCATCGAGGCACGTCCCCTGCCCTGCTCGGCGGATGACGCCTTCATCCCCGACCCCGACGCGGCCGAAGCCCTGCTCGACCCCCGCGTGCGCGCCATCGTCCTGATCACCCCCAACAACCCGACCGGCGCCGTTTACCCGCCGGAGGTGATCGCCCGCTTCCAATCCCTATGCCAGCGCCGCGGCATTTGGCTGATCCTCGATGAAACCTACCGCGACTTCCTGCCAGCCGGCCAAGGCCGCGCCCACGACGCCTTCACTGACCCGGCCTGGCCCGAAACCGTCATCCAGCTCTACAGCTTCTCGAAGTCCTACTGCATCCCCGGGCATCGCCTGGGCGCCGTCACCGCCGCTGCGCCCCTCGTGCTTGAGTTCATGAAGGTGCTGGACTGCATGCACATCTGCCCGCAACGCGCGGGACAGGCAGCACTATCCTGGGCCATCGGTGCCCTGGGGGAATGGCGGGCAGAGAACCGCGTAACCATCAACGACCGCGCCGCCGCGCTCCGTGCCGCCTTCCAACGCCTGCCGGACTGGCGCGTCGACTCGCTCGGAGCCTACTTCGCCTATGTCCGCCACCCCTTCGGCCCGGCGCCGGCCGCGCAAGTTGCCGAAAAGCTGGCCGCCACCTGCGGCGCGCTGTGCTTGCCCGGCAGCGCCTTCGGACCGGGACAGCAAGGCCACCTCCGCCTCGCCTTCGCCAACACCGGCCTCGACGGCATCAGCCAAGTCGCGGACCGGCTGGCAGCGCTGCAGCAGGCTGCCTAACGCCAGACGTCAGACCGGCTCGGTATCCAGGGCATACCCCGCCGCCCGCACCGTCCGCACCACATCCAGTTCGCCATCGCCATTGATGCTCTTCCGCAGCCGCCGGATGTGAACATCCACCGTACGCGGCTCCACATGTATGTCCGGCCCCCACACCGAGTTCAGCAGCTCCTCCCGAGAGAACACCCGGCGAGGATGCTGCATCAGGAACTCCAGCAGCCGGAACTCGGTCGGCCCCAGGTGGATCGGCCGGCCGTTACGCTGAACCCGGTGGGCCGTCAGGTCCATGGTGATGTCATGGAACACATGCTGTCCGCGCACCGGCACCGCCCCGGCCCGGCGCAGCAGCGCGCGCATCCGCGCCAGCAGCGCATCCATGCTGAACGGCTTGGTGATGTAATCGTCGGCCCCGGTGTTCAGCCCGCGCACCGCGTCCTGATCCTCCGTCCGTGCCGTAACCATGATGACCGGCAGGTCGCGTGTCGCGGGTCGGCGGCGTATCTGCCTGCACACCTCGATCCCGGACATCACTGGCAGCATCCAGTCCAGCAGCACGATGTCCGGCACCGTCTCGGCGATGCGGGTAAGCGCTTCCTGCCCATCCACCGCCTCGTCCACCCGGAAACCCTGCTTTTCCAGGTTGTAGCGCAACATGGTCGCGAGCGAAGCCTCATCCTCGACGATCAGGACCAGTGGCTTTGACATGCCTGTGCCACCGGACATCACTCCGCAGACCCCCGCTCAACAACCGGTTCGTCCGGCGGGCGCACCACGGCATAGGCCGAGGTGTTCCCTTTGGGCCGCTCGTCCGACAACCGCTCCCCGGTGATGGCGTAATACAGTGTTTCCGCGATGTTGGTCGCATGGTCCCCCATCCGCTCCAGGTTCTTGGCGATGAACAGCAGATGGGTGCAGGGCGTGATGTTGCGCGCGTCCTCCATCATGTAGGTGACCAGCTCGCGGAAGATGGAGTTGTAAAGGTCGTCAATTGCCTCATCGGCGTGCCAGACCTGCAATGCCTTCTTCTCATCCCGCTCGCCAATGGCGTCGATCACCAGCTTCAGGTTTTCCTGCACCAGCCGGCAGATATTCAGCAGGCCGGTCATGCTGAACGGCAGGCGGATTTCCCCGAGCACGATGCTGCGCTTGGCCACGTTCTTGGCATAGTCGCCGATCCGCTCCATCCCCGCGGTGATCTTCAGGGCGGCAACGATCTCCCGTAGGTCGCTCGCCATCGGCTGGCGCAGCGCCAGCATCCGGATCACCAACTGCTCCACCTGCCGATCAAGGGCGTCAACCGAACCATCCAGGGCCACGGCGCGGGTGGCAACCTCGGTATCGCCGGTCCGGATGGCCTGCGTTGCCAGCGCCATCTGGTTCTCGACGATGCCGCCCATCTCCGTCAGCAGGCCGCGTAGCCGCAGCAGCTCCTGGCCGTAGCTTTTGACGATATGCTGGGTTTCGGTCATTGATCCGTTTCCTAACCGAAGCGGCCGGTGATGTATTCCTGGGTACGCTTCAGCCGTGGCGCGGTGAACATCTGCGCCGCCGGCCCAACCTCGACCAGTTCGCCCAAGTAGAAGAATGCCACCTGGTCCGCGCAGCGAGCCGCCTGCTGCATGTTGTGGGTCACGATGGCGATGGTAAAGTCGCGCTTCAGCTCGTCGATCAGTTCCTCGATCTTGAGCGTGCTGATCGGATCGAGCGCGCTGGTCGGCTCGTCCAGCAGGATCACCTCCGGCCGCACGGCAATGGTGCGGGCGATGCAAAGCCGCTGCTGCTGCCCACCGGACAGCCCGGTGGCGGAGGTCGTCAGACGGTCCTTCACCTCACCCCACAGGGCGGCGCGGGTCAGCGACCACTCCACCCGCTCGTCCATCTCGGCCCGGGGCAGCCGTTCGTGCAGACGGACGCCAAAGGCGATGTTGTCGTAGATGCTCATCGGGAACGGCGTCGGCTTCTGGAACACCATGCCGATCCGGCTGCGCAGGTCGTTCAGGTCCACATCGGGCGAGATGATGTTCTGCCCGTCCATCATCACCTCGCCCTCCGCACGCTGCCCGGGGTAAAGGTCGTACATGCGATTCAGCACCCGCAGCAGGGTGGACTTGCCGCAGCCGCTGGGGCCAATCATGCCCGTCACCTGCTTGGCCGGCAGGTCCAGCACGATGGACTTCAGCGCCTTGTTGGTCCCGTAGTAGAAGTCGAGGTTGCGTATGGCGATGCGGGCCTGGTTCAGCTCAGCCCCCGACGTGGCGCGCATCATTCCCATGTTATGCCCGGCGCCCGGCTCCCCCCGGGTCTCCAAGGTGCGGCCGGCCTGTTCTGACGGCATATTCTAGCTCCGCTTACGCAGGACGACCCGCGCGATGATGTTGACGGCCAGCACGCCCATCGTGATCAGCAATGCCCCAACCCAGGCAAGCTGCACCTGATCGGCGTAGGCCGAGCCGGCAAAGTTGTAGATGGTCACCGGCAGGCTGCTGATCGGCTGGCTCATGTTCAGCGACCAGTTGAGGTTGCCCAGCGAGGTAAACAGCAGCGGCGCCGTTTCACCGGCCACCCGGGCGATGGCCAGCAGCACGCCGGTCAGGATGCCGTCCAGCGCCGCGCGGTAGCAGACGAAGACGATGGCCTTCCACTTCGGCGCCCCCAATGCCACCGCCGCCTCGCGCAGCGCGGTCGGGATCAGCCGCAGCATATCCTCCGTCGTGCGGACGACGATGGGGATCACGATGATCGCCAGCGCGATGCATCCGGCCCACCCGGAGTAGCCGCCGAACGGGCGCACCGCGAACTGGTAAACGAACAACCCGATCAGGATGCTGGGCGCCGACAGCAGCACGTCCGACACGAACCGCACCGCATCGCCCAGCCGGGACCCGGCCGCATATTCCGACAGGTAGGTGCCGACCATCAATCCGATAGGCGTGCCGATCAGGGTGCCGATCGACGCCTGGATCAGGCTGCCGACGATGGCGTTCAGCAGCCCGCCGTTGGAGCCTGCAGGCTTCGTGACCTCGGTGAACACCGACAAGTGCAGTCCGCCCAGGCCGCGCATGAACAGCGTGAGCAGGATCGAAGCCAGGAACAGCAGCCCCACCACCGTCGCCGCCCAGCACAGCACCTTGACCACCCGGTCCGACAGCCGCCGGCGACGGCCGAGCGCCAGGGCGACGCCCGCATTACGCGGCGGCTGGCCCGCGCTGCCCGTCTCCCGCGCCCGTGCATCGGCAACTGAGGCGCTCATGCCCTCAGCCTCGGGCGCAGCAGCACCCGCGAGATTGCCAGGACGATGAACGAGATCACGAACAGGATGAACCCCAGGGCCAGCAACGAGGCCAGCCTGAGGCTGCCGCCCGTCGCCTCCCCGAACTCAAGCGCGACGATGGAGGCAATGGTATTCCCCGGCCCGAACAGGCTTTGACTGATCCGGTTGGTGTTGCCGATGACGAAGGTGACCGCCATCGTCTCCCCCAGCGCCCGGCCCAGCCCAAGCATGATGCCGCCAACCACCGACACCCGGGTGTATGGCAGCACGATGGAGCGCATGACCTCCCAGGTCGTGCAGCCGACGCCGTAGGCGGACTCCTTGAACACCACCGGCACCGTCTGGAACACGTCGCGCATGGTCGCCGCGATGAACGGGATGATCATAATCGCAAGGATCAGCGAGGCGGTGAGAATGCCGGTGCCGTACGCCGGGCCGCCGAACAGCCATCCAATCAATGGCAGCTCGCCCAAGGTGTCGATCGCCCAGGGCTGCACATACTCGGCCATGACCGGGACGATGACGAAGAACCCCCACATCCCGTAGATGATGGAGGGCACCGCCGCCAGCAGCTCGACCGCGGTGCCGACCGGCCGGCGCACCCATTGCGGCGCAAGCTCCGTCAGGAAAAAGGCGATGCCAAAGGCCAGCGGCACCGCGATCACCAGGGCGATGATCGAGGTGACGACCGTCCCATAGATGGGAACGGCCCCGCCGTAGACGTCCTCGCCCGGGTCCCAGTCAGCATTGACCAGGAAGTAGGCGCCGAACTGCCGGAAGGCAGGCAGCCCACCTAAAAACAGCGTAACGACGATCGCCCCCAGCAACACCAGCACGAGCATCCCGGAGGCACCGGCAAGCCCGGCGAACACCGCGTCGCCCACGCTCCGCCTCGGGACGACACGCGGCGGGGTAGTGGCGGTGACTACGGCTTGAGACAAGGCTGCATCCTACCAGGGACGGGTAACGCGGGCGTCCGGAACGATGCCGGACGCCCGGGTGGGCACGAGCTTACTTATAAACGGCAGTGCCGCCAGTCATGATCGAGCTGCGCCAGGCCGCGCGGACATTGTCCTGTACCGTCTTCGGCAGCGGGATGTATTCAAGCTGCGTCGCAATCGGGCCGCCGCTGTTGTAGGCCCAGTCCACCCACTTCAGCACGTTGGCGGTGCGGGCCGCGTCCTTCGGGTCCTTGGGAACCAGCAGAAACGTCGCGGACACGATGGGCCAGCTCGTAGCGCCGGCCTGGTCAATCAAATCCACGGCGAAGTTCTGCGCCCCGCCCCAGTTGCCCGACGATGCCGCCGCCTCGAACGCTGCCATGCTCGGAGCAACGAAGGCACCAGACTTGTTGCGCAGCTCCGTCGTTATCAGGTTGTTCTGCGTCGCATAGGCGTTTTCGACGTAGCCGACGGCGCCGCGCGTGTTCTTCACGGTGCCGGCAACGCCGTCGTTGCCGCGGGCGCCAGCGCCCGCCGGCCACTTCACGCTGGTATTCGCGCCGACCTGGCTCTTCCAGTCAGGGCTGGACGCGGACAAGTACGACGTGAACACGAACGAGGTGCCGCTGCCGTCGGCGCGATACACCGGCGCGATCGCCAGGTTCGGCAGCGCAACGCCGCTGTTGACCGCGACGATCTTGGGATCGTTCCACTTGGCAATCTTGCCCATGTAGATTTCGGCCAGCAGCTCGCCAGTCAGCTTGACCTGATTGATCGCCATTCCAGGAATGTTCACGATCGGCACCACGGCGCCCATGACCATCGGGAACTGCAGCAGGTTGGCCGATTGCAGTTTAGCCGGGTCCATCGGCGCGTCCGAAGCGCCAAAATCCACCGTGCGGTTGGTGATCTGGTTCTGCCCGCCGCCGGAGCCGATGGCCTGGTAGTTCAGCTCGACCCCAATAGCCGGCTTCGCCGCCTCGCCCCACTTGGCATAAACCGGTGCCGGGAAGGTTGCGCCCGCGCCGGTAATCTGGCTCTGCGCTGCCGCCGGCAACGCCGTTCCCAAGGTAAACCCTGCCAGCGTGACCGCCAGCGCCGTAACCTTGATTTTCATGCAACCTCCATCGTGGACGCGCCATGCGCGCCAGAGCAGGGCAGACCCTGCGTTGCCGCGGAACCTAGTCAGCACCCGTGACGGAGAGATTGCAGATTTGTGACACTTTGATGACAGGCATCGAACGCAAAACAGCTTTGCAAGGCATAGCCTGTCAGGCCGCGACCACTCGCAACTGTCACAAATTGTCAAGTTATATGGATGGTGGGCGCGACAGGGATTGAACCTGTGACCCCCGCCGTGTCAAGGCGATGCTCTACCGCTGAGCTACGCGCCCATCCAGGCCCGCGTCTTAGGGCATAAGCAGGGCGTGATGCAAGCAGCCGGTGACATGGGCGCCCAGCAAGGGTTGAATGGCGCGATGGACCTTCCAATCCCGACAGCCACGCCGCTTGCGGCCGTAGCACCTCTGCCCTTCCTGGTCCGGTCCCCACCGGTCCAGTCGGCGCCCCTGGTGTTTGCCTCGCCGCATTCGGGCCGCTGCTACTCCCCCGAGTTCCTGGCGGCCTCCCGCCTGGATGCGACGGCGCTGCGGCGCAGCGAGGATAGCTTCGTGGACGAACTGTTCGACTGCGCCCCGGACCACGGCGCGCCGCTGATCGCCGCGACCTTCCCCCGCGCCTACTGCGATCCCAACCGCGAAATGTGGGAGCTGGACCCGGCGATGTTCTCCGACGCCCTGCCGTCCTGGGTCAACACCAGCAGCGCCCGGGTCGGCGCCGGGCTGGGCACCATCGCCCGGGTCGTGGCATCCGGCGAGGCGATCTACCGCCGCAAGCTGCGGTTCACGGAAGCGGAGGAACGGATCAATGCGTGCTGGGCGCCCTACCATCAGGCGCTGACCGGCCTGCTTGCGGCGACCCAGGCCAGGTTCGGCGCGTGCCTGCTGGTGGACTGCCACTCGATGCCGGCCCATGGCGCCACGACGCCGGGCCGCGCCGCCCCCGACATCGTGCTCGGCGACGCGCACGGCACCGCCTGCGCCTCCGGCATCACCAAGTGGATCGAGCAGGCGCTGTCCGGCTTCGGCTACGACGTCCGCCGCAACGACCCCTATGCCGGCGGCTATGTCACCCGTCATTACGGACGCCCCCGCGAAGGCAGCCACGCCATCCAGATCGAGGTGGCAAGAAGCCTCTACATGGATGAAGCCCGCTTCGAGCGCAGCCCGGCATTCGCCCTGCTGCACGCCCGCCTGTCATCCGTCGTCGCCGCCCTGGCGGTCGCCGCGCCGGCCCTGCTGCGCCCCTGATTCACCCCCCATTTACCTGAAGCTGGCAAGCAGGCGCACATGCGCCTGCCGGTCCTAGCCGCCCTCCTCGCCGCGTTGCACGCAGTCCCCGCGGCAGCTCAGGCCGTCGCATGGCAGCAGCCGGCACCGTCGCCCGCCGCGCAGTGCCGGGCGGCGATCGGCATGGCGGAGCACATGTCAGGCGTCCCGGACCGGCTGATGCAGGCCATCGGCATCATGGAAAGCGGGCGGCGGGACGCCGCCGGCGTCCTGTCGGCCTATCCCTGGACCATCAATGCGGAGGGCGTCGGCTCCTACTACGCCACCAAGGCCGAGGCGATCGCCGCCGTCACCGCGCTCCGTGCCCGCGGGGTGCGATCCATCGACGTGGGCTGCATGCAGGTCAACCTCATGTATCACGCGGACGCGTTTGCTTCCCTGGAGGAGGCGTTCGACCCCGCGGCGAATGCAGCCTACGCCGCGAAGTTCCTGCTCCAGCTTCTGGCGCAGACCGGGTCCTGGCCCGCGGCTACGGCCGGCTACCATTCACTGACACCCGAAATCGGTGGCGACTACGCCCGCAAGGTGCTGGCCATCTGGGCACGGCCAGCCTTTGCCGGCACCCCTGCCCCACCACTGCAGCCGCACCCGCAACCGGCATCACCGATCACCGCGAGCTTCGCGGCGCAAAACGCTGCATCGGCACGTATTATCCCGATGGCGGGCGCAGCCACCCTGGCCACCGGCCGCAGCCTTGACTCCTACCGGTCAGCACCGACCCGGCTGGCATTCAGCATCGCGGTGCCGCGCGGCTGACGCCAGGCCGCGCCCGGCCCTGTCCTCGTGCCGGCCCGGGCGGCGCAGCCACATTGCAACGCAAAAAGCCCTTCAGTGAGAAGAAGCTGGCATTTTGACGAGGAAAGGCAATAAAGAAAGATGGTACAATCCCGGAACCAGCCCATGGCAGCGCCGTCCCATCTGCTTTCCGCCCTGCTCATGGCCTGCCTGGCCACCGTTCCTGCAATGGGGCAAACGGCAGGCGTGCCCGTGACGACAACTGCGCCGCGCCGGCAGGACGTCCCGGTCGTCGCGCGCAGCATCGGCACGGTCCAGGCGCTACAGTCCGTGGTCATACGCGCCCGGGTGGACGGCACGCTGGACCGTGTGCTGTTCACCGAGGGCCAGCTTGTCAAACCCGGCGACGTCCTAGCCCAGTTGGACCCCCGCCCCTATCAGGCCATCCTGGACCAGGCCGTAGCCAAGAAGGCGTCGGACGAGGCAGGTGTCGCCAGCTCACGCAGCGACCTGCAACGCTATACCGACCTCGCGGCAAGCCAGGTCGCATCGCGCCAAAAGCTGGAGCAGATACGCGCAGCCGTCGCCCAGGCAGAGGCCGCGGTCCGTGGCGACGACGCCTCGATCGCCGCCGCCGCGCTCAACCTCGGCTTCACCCGCATCACCTCGCCGATCGAGGGCCGGGTCGGGCTGCGCCAGGTGGACGCCGGCAACTTCATCCGCTCCGCCGATCCCGCCACGACGGGGATCGTGACGGTCGCGCAGATACACCCGATCTCGCTGGTATTCACCCTGCCGCAGGACATCCTGCCGCAGGTGCAGGCCGCGATGCGCCGGGCCAAGCTGCCGGTGGCAGCCTACAGCAGCGACGACCGCACCAAGCTCAGCGAAGGCGAGCTGCTAACCCTGGATAGCAGCATTGATGCCGCAACCGGCACGATCAAGCTGAAGGCCGTGTTCGCCAACACCGACGACAACCTATGGCCCGGCCAGTTCGTGAACGTGCGTATGCGCCTGGACTTGCTCGGCGACGCCCTGACGGTGCCGTCCCAGACCGTCCAACGCGGCGCCAACGGCCTGTATGTTTTCGTCATCAAGCCGGACGGCACAGCGCTTGCACAGACGGTCGGGGTTGACCAGGATGACGGTACGGTGGCGGTGATCACCAAGGGCCTGGAAGGGAATGAGCGCGTGGTGCTCGCAGGACAGTCCCGGCTGTCCAACGGCGCCCGCGTGAGCGTGACTGACGCGAAGCCGGCCAGCTAAGCGGCCCAACCGACGCCGCACGGAGGCTAGCCCATGAGCATTTCGACCCCGTTCATCAACCGGCCGGTTGCGACCTCCCTGCTGATGGCCGCCATCATGCTGGTGGGGATCGCAGCCTACCCGTTGCTGCCGGTGGCCCCGCTTCCCCGGGTCGAGTTCCCGACCATCCAGGTCACCGCCGCCCTGCCCGGCGCCAGCCCGGAAACCATGGCATCTACCGTCGCCCAACCACTGGAACGCCAGTTCGCGCAAATTTCCGGCGTCGCGCAGATGACCAGCATCAGCGTCGGCGGCTCGTCCCAGGTGGTGGTGCAGTTCGACCTGGACCGCAGCATAGACGCCGCCGCGCTCGACGTGCAGGCCGCCATCAACAACGCCGGCGGGCAACTGCCCAAGAACCTCCCCAACCCCCCCCTGTTCCGCAAGGTCAACCCGGCCGACAGTCCGATCCTGATCCTGGCGGTGCAATCCGACGTGCTGCCGTTGATCGAGGTGGACGACTACGCCGACAACATCCTGAGCCAGCAGATCAGCCAGATCGGCGGCGTCTCCCAGGTCACCATCGGCGGCGAGCAGAAGCGCGCAATCCGAGTGCAGGTGGACCCCGGCCGTGTCGCCGCCATGGGCCTGACGCTCGAGGACGTCCGCAGCATGCTGGTCAACGCCACCGTGGATGCGCCAAAGGGTTCGGTGGACGGCGACCTACGGTCGTTCGCGATCTACGCCAACGACCAGTTGACCCGGGCCACCGAGTACAACGACGTGATCCTTGCCTACCGCAACGGCGCCCCCGTGCGCGTGCGCGACATCGGCGTGGCCGTGGACGGGCCGGAAAACGCGCGCCTGGCCGGCTGGCAGAACGGCAACCGCGGCATCCAGCTCCTGATCTTCAAGCAGCCCGGCGCCAACGTCATCGACACCGTCGAGCGGATCAAGAACGCGCTGCCCAAGCTGCGCGCGGCGATCCCGCCCTCCATCACCATCCAAACCATCGTGGACCGCACCGTGACCATCCGGGCGTCCCTGCACGAGGTGCAGTTCACCCTACTGCTCTCCATCGCCCTGGTCGTGATGGTGATCTTCCTGTTCCTGCGCAACGTGTGGGCGACGATCATCCCCAGCGTCACGGTGCCGCTTGCCTTGGTCGGCACCTTCGCCCTGATGTACCTGTGCGGCTACAGCCTGAACAACCTGACCCTGATGGCCCTGACCATCGCCGTCGGCTTCGTCGTGGACGACGCCATCGTCATGCTGGAGAACATCTACCGCCACATCGAGGAGGGCATGAACCCGCGCGAGGCCGCCCTGAAGGGCGCCGGCGAGATCGGCTTCACCATCATCTCCATCAGCCTGTCGCTGATCGCGGTGTTCATCCCGCTGCTGCTGATGGGCGGCATCGTCGGCCGCCTGTTCCGCGAGTTCGCGATGACCGTGGCCCTGACCGTGCTGGTTTCGGCCGTCGTGTCGCTGACGCTCACGCCGATGATGTGCGCCCGCTTCCTCAAGCACCATACGGCGCAGCACGGCCTGCTGTATCGTGTGATCGAGCGGTTCTTCGAGCTGCTGCTTGGCGGCTACCGCCGCACGCTGGACGTGGCGCTGCGGTTCCAGTTCGCGACCCTGATGGTGTTCTTCGCCACCCTGGGCTGCACCGCCTACCTTTACACGCAAATTCCAAAAGGCTTCTTCCCCAACCAGGACACCGGCGTGCTGGTCGGGCTGACCGAGGCCGGGCAGGACGTGTCGTTTTTCGAGATGGGGCGCCGGCAGCAGGCGGCCGCGGCGATCATCTCGGCCGACCCGGCGGTGGACTCGGTGTCATCCAGCATCGGCGCAGGACTGGGCGGCCAGACCGGCAACAACGGACGCATCTGGATCAACCTCAGGCCGTTCGACCAACGTGACCTCAACGCACAGGGCGTGATCACCCGCCTGCGCGGCAAGCTGCAGCAGGTCGAGGGAATGAACGTCTTCCTGCAGGCGGCGCAGGACATCAACGTCGGCGGCCGGCTCGCCCGCACCCAGTACCAGTACACGCTGCAGGACGCCGACCTGAACGAGCTTTATGACTTGTCGCCGCGCATCCTGGACAAGATGCGAGGCCTGCCGATGCTGCGCGACCTGGCGACAGACCAGCAGGTGGCGGGCACGACCGCCACGCTTACGATCGACAGGGACCGCGCCTCCCGCTTCGGCATCCAGCCGCAAGCCATTGATGATACGCTATACGACGCCTTCGGCCAGCGGCAAGTCGCGCAGTATTCGACCCAGTTGAACTCCTACAAGGTAGTCCTGGAGGTTCCACCGGACCTGCAAGGCGACCTGGCGACCCTCGACAAGCTGTATGTCCGCGCGCAGAGCGGGGCGGCGGTACCGTTGTCCACCTTCGTCAAAATGGAAAGCCGGACGATCGCGCCCTTGGCGATCAGCCACCAGACGCAGTTCCCGGCCGTGACGATATCGTTCAACCTGGCGCAGGGCGCAGCCCTCGGCGAAGCGGTGGACGCCATCAATGCGGCGCTGAGCGGCATGGGAACTCCGGCAACCCTGCGCGGCACATTCCAGGGCACGGCACAGGCGTTCCAGGCGTCGCTCAGCACCCAGCCCTACCTGATCGCGGCGGCGCTGATCGCCGTCTACATCATCCTGGGCGTGCTGTATGAGAGCTTCATCCTGCCCATCACCATCCTGAGCACCCTGCCCTCCGCCGGCGTCGGGGCGCTGCTGATGCTGATGGTGAATGGCTACGATCTCTCGGTGATCGCGCTGATCGGCGTCATCCTGCTGATCGGCATCGTCAAGAAGAACGGCATCATGATGGTGGACTTCGCCATCAGCCGGGAGCGGCAGCACGGCGCCACCCCGCACGAAGCCATACGGGAAGCCTGCCTGCTGCGGTTCCGTCCGATCCTGATGACCACGATGGCGGCCTTGCTGAGCGGCCTGCCGCTGATGATCGCCGAGGGCGCCGGGTCCGAGCTGCGCAAGCCGCTCGGCTTCGCGATGGTCGGCGGCCTGATCCTGAGCCAGGTCCTGACCCTCTACACCACCCCGGTCGTCTACCTCTACATGGACCGCGTGCAGCAATGGCTGAGCCCGCGGCGCAAGGTGGCGATGCCGACCCTTGCCGGGAAGCTGGGGGCGACCGCGGACTGATCCGGCGCGGGCGCACGCAACAGCCGGGGAGGCGCGGCGTTAGCGCCCCCATGGCCGACTTCCCCGCTCCACCCCTAGACGTGTTGGCCGATTTGGCTGCCGCCGTTCCTGCAATGCAGGCGCGCGCCGCCGGTTTAGACCGCGACGAAGCGTTCCCTGACGAGGACATCGCCCTCCTTCACAGTCTTGGCCTACTGACGGCGCCTCTGCCCCATAGCCTCGACGGCCAGGGCGCCGGGACCGAGCCGGAGGGCTGCCAACTCCTGTTCGCCATCCTGCGCACCATCGGGCAGGGCAACATGGCCGTAGGCCGGCTGTTCGAGGCGCATGTCAACGCCGTCAAGCTGATCGTGGACTACGGCGACGCCGCCCAGGTTCAGCAGATGGCCGGGCATGTCCGGGCGGGGAAGATGTACGGGGTCTGGGTCACCGACCCTCCCGGCATCGGCCTGGTGCTGCGCGACGGCGCTTTGCATGGCGAGAAAGGACCCTGTTCCGGCGCCGGGCACATCCCTTGCGCGCTGGTCACCGTCGAAACCAAGGAGGGCACCCGCATGGCGGCGATTTGCCCCGACGGCCGGGAGCAGGTCCGTCCCATGCGCGGCCTGCTGCACGGGATGCGCGCCAGCGTCAACGGCTGGGTCCGGCTGGACGGCATCCGCCTGTCCCTGGCAGACCTGATCGGCCAGCCCGGCGACTACCTGCGGGAGCCGCAACTCTCCACCGGTGCCTGGCGCACGATGGCGGTGACGCTCGGCGGCCTGGATGCGGTTGTCGCCATGGTCGGCGCCCAGCTCCGTAACCGCGGGCACACCGGCAGCCCGCACCAGCAGGACCGGTTCGGCGCCCTGCTGATCGCCCAGGAAACCGCGCGTCTGTGGACCGAATCAGCCGGCCGCTATGCCGAGGACGGAGTGCAGCCGGTCGCCGACCAGGTCGCCTATGTCAACCTGGCCCGGATCGCCGTCGAGCAGGCGTGCCTGGACGCGATGCGTTTGGCGCAACGCTCCATCGGTTTCGGCGCCTTCCTGACCACGAACCCGTTGGAGCGGATGCTGCGCGACCTCGCGACCTACCTGCGCCAGCCCGCACCCGACGCGGTGCTGACGGAGGCGGCGCTGCATAAGCTGAACGCCCCATGATCCCCGCGAGCAAGGTGCTGCAAGCGATGGCATCCCTCCCCGTGGGCGCCCTGGCGGACATCGCCGGGAACCATCCGGTGCTGGTCATGGCGCCCCATGCCGACGACGAGAGCCTCGGCTGCGGCGGGCTGATCGCGGCCCTATGCCGCGCCGGCACCCCGCCCGTTGTCTTGGTGCTGACTGATGGCACCGGCTCGCATCCCGGCTCCGCCGCCTTCCCTCCCGCACGGCTCGCACAGCTACGCCAGGACGAGGCAAGGCAGGCGGTGCGGCTGCTGGGTTTGCCGCCAGACCGCATCCATTTTGCTGGGCATCGCGACACCGCGGCGCCCACAAGCGGCCCGGCGTTCGACGCCGCCGTAGACAAGGTGTCCGCGCTATGCAGGACGTCCGGCATCGGAACCCTGCTTGCTCCCTGGCGGCACGACCCCCACTGCGACCATGAGGCGGCCGACCTCCTCGCCCGAGCAGTAGCCAGCAGGCTCACCCTACGCCACCTATCCTACCCCGTCTGGGGCTGGACGCTGCCGGCGGACCATGGCCTACCGGAGATGCCCGACGGCTTCCGCCTGGACATCCACCGTGACCTGGCTACCAAGACCAGCGCCATCATGGCCCACCAATCGCAGTACGGCGGCCTCATCACCGACGATCCCACAGGCTTTACGCTGCCTGCGGACCTGCTGCGAGTGTTTGAGCGCCCCTATGAGACATTCCTCATTCCCGGCCAGTGACTTCAGGCCACCCGCCCAACACGCTGCAACCAGGATGTGTCGGCGCCACACGCTCGGATCGCAATCGGGTCCGGACATGTAGCCACTAGACCTGAGTGCAAGTCCGTGCTTTCAAAACAAAACTAGGCCGGCCTAATCAGCGGCTTCGAGCACTTCGGCCGGTACATCGATCCGGAGCAGGCCCTCCAGGATACGCTCCGCCTTGGCCAATTCGACCTCAAGTCCGGCCGTCGGCACCGGGCGCTGCACCAGGGACGGGCATTCCCGCTCCAGCGTTTCCCACGCCATGCCAAATGTCGGTGCGGCTGCTATGTCGGCCAGACAGTGCCCGGAAATTCCAAGCTCTCCGGCCAGGTCCGGCAACAGCCGCGCATCAACCCGCACATGCCGCAGGCGTCCCCGCAACCGGAGCCGGCGCACGCGATCCAGTGCCGGCTCCAGCGCATCGTCCACGAACGGGTCCGGCATCTCCATCCGCCGGCGTATAGTGTCTGCCATTCCGCCCGCAGCACGCCCGGCGATGCGGCCAGACACGGTGACGCAGGCATCAGGGGCATGACGGATCCGGGCATCCATCCGGCGCAACGCCTGGAAGAACGCCCGGTCCTCACCGATGCTGACCGCCGGCACCCCGCCAGCACGGTTCCAAGCCGTCCAAGTAACGCAGATGCTGGCGCCGGAATGCTCGGTATGGCGGGGCCACGGGTCTGCCGGGTCGGGGTCCACCAGAGTCGCAATCCTGTCTAGGACCGCGGCATAAGCACACTCGCGCGCATCGGCATCGTGCAGGGCTGCCGGAATAGACGCGGCGTCTGCCGGGTCCAGCAGCGCCCGCCCAGCTACGGCGTCCGCGCCGCCGCGTATCTGTGACAGGTTGGCCGCAATCCAATCCGGTGCGACCCGGCCGTCGGCATCCGTGCACATCAGGATGCCCCCGGGTCCGCATAAGCCGGCTGCCGCCTGCATCGCCAAGCGCCGGGCATGCCCAGCCGTCTGCTCAGCCAACGGAAACTCACGTTCCAAGATCGTCAGCCGCAACGGCAAGCCGACCGCGGCGCGTCGTGCGGCCTCTGCACTCCTGTCAGTCGTGTTGTTCACCAGCAGGACCACATCGAACACCGGCGCGTAGGACTGATGGCCCAATGCCTCGATGCAGGCCGGTATCAGGGCCTCCTCGTTCCGGACCGGTATCGCCACCGCAACAGGTACGGTCAAGCAGGCCGGGAAGTCAGTCTGCACCACGTCGCGTTCCATTGCTGTTTGCAAGGCAACGTAAATTGGAACATCCCGCCCGCATGCCAGTTCACAACGCGGTGTTAGCTTCCCTGGAGCGTCTGGCCCCTGTGCCCGTTTGAGGACGGCTATGCTGAGTCGACTGGTATCGGTTCACGAACACCCGACCGAAGCAGGCATGTGCCAGTAGACTCGTTCCAACGCCGTCGTTTGGCAAAGAGAACACAAGGATATCGCACCAGACCACCAGCACAGCAGCTGGGTCAAGCAGGCTTCAGGCAGTCATCTCGGCCTTGATCGCCTGGTCCAGCTCATAGGTGCGGAACGGCTTCTGCAGGAAGCGCCGCTTCAAGGTTTGCGGCCGGAAGTATCCGGAGATCAGGATGATCTTCAACTCGGAATGCCGCCCAGCAGCCATATCGGACAGCTCAAGCCCCGACATCCCAGGCATGCGGATGTCGGTCACCATCACATCGAACCCAGGATTGGCGTCAAGCAGGTCCAACGCCTGAGGCCCGCTCGCTGCTTGCATCACCGTATAGCCAAGCTCTTGCAGCATATCTGCCGACGTCTCACGTACGATATCATCGTCGTCAACCAGCAGGATCATGGGTGAGTCCGAGGCCAGAAGCCCCTCCCCTATGGTCGTCGGCTTCGTGGCCATCCCAGCCGGGGATCGGCAGGTGACACGTGTGCCTTAGGTGTGTCGCCTGCATAAGCTATACTTTTCCGCGGCGGGAGACCCGGCGTTCATCTGTCAGATGACAAAGCTGTGCACTGACACAGTGTCAGACGTGGGATTGCAGCAGGGGACCACGCAGACGTGGATTGGCGGAGGGGATGAGATTCGAACTCACGGTAGGGCTTGACGCCCTACTTCGGTTTAGCAAACCGACGCCTTCAGCCACTCGGCCACCCCTCCGCCGGGGTCGTCACTCACACGTCGTTTGCACGGCAACGTTTAGGGCGTTGCCGTCCCGGCGTCAAACAATCAGACACGCCCGGCCCCGCGACGTTGAACCCAGCGACGTTGAACCCGGCGGCTATGACCCCGGCAGCTATGACAGCGCCACCGCAAAGCCGCGCTGCACCCCCGGACGTGCCATCAGCAGGTCATACCACCGGCGCACATTGGGAAAGTCCGCCAGGTCAACCTGATGCCGCTCGTGCCGCCAGGCCCAGCCCAGGATGGCAAAGTCGGCCACCGACAAGGCGCCAGCCACAAACTCCACCTCCGCCAGCCGCCGGTCCAGCACGCCATATAGGCGCCGGGTTTCCTTCGTGAAACGCGCCAAGCCATACCGCTGGTCATCGCCGTTCACCGTCAGGAAGTGGTGCACCTGGCCCAGCATCGGCCCAAAACCGCCCATCTGCCACATCAGCCACTCCAGCACGGGCACCCGGGCACGCAGGTCGGCCGGCAGGAACTGGCCGCTCTTCTCGCCGAGGTAAAGCAGGATCGCACCCGACTCGAACACCGAAATCGGTTCGTCGCCGGGACCCTCGGTATCCACGATGGCCGGTATCTTGTTGTTCGGGCTGATCCGCAGGAAGTCCGGCTTGAGCTGCTGGTCCTTGGTGATGTCCACCACATGCACGTTATAGGGCAGCCCCATCTCCTCCAGCGCGACGGGTATCTTGCGGCCGTTCGGCGTGTTGAAGGCATAAAGCTCGATCATGGCCCGTCCCTTAAAGCTTCGGCGGACGCTAGTCCCGGACCCGAGGTGCGGCAATCCCACCCAAGTAGCTGGCCCGCTGCTTGCATCGCTGCAGAAACGCCATCCCGGAGCCTTCATGAGCACCACCGTGCAACCCGCCGCCGCCCTGCCCGTCGCCAGCACGCGATGGGTCCAGCTCGGCCTCGGCCTGATCTGCATGATGGCGATCAGCAGCCCACAATACGTCTGGACCCTGTTCACCAAGCCGCTCGGCATCAGCCTGAACGCAACCGCGTCCCAGGTTCAGACCACCTTCGCCATCCTGATCGTGCTGCAAACCTTCTTCAGCCCCTTCCAGGGCTGGCTGGTGGAGCGGTTCGGCCCGCGCCTGCTGATCGCGGTCGGCGCCGCCCTGACCGGGCTGAGCTGGGTGCTCGCCGCCCAGGCGACCACCCTATTGGGACTCTACGCAACATACGGCCTGCTCGGCGGGCTAGGCACCGGCATCGTCTACGTCGGCGTGGTCGGTCAGATGGTGGCATGGTTCCCAGACCGTCGCGGCTTCGCGGTAGGCGTCGTCGCCGCCGGTTACGGCATCGGCGCCATGCTGACGAACTTCCCAATCGACGACAGCCTAAAGGCCAGCGGCTACGCGCCGACCCTGGTGAAGTTCGGCCTGATCCTCGGCGCCATCGGAGTCGTGGCCGCACTCGGCCTGCGCGCCGCCCCATCGGCCCTGGTGGCCCAGACCCGGCAACGGTCCGGCGTCACCGACGTGGACACCCCCACCATGCTGCGCCAGCCGGTGTTCTGGCTCATGTTCGCGATGATGACGCTAATGGCCACCTCGGGCCTGATGGTCACGGCGCAGATCGTCCCCTTCGCCAACGACCTCGGCATCGGCAAGCTGGTCATCGCCGGCTTCGCCGCCATCCCATTGATCCTGACGGTGGACCGCCTGTGCAACGGCCTGACCCGGCCGTTCTTCGGTTGGGTCTCCGACCGCATCGGCCGCGAGAACACGATGGTCCTCGCCTTCGGCTTCGAGGGCCTGGCAATGGCGGCATGGCTGGCCACCATGAGCAACCCGGTGCTGTTCGTCCTCCTATCAGGCGTCGTGTTCTTCGGCTGGGGCGAGATCTTCTCGCTGTTCCCATCCACCCTGACCGACACCTTCGGCACCGAACACGCCACCAAGAACTACGGCTGCCTGTACATGGCACAGGGCATCGGCGCGATCTTCGGCGGCCCCCTGGCCTCCCTCCTCCATGACTACGCCGGAAGCTGGACGCCCGTGTTCAGCCTTGCCATCGGCGCGGACCTCCTGACCGCGGCGCTAGCCCTGCTGCTGCTAAAACCAATGCGAGCCCGCTACCTCGCCCGGTAAGCCCCGCTGCCTCACAAGGCCCCGCTGCCTCAAAAGAAAAGCCTTGCGTGCGGCGGACCACTCCAGGGTGGCCCGTCTCCCCGCGCCAGGCTACACCAAGGCGATGGCCGCCATCCCCGAGCACCCCGACGTTGAAATCCTGTCCAACGACACCGCCTGGTCCGGCCGGTTCTCGGTGGACGTTATCCGGTTCCGCAACCGCCGCTTCGACGGCGCCATGTCCGCCGTCCGCACCTGGGAGCTATTCGTGCGTGGCCGGGCCGCGGCAATGCTGCCCTACGATCCCTGGACGGACCAAGTCGTGCTGATCGAGCAGTTCCGTCTCCCCGCCCTGGCCGCCGGCGTCCCGCCCGTCATGATCGAGATCCCCGCCGGCCTGTGCGACCACGGCGAGGACCCCGCCGCAACCGTCCGCCGCGAAACCGTCGAAGAAATGGGCCTGGAAGCCGACCTGCTGACCCGCATCGGCGACTTCGTGCTGACCCCCGGCGGCTCGGACGAGCGCTGCACCATGTTCGCCGGACGCGTCCGCGCCCCAGCCGCCGCACCCGGCATCGTCGGCCATGGCGGGCTGAAATCGGAGAACGAGGACATCCAGGTCCGCCAGATGCACGCCGACGACGCCATCGCCGCGGCCCTGGCCGGCGACTACCCGAACTCCGTCACCACCATCGCCCTGCTCTGGCTGGCGGCAAAACGCGACTGGCTCCGCCGCGAATGGGGCGCCGCATGACCGAGCGCCTGTTCCTCGAAGACTCCACCCTGCAAGAGGCGGCGGCCACCGTCCTTCGCGCCGACGCCTCGGGCATCCTGCTGGACCGCACCCCGTTCTACGCCCGCTCCGGCGGCCAGCCCGGCGACAGCGGCATCCTCCGCTGGGACGGCGGCGAAGCCGCAGTGACCGAGGCCGTAAAGGGCGAAGGCGAAGCCATCCTGCACCTGGCCTCCACCGCCGCCCTGCCCGCCCCGGGCACCCAAGTGCTGGCCGTGCTGGACTGGCCCCGCCGGCACGCCCTGATGCGGATGCACACCGCCCTGCACCTGCTATGCAGCCTGCTGCCCGGCGCAGCCGTAACCGGCGGCCAAATCGGCGCCGACCGCTCCCGCCTCGACTTCGACCTGCCGGACCCACCGCCCAAGGAAGCGCTCGAAGACGGCTTCCGCGGCCTGATCGCCGCCGCCCATCCCGTGACGACGGAGTGGGTGGACGAGGCCGTGCTGGACAGCAACCCCGGCCTGGTCCGCACCCTATCGGTCAAACCTCCCCGCGGCACCGGCCGCCTGCGCCTGGTGCGGATCGGCGAAGCCCCGGTGGACCTGCAGCCCTGCGGCGGCACCCACGTCGCCAACACCGCGGACCTCGGCGCCATCAAGGTGCTCAAAATCGAAAACAAGGGCCGGCAGAACCGCCGCATCGCCCTGGCGCTGGAGGCATAGCATGGACCCTCTGGTCACCACGGACTGGCTGGCCGCCCACCTAGGCGAGCCGGACCTCATCATCTTCGACGCCACCAAGTACCTGCCCAACGAGGGCAAGGACGGCCAGGCCGAGTTCACCAGCGCCCACATCCCCGGCGCCCGCTTCTTCGACATAGACGCCGTTGCCGACCAGGACACCACTCTGCCGCACATGGTCCCAACCCCCGGCCGGTTCGAGCGCCTGCTTGGCGAGCTAGGCGTATCCAACGCCAGCCAGGTGGTATTCTACGACCAGAAAGGCATCGCCTCGGCCCCGCGCGGCTGGTGGATGATGGGCCTGTTCGGGCACGACGCCGCCTACGTCCTGGACGGCGGCCTGCCCAAGTGGCTACGCGAAGGCCGCCCAACCGAGGCCGGCCCCCCCGCCCCACCAACCCCCGCCCAATTCCGCGCCAGCCTCCGCGCCGAACGCCTGCGCGGCATCGGCGACATGCTGCACCCCGCGCCAGACGTACTCGTCCTGGATGCCCGCCCTACCGGCCGCTTCGACGGCACCGCTCCGGAGCCGCGCCCCGGCCTGCCCAGCGGCCACATGCCCGGCAGCCGCAACCTGCCCTTCCCCACCCTGCTGAACCCCGACGGCACCATGCAGGACCCGGACCACCTCCGCACCGCTTTCGCCAACCTCGGCGCAGACGGATCGCGACCGGTGGTGACGAGCTGCGGCACCGGCGTCACCGCGACCATCCTGACCCTCGGCCTGCGCCGCGCCGGCCTGCCGGAGGGCGCAGTCTACGACGGATCATGGACCGAATGGGCCAGCCGGCCCGACACCCCCAAGGAGACCACCTAATGCCCGACGACCAGTCCGGACACGGCAAGGCCCCTATCGGCTCAAGCGGGCACGGCTTCAACACCCGCCTATCCCATGCCGGGCGGCCCGGCACCCGCACCCACGGCTTCGTCAACCCAGCCGTCATGCGCGGCTCCACCGTGCTGTATCCCTCCTGCGCCGACCGCACGACCTTGGGCGCGCAGCGGCTGGAGCAGGCGCTGATCTACGGCGTCCTAGGCAACCCGACGCATCATGCGCTGGAAAACGTGGTGGCAGAGATCGAGGGCGGCACCCGCTGCCAGATCGTCTCCTCCGGCCTGGCCGCCGTCACCACCCCGTTGCTGGCCTACCTGGGCACCGGCGACCACGTCCTTGTGCCCGATAGCTGCTACGGCCCGACCCGCTCCTTCTGCGACGGGCTGCTGCATCGCATGGGCGTCAGCACCACCTACTACGAGCCCACGCTGGATGGACCGGGCCTGGAGCCACTCATGCAGCCGAACACCAAGGTCGTGTTCACGGAATCCCCGGGCAGCCACTCCTTCGAGATGCAGGACATCCCCGCCCTGGCCGCCGTGGCGCACGCGCATGGAGCCAAGGTGCTGATGGACAACACCTGGGGCATCCACCACTTCCAGCCCTTCCGGCACGGGGTGGACGTATCCATCCAGGCGCTGACCAAGTATGTCGCCGGGCACTCGGACGTGCTGCTCGGCAGCATCACCACGGCGTCGGACGAAGATTGGCAACGGGTGCGCATGACCGCGCTGACCCTGGGCCAATATGCCAGCCCCGACGATTGCTGGCTGGCCCTACGCGGCGTCCGCACGATGGGCGTGCGCCTGCGCCAGCAGGAGCAGTCGGGGATCGAAGTGGCCAAGTGGTTCGCCGGCCGGCCAGAGGTCGCGCAGGTCCTGCACCCCGCCCTGCCCGGCGCCCCCGGCCATGACATCTGGCTTCGCGACTTCACCGGCGCTTGCAGCCTGTTCGGCGTGATGTTCCAGCCGGAGTACAGCCTGGCGGCCGTGCATTCGATGATAGACCGCCTGGAGCTGTTCGGCATCGGCGCAAGCTGGGGCGGCTTCGAAAGCCTGGTGCTGCCCACGACGGGCCACATCACCCGCACCGCCGGTGGCGCCACCTTGGCTGCACCAAGCGGAACAGCCGGCACCGGCCCGGTCGCCCGGTTCCACATCGGGCTGGAGGACGTGGCCGACCTCCTCGCCGACCTGGACCACGGCATGGCCGTGCTGCGCGCGCATGCAGGCTGACGCCGTCCTCGCGGCCCTGCGCTTCAACGGCGACGGTCTGGTGGCCGCCGTGGCACAGCAGCACGACACCGGCGAAGTCCTGATGCTGGCCTGGATGAACGCGGAGGCCGTTGCCGAAACCCTGGCAACCCACCGAGTCTGTTACTGGAGCCGCAGCCGCGGTGCCCTATGGCGCAAGGGCGAAACCTCCGGCCAGACCCAACGCCTGGTCGAGCTGCGGGTGGACTGCGACGGCGACGCGCTGTTGCTGCTGGTGGACCAGCACGGCGTCGCCTGCCACACCGGACGCCGCTCCTGCTTCTACCGCGCGGCCCGGGACGGCGACTTGGTAGAAATCAGCCAGCCCCTGGTGGAGGCGGAGTTGCTTTACGGGACGGCAGCGGTTCCACCTCCCTAACCGCAGCAGCCGGCAACGGCCCATAGAGATGCGGGAACGGGTCCATTCTCGGCTCGCTCGTCTCCCAACGCACGTCCACCAGCAGCGCCGCATCCACATGCAGCACCACCAGTCCGGACTGCCCGGCAAAATGCCGCTCCAGAACAAACGGCAGTTGCGCCAGAGTGCACAGGTGAAGAAAGCCGTTCACCGGCGGCGCAGGCGGCCCAGCGGCCCAGGCCTCGGCAGTCGTGACATGCAGCAAAGTGGCCGTCATCCCCGGCCCAGCCCCAAGGTCAGCATCCCCAACGCCTCCGCCATGTTGCACCCACCGTCCCCGCCCCCTATGCAGCCCGGCATGGCCCCCGGCAACCCACCGTGCCCCTGATCTACATCCTCGCAGGGGAGGCCAGCGGCGACGTACTGGGCGCCCGCCTGATTTCCGCCCTACGCGCCCAGCGCCCCGGCCTGGAGTTCGCCGGCGTCGGCGGCTCCCGCATGGCCGACAGCGGCCTACCCGCCAGCCTGTTCCCGATCTCCGACCTATCCGTCATGGGCATCATCGAGGTCGTCCCCCGCATCCGCCTGCTCCGCCGCCGCCACGCCGAAGTCCTGGCCGACATCGCCCGCCTCCGCCCGGACGTCGTGGTGACGGTGGACAGCCCCGGCTTCATGCACCACGTCCTGGCCGGTGTCGCGCCACTCGGCATCCCGCGCGTCCACTACGTCGCCCCCCAGGTCTGGGCCTGGCGGGCACACCGAGTAAAGCGCTACCCCGGCCTATGGGACCGCCTGCTATGCCTGCTGCCGTTCGAGCCAGCCTGGTTCGCCCAGCACGGCCTGCCCGCCACCTTCGTCGGCCACCCCGTCTTGGAATCCGGCGCCGACCAAGGCGACGCCGCCCGCTTCCGCACCGAGCACGGCCTCACGCCCAGCCAGCCCGTGCTAGTCCTGATGCCCGGCAGCCGCCGGTCAGAGGCGCCGCGCCTGCTCCCAGTATTCGGCCGCGCCCTGCACCTGCTGGCCGCGCAGGAGCCAACACTGCGCCCAGTCCTGCCAGTATCCGCCGCCGTCAGCGACGTGGTGCGCCGCGCCGCGGAAGGCTGGCCCATGCAGCCCATCATCCTGACCGACCCCAGCGCCAAGCACGACGCCTACGCCGCCGCCAGCGCCGCCCTGACCAAGTCCGGCACCTCCACATTGGAACTGGCCCTGGCCGGCGTCCCGATGGCCGTCACCTACCGCGTCAACCCGCTGACCGCCGCGATAGCCCGGCGCATGATCCAGGTGCCCCACGTCGCGATGGTCAATCTCCTGGCCGCCCGCGCCCTAGTGCCGGAACTGCTGCAAGGCAACTGCACCGCCGAAACCCTCAGCCGCACCGTGCTGTCCCTGCTGTGCGACCCGGCGCAGGCGGACGCGCAGCGGAACGGCTTCCATGCGGTCATAGACAGCCTGCGCCCTCCCGGCACCCTGCCGTCAGAAGCCGCAGCGCATGAGGTGCTGGGCGTCTTGGACCAGGCGACCAACACTCGGCGGGCGAGGACTGCGGCCAATGCTTCGACGCCGGCAGACATGGCGGACGCATGGCAAAGTCCCCGTCCCGCACCCAGGCCACGCGGCCTATGGCGGGCGATCCCGGCTTGAGACGTTGAAGCAGGGATCAAGCCAAATCCAAACTGCCCCAATCTACCACCGCCCCAATCTGCCAAGGCCCTGCTCCGCCGCAGCAATCACCCAGCCCAACCACGCTCTGCACCGTCGTTGCTACAAGCTGCCGATCAACCCGGACGCAACTGCCACCCGCCGTGACTCCGCCATCCCCTGCGTGACCGCCAGCGCCGCCGCCAGCGCCCGGCGGCCAGCGGCGGCATCCACCACCACCGGAGCACCATCCAGGCAAGCGGCAACGAAAGCCTCATGCTCTGCCGCCATGGCGTCACCCTCGGTCCAGCTCGTCTCCTCCCGCCGGAAGCCCCCCGTGCCCGGCAGCGGCAGGCCGCGCTCCCGCCCGATCATCACCAGCTTACGCGCCACGAAGTCGGCGGACAGGTAGCCCTCCTCCGAGAACAGCCGCATCCGCCGCTCCGTCTTCAGCGAAATGCGGCTTGCGGTGATGGCGGCAACGCAGCCGTTCTCGAACCGCACGCGAGCATTGGCGATATCCTCATGCGCGCTGGACACCGCGGCGCCGAGCGCGTCCACGCTGCTGATCGGGCTATCCACCAGCGCCAGCACCAGGTCGAGGTCGTGGATCATCAAGTCCAGGATCACCGACACATCGGTGCCCCGAGGCTTGAACGGCGCAATGCGGGCGCACTCGATATAAAGCGGCCGGGTGATCCGGGCAGAGATCGCCCGGTGCTCCGCGGAGTAGCGCAGCAGGTGCCCCACTTGCAGCACGACGCCGGACTGCGCGGCCACGGCAGCCAGCTCATCCGCCTCCGCCAGCGTCGCGGCAATCGGCTTCTCCACCAGCACATGACGTCCCGCACGCATGGCCTGCGCCGCCAAGGCATGATGCGCATCGGCCGGGGCAGCAATGATAACGGCATCGCAAACCGCCAGCAGGTCCGGCAGCAACAGAGCCGGCGCCCGCGCTTCCTTTCCCACAGCCGCAGCGCGCACCAGATCGAGGTCATGCACCCCCGCCAGCACCGCCCGCTGGCTGCCGGCAACCTTCAGCGCATGAAACCGCCCAAAGTGCCCGGCCCCAATAATGCCAATCCGCAGGGTCCCACTACTCATCCGCCCCGTGTAGCCTCCAGGCCCAGCAACACCAAGCACCCCTTCTCCCTCCCTCTCCGGGAGAGGGCCGGGGTGAGGGGGTCTTGCTGCGGAGCGGAGCGCAAACGGTCCCGCCAGCGCACACAACCCACTCAAACAGCGAGCGCCCACCCCTCCCTACCCCCCACCCTCTCCCAAACGCAGAGAAGACCCCCCAATCACCGCAACCCTTGCGCCCACCCGCCAGCCTCGGCATACCCGCGGTCAAACCCATGACCGGACCAACACGCCTGCCATGATCTACTTCAGCCGCCTCAAGATCGCGCTGATCGCCGCGGCCTGCCTCCTCGGCGCGTTGCTATGCCTGCCCAACTTCCTGCCGCAGCCCGCATCCTGGATACCCTGGCCGCAGGTCCGCCTCGGCCTCGACCTACGCGGCGGCAGCTACCTGCTGCTGGAAGTGGACATGGCCACCGTCGTCAAGGAGCGCCTGGACAGCCTAGCCGACAGCGCCCGCACCGCCCTACGCGGCAAGGTGCAGTACTTGCCCCCGACAGTCCAAGCCGCCCAAGACCGCGTCCTAGTCCGCATCGGCAACCCCGCCCAGGTAGATGATGCCGCCAGCCTGCTCCGCACCGCATCCACCTCGGCCGGCGCCGCCGAGTACGACGTCACGACCGAACCCGGCGCCGTAGCCATGACTCTATCCCCCGCCATCCTACGCGACCGCGCCGACCGCGCCATCGCCCAAAGCATCGAGATCGTCCGCCGCCGCATAGACACAACCGGCGTCCTGGACCCAGTCATCACCAAGCAGGGCGACAACCGCATCGTCGTGCAGCTCCCCGGCATCGAGGACCCCAACCGCGTCAAGGAGCTGATCGGCCGCACCGCCCGCATGACCTTCCGCCTGCTTGACGAGACGGCGAACCTCAACGCCCCCCCACCCCCCGGCGTGGACTTCCTGCCGGTGGACAAGCAGCCCGGCGTCAAGGAGCCAGTCCGCCGCCGCGTCGAGGTGGACGGCGCCAGCCTCACCTCCGCCAGCGCGGAGCAAGACCAGCAGAACGGCGGCTGGAAGATCTTCTTCACCTTCGACAGCGTAGGCACCCGCCGCTTCGCCGACGTCAGCAGCGCCAACATCGGCCATCGCTTCGCCGTCGTGCTGGACGACAAGGTCATCAGCGCCCCCGTCATCCGCAGCGCCATCCTCGCCGGCAAGGGCGAGATCAGCGGCAGCTTCACCCAAAAAGAAGCGCGCGACCTGGCGAACCTGCTGAGCGCCGGCGCCCTACCCGCCCCCCTGGCAGTCGTCGAGGAGCGCAGCGTCGGCCCCGAGCTAGGCGCCGACAGCATCTTCCGCGGCGCCGTCGCGCTGGGCGTCGGCCTCCTGCTGGTAATGATCTACATGGCAGTGTTCTACGGCCTGTTCGGCTGGTTCGCCAACGCCGCGCTGCTGATGAACCTGCTGCTGCAAGTCGCGGTGCTATCGCTCCTGGGCGCAACCCTGACCCTACCCGGCATGGCAGGCATCCTGCTGACCCTAGGCGTTGCCGTGGACGCCAACATCCTGATCAACGAGCGCATCCGCGAGGAGGTCCGCAACGGCCGCACGCCGATCAACGCGCTGGAAACCGGCTTCCGCCGGGCTTACGGCACCATCATAGACAGCAACGCCACGGCCTTCCTGGCGCACGTCATGCTGTTCGTCTTCGGCTCCGGACCCGTCCGAGGCTTCGCCGTCACCATTACAGTGGGCATCGCCACCACCATGTTCACTGCAACAGTCGTGGCGCGGCTGCTGATGGTGCGCTGGTTCGTGTCCCGCCGCCCCGCCCTGTTGCCGGTGTAACCCCCATGTTCATCCGCCCGCTGTTCCGCCTGGTCCCCGACCACACGACAATCCAGTTCATGCGGGGCCGCTTCCTCGGCCTGGCCACCTCGGCGGTATTGTCGATCGCGTCGGTGATCCTGTTCTTCCATCCCGGCCTGCACCTAGGGATAGACTTCCGCGGCGGCGTGGTGATGGAGGTCCGCACCCCCGGCCCCGCCGACTTCGGCAAGCTTCGCCAGGCGTTGACAACGGCGGGCCTGCCCGACGCCGGCCTGCAGCGTTTCGGCAGCGACGACAGCGTCAGCATCCGCCTGGACCCGCAAAGCGGCCAGAACGCCACCGAAGCCCTGGTCTCCCGCGTCCGCGGCGCGCTCGAAGCCGCCCAACCCGGCACCCGCCTGGTCCGCACCGACGCCGTCGGCGCCTCCGTATCCGAGGAGCTATTCCAGAACGGCATGCTCGCCCTAGGCATCAGCCTATTGATGATCCTGGTCTACATCTGGTTCCGCTTCGAATGGCAGTTCGCAGTTGGCGCAGTCGTAACCCTGCTCCTGGACGTAACCAAGGCCATCGGCTTCCTGGCCGTAACGCGCATCGAGTTCGACCTGGTGATGGTCGCGGCGATCCTGACCGTGATCGGCTACTCCACCAACGACAAGGTGGTCGTCTACGACCGGATGCGCGAGAACCTGCGCAAGTATAAGACGATGCCGCTCCGCAAGCTGATCGACCTGTCCATCAACGAGACCCTGAACCGCACCCTCGGCACCAGCATGACCGTTTTCCTGGCGAGCCTGCCGCTAGCGCTGTTCGGCGGCCCCTCGCTGTCCGGTTTTGCAGTGATGATGCTGTTCGGCATCGTGGTCGGCACCAGCAGCAGCATCTTCATCGCCGCGCCGATCCTGCTCCTGCTGGGCGAGAACCGCCTCCGACGCGACGCGCAGGCCGTGCCGAAGCCAGCAGGCAAGCAGACGGTCTAACCCACCAAATCAGCCGCGGTCCCACGGCGGATCGTCGCCGAACCGCCCCGCCAGGAAGTCTATCATCACCCGCGATTTCAGCGGCAGCATCCGGTCCGGCCTGAACACCGCTTGGATATACCCCGCCAACGCCGGCGGATGATCGAGCGTCAAGGCAACCAGTGCCCCGCCGCGCACATCGCCGCCGACCAGGAACGTCGGCTGGTAGATCACGCCCAATCCCGCCAGCGCGGCCTCACGCAAAGCGTCGCCGTTGTTGGCCTGCATGGTGCCAGACACCGGCGCCACCACCTCTGCATCCCAGCCAAAGCTCCACCGGCTCGTGCCCATACGCTCCGACAGCGTATATCCCAGGCAATTATGGCCCGCGAGGTCCGCAAGGGTCCGCGGCGTCCCATGCGCCCGCAGGTAGGTCGGCGACGCGCACACCACCATCCGGCACGGCGCCAACCGGCGCGACACCAGGCTGGAGTCACGCGGCACGCCGATGCGTATGGCAAGGTCCCATCCCTCCTCGATCAAGTCCACCACCCGGTCGTTCAACCCAACGTCGAGCCGCACCTTGGGATAGCTCGCGGCAAACCTGCCCAGCAACGGCGCGACCTGCGACGTGCCGAACGACACCGGCGCATTCAGCCGCAGCAGCCCCCGCGGCTCCGCCTGCCCGGCCGCTGCCGCCTCGTCGGCCTCCTCGATCTCCGCCAGGATGCGCTGGCAGGCCTCAAGGTAGCCACGCCCCGCCTCCGTCAGCGTCAACCGCCGGGTGGACCGATGCAGCAGCCGCACGCCAAGCCGCGCCTCGGTGGCGTCCACATGCCTGGTCACCATCGTCTGCGACAAACTGAGGCTGCGTCCAGCCGCAGCCAAGCTGCCCGCTGCCGCCACGCGAACGAAGACCCGCATTCCCGTGACCTGGTCAAGCACCCGTCACCTCCAACCCCTAGTATGAGATGATCCAACATCTTCGCCGATTATCACGGGAACCGCGAGGGACGATGTAGGGTGCATCCCAAACGGAGAACACCGATGACCGACCCACGCACCGCCCCCTACGCCGCCTTCATCCTGCGCATCGGCCTCGGCCTGATGTTCCTGGCCCATGCCGGAGTAAAGCTGTTCGTCTTCACCCCCGCGGGAACCGCCGGGTTCTTCGGCCAGCTTGGCCTGCCGCCGGCCCTGGCCTACGTTGTCATCGCCGCCGAGGTGTTGGGCGGCGCCGCGCTCATCGTCGGCGTCTGGGCGAGGCTGGCCGCCCTGGCCTTGATGCCCATCCTGCTCGGCGCCATCGCGACGGTGCACGGCGCCAATGGCTGGCTGTTCACCAACACCGGCGGCGGCTGGGAGTATCCGGCATTCTGGGCGGTTGGCCTGGTCGCGCTGGCCCTGGTCGGAGACGGCGCCTGGGCGTTAGTCCCAACACCTGCCTTCCGCCGGGCGGCCCAGCCCCGCGTCGCCTGATCCCACCGGAACGGAGCATCGAACATGTCGTCCTGCACCACCCTATCCCCCGTCCAATCCCCCGCGCATCCGATCGCCCCAGGCGTCCGCATCGGTCATGTCCACCTAAAGGTGTCAAACCTCGACCGCGCCCTCGGCTTCTACGTCGGCGTGCTGGGGTTCCAGTTGATGCAGCGCTATGGCACCCAGGCCGCCTTCATCTCTGCCGGCGGCTACCATCACCACATCGGGCTGAACACATGGGAGAGCCTGGGTGGCTCGCCCCCGTCGCCGGGCACGACCGGGCTGTTCCACACGGCAGTGCTGTATCCGACCCGGGCCGACCTGGCGGACGCGCTCCGCCGGCTGATTCAGGCCGGCATCGAGCTGGACGGCGCGTCCGACCATGGGGTGAGCGAGGCGCTCTACCTGTCCGATCCCGACCGCAACGGCGTCGAGCTATACTGGGACCGCCCGGCGGACCAATGGCCGCACAACGCGGATGGCACCCTGGCAATGGTCACGCAGCAGCTGGATCTGGAAAACCTGCTGCGGGAGCCGGCGTCGGTAGCTTGATGACGACCCACCAGGCCGGCCGGCGTGCAACCCATTTCCTACGCGCAACATGCCGTGTCGGCACGGTCCCTGGCTATTCGCCCCGGAGGATGCCGCGCGCCCTCACGATCGCAAAGCCAAGAAGATTAAGGCCGGGCCAAGCAAGAGGGTCATTGGCGCCGGGATCATCCCGGCCCAGCCCGATCCCCCAAACGAGGTCACATGGAGCAACTTCCACCAGCACATCGTCACCAGTTGAAAGCAGGTAGTCCCTGAACACGTCATCCTGGCCGAACTTCCCAACGCTCCCGCGGGTAACCAGATCAAACCGCACCGCCGCCCATCGGTCGTCATCATAGCCAGCCACCTCCCGGCCGAGCTGCTTGCAGTCCTGCGCGGACGACGCGGCCATGATCTTCTGCCTGGTAGCATGGTCGCCGAACAGGTGCGCCTTCCCGGCCATCATCCACTGCTCCGCCCAATGGAACGTCTCACCATCAATCTCGAAACGGCACGGGTGGAATTGGCTGAAGACGGCATTTGAGACACGGCCATCTTTACGGGCGGTATGGCCGTAGAAGTGCCTAAAGGAAAACCTCTCACCGGCCTGCACACGGCGCTTAAGCTCCTCGGCATCAAGCGGCAGTGGCATCCTGAGCAGCCTTTGAACTGAACCGTTCGACCTTATGCTGGCCGGATACTGCGGCACAACAATGCAGGTCCACACGGCAGCCGTTCAGGACGCCCTCGTCCCGACGGGCTTACGAGTTCCCCGACCACACCACCCCGTATAGCGCCACGATCTCCTCCTTCGTCGGCACCCGCGGGTTATTGCCTGGGCTGCCAGACGCCAACGCCTGATCGGCCATGACATCCAGCCGCGCGTCCCAGTCCCCCTTGCCGATCCCGAACGCTCCGGGCGTCGGCACGTCCAGGTCGCGGTTGAGCTGCGCCAGCCCCTCCGCCAGCTTGCCTGCCGCCACGGCATCGCTGTCCCGGTCCAGGGCACAGCCGACCGTCCGCGCCGCCGTGGCATACCGGGCCTCGGCCGCCTCCAATCCGAACCGCGTGATCGCCGGCAGCAGCATGGCATTGGACAGGCCGTGCGGCACATGGAAGTGCGCGCCGATGGGGCGGCTCATGCCATGCACCAGGGCGACGCTGCTATTGGTGAACGCGATGCCAGCCTGCATGGCGCCAAGCATCATCGCCTCCCGAGCCCGGGCATTATCCGGCTCGGCATAAGCGGTACGCAGATTAGCGCCGATCAGCCGCATCGCCGCCAACGCTTGGACGTCCGAATACGCGTTGGCCCGGCGCGACACATAAGCCTCCAAGGCATGCGTCAAGCTGTCCACGCCCGTGTCGGCGGTAATGCGGCGAGGGACGGTAAAGGTCAGCTCGTAATCCACCACCGCAGCCAGCGGCATTGCGGCCATGCCAGCGATCAGCATCTTCTCGCCGCGCTCGGTGTCGGTGATGACGGTGAACCGGGTGGCCTCGCTGCCCGTACCCGCCGTGGTCGGCACGGCAATCACCGGCAGTGCGGCAGAGTCCGCCGCCACCGGCACCTTGAAGTCCCGCATGTGCTTGCCCGCGCCGGACGCCCGGCCCGACGCCAGGATGGTCATCGCCTTGGCGGTATCAATCGGCGAGCCCCCGCCGAAGCCAACCAGGCAATCATACGACCCCGCAGCCAACAAAGCCGCCCCCGCGTCAATCACGGTGTCCGTCGGCTCCGGCACGGTGTCGCTGAACACCGCCGGGTGCAGCCCGGCCGCCTCCATCGGGTCCAGGCAGCGCCGGACCAAGCCGCTGCTGACCATATAAGGATCGGTCACCACCAGCGGCCGCGACAGGCCGAGCTTCGCCAGCACGCCCGGCAACTCCTTTACCGCCCCTCCCCCCACCATCATGATGCGCGGGTGGACCAGCGTGGCGAGCATCGAAACAGCAGTCACTGCGCCGCTTCCACCTGCGCAGCCCGGCGCTCGGCATAAAGCGCCAGGCGCCGCGCGGCATTAGGCGGCGCGGCATGGACCTGCTCGGCATCCCAAGGCGGCAACTCGGCGGCGCGGTGGCAAGCAGACAGGTGGCCGGGTTCAACTGGCAGCAAAGCGGGATCCTTTGTTCGGCAAAGGTCAATAACGAAAGGACACCGCGTATGGAAGCGGCAGCCCGTGGGAACATTGGCCGGGCTGGGCAGGTCACCCTGCGCCGCCTGCCGCGCCAGCCGGCGATGCGGATCGGGGCGCGGGATCGCCGACAGCAGCAGCCGCGTATAAGGGTGGCGCGGGTCGGCAAACACCTGGTCCTTGGGTCCAGTCTCGACGATGCGGCCCAGATACATCACCGCCACCCGGTCGGCGACGTGCTTCACCACCGCCAGATCATGCGCAATGAACAAGTAGGCCAGCCCCAGCCGAGCCTGCAGGTCGCCCAGCAGGTTCACCACCTGCGCTTGAATAGACACGTCGAGCGCACTGACCGGCTCGTCCAGCACCACCAGCGCCGGCTCCACCGCCAGCGCCCGCGCAATGCCGATGCGTTGCCGCTGCCCTCCGCTGAACTCGTGCGGGTAGCGCGCGGCATGATACGGCGCAAGGCCCACGAGGCCCAGCAGCTCCGCCACCCGGGCCTGCCGTGCCGCGGCGTTGCCGATGCCATGGACGACCAGCGGCTCCTCCAGAATGGCGCCCACCGTCATCCGCGGGTTCAGCGAAGCATACGGGTCCTGGAACACGATCTGCATCCGCCGCCGCAGCGCCCGCAACGGGGCACGCTGCAGGTCGGTGATGTCCACGCCCTCAAACCAGACCGTCCCGGCCGTAGGGTCTATCAGCCGCAGCGCCAGCCGCGCCGTCGTGCTCTTGCCGCATCCGCTTTCGCCAACCAGCGCCAGGGTCTCGCCCCGGAACACCTTGAACGACACCCCATCCACCGCCCACACCGCGCCGGACGCACGCGACAGCAGCCCCGCCCGGATCGGGTAATGCTTGGTCAGCCCCTCAACCTCCAGCAACGGGGTCAAGTTACCTGCTTCCTGCCCCCTCTCCCTCCAGGAGAGGGTCGGGGTGAGGGAAAGGCCGCATGGACCAAAATCGGTAATGCAGGATCGCGTCGTGCCAAGATACCCAGGATTTGGCCCGTGTAGCTCCCTTCTCCCGAAGGAAGAGGAAGAAGCCGCAACCCCCTCAAGCCGCCAACTCCTCAACCGGCGCCCGGATGCACGCCGCAGCATGACCGACGCCTAGCGGCAGCAAAGGCGGGTCCACCTCCGTGCACTTCGGGGCGCGGAACACGCAACGCGGATTAAACCGGCACCCCGTCGGCAGTGCGAACGGCGCCGGCACCGCCCCCTCAATGGCGAGCAGCCGCTCCCGCGTCTCTTCCACCCGAGGGATGCTCCCCAGCAGCCCCAGCGTATAAGGATGCTGCGGATCGTCAAAGATCGCCGTGCCCGAAGCACGCTCCACCACCCGGCCCGCATACATCACCCCAACCTCATCCGCCATTTCCGCAACCACGCCGAGGTCGTGGGTAATCAGGATGATTGCCATCCCCGTCTGCGCCTGCAAATCCCGCAGCAGGTCCAAGATCTGCGCCTGCACCGTCACGTCCAACGCCGTCGTCGGCTCGTCGGCAATCAGCAGGTCGGGTCCGCAAGACAGCGCCATCGCGATCATCACCCGCTGCCGCATGCCCCCGCTCATCTGGTGCGGATAGTCATCCAGCCGCCGCGCCGCAGCCGGAATCCTGACCCGATCCAGCGCCGCCGCGGCGCGAGCCCGCAGGTCGGCGCCACTAGCCCGGCGGTCATGCGCCCGCATCGCCTCCATGATCTGGTCGCCGACCGTAAACACCGGGTTCAGGCTGGTCATCGGCTCCTGGAAGATCATGGCGATCCGGTTGCCCCGCAGCCCCCGTAGGCCCGCGGCGTCCAGCCCCAGCACGTCCTGCCCGTCGAACACCACCTGCCCCGCCGCGATCCGCCCCGGCTGCGGCACCAGGCGCATCACCGACAGCGACAGCATGGACTTGCCGCAGCCGCTTTCGCCGACGATCCCCAGGGTCTTGCCCCGCGCCACCGACAGCGACACCCCATCCACCGCCGGCACGTCGCCGCTCCCTCCCTTTGCCCCGGGAAAGACGGTCCGCAGCCCCTCAATGCGGAGAAGCGGCTCGGTCAAGAACGGTAATCGGGGGTATCGTGCTCCACCAGGCGCAGGCAAGACTCCCACATCATCTCGTAGTGCTCCAGCCGGCCCTCCCCACGGAACTGCTGGGCGGTATGCTGCCGCACCTCTTCCGGCGGCATCACCAGCTCGGACCCGCCAGCCTGCGCCGCGATCTGCGCCTGGCAAGCACGCTCCAGGTAATAGATCGTGTTGAACGCCTCGGGGATCGTCCGCCCGGCGGCGAGCAGCCCGTGATTCTGCAGGATCATCGCATTGTGCGGCCCGAGGTCGCGGACCAGCCGCTGCCGCTCGTCCAAGTCCAACGCGATCCCCTCATACCCATGGTAGCCGAGGTGCCCGTAGAACTTCAGCGCATGCTGGCTGAGCGGCAGCAAGCCATGCCGCTGGGCGGCAACGCCCATGCCGGCAGCGGTATGGGTATGGATGACGCATTGCAGGTCGTGCCGGGCCATATGGATGGCGGAGTGGATGGTGAACCCGGCGGCGTTGACCCGGCGGTTGCCGGTCAGGTTCTCCACCATGTTGCCGTCCATATCGATCCGCACCAGGTCGGACGCCCGCATCTCGTGGAACATCACCCCATACTGGTTGATGAGGAAGTGGTTCTCCGGCCCCGGCAAGCGGGCGCTGATGTGGGTGTAGATAAGGTCGGTCATCCGATGATGCGCGACAAGCCGATACAGGGCGGCAAGATCGCAGCGGAGCTTCCACTCCTCGGCAGACACGCCGGCGCGTTGGGCGGGGGTGGTGACGACGTTCATGGCGGGGTCTCCTTCGGTGAAGGGGATCATCGGCGGGTGGGGGATGGGGGTCAAGCGTGATTGGGTTCAGGTGTATTTTGGCCAAACTTCGGCAGCTCAGCGATCAGATGACATGCTGAGTCCTTTAAACCTCCAGACGGCAACGTCAATCACTTTTTCGGTTGTTGGTCAGGACTTCGTGCTGGATTGAGTGAGTTTCTTCCAGTGGCTGAAGCTTCAAGCGGAACGCATCTATAACTCATCATGGCTTGAACCAATTCCGGGGGTAAACAGACGTCCATAAATTCGCTCTGCGTATGGATCGGTCATTCCGGCGACGTAGTCACAAACACGGCGCTGTTCCGAATCACTTGAGTCCAAGTCCGCCCAAGCGCTTTTGGGTATGAGACGACTTGGATCAGAGCTAATTTCGTTGTAAAGTGCTGTGACCACGCGTTGCCCGCGTCGTTCAAGTTGTTGCACCCCCGCCTGCTCTACAACAAGAGAGTACGTAACACTCTTTAAGCGTTCGAGAAGATATTTAACATTCGCGTCTAGAGTAACACGAAATCTCAGCAGCGGGTGAGAGAAATCCGCCTGACGGTCCACCTTCGTCTCCGTTACGAAAAGATTGACAAGCTTACCAATCATTTGCTTGCGACGCGCGCTACCGCAATCATAGAGTTCTTTAACGAACTCATCATGCCGCATGCCTTTCGAACCACCGATCTGCGACTCCGGAAAAATGTCATCAACACGACTTTCCATCTCTTGCCTACTCACCATTCGACGAGCTACGATATCTTCCAAATCATGAACCGCATAGGCAATATCATCAGCTTGCTCCATGATTGAAGCATCAAATGAACGATGCAACGGCTTCCCTTTAGCGTCAAGAACGGCAAGCATTCGCTGATCACCTTCTGAGAATGGCGCCAAAAGCCACCGCACCACAGAATCTTCTGTGTCATAGTAGCACTTCGGCGGCCTCACTTTGTGAGTTGCTTCGTCGTAGCGAGCGTATGCTACAGGGTACTTCAAAGTAGCTAGAGCGGTTCGCCGAGTTGGATTAATCCCCTGCTTAATCCGGAGCTTTTCAAGCTTGACCAAGATACGCAATGTTTGGGCGTTACCCTCAAAACCACCCTTTCCAAGCAAACAAGCCTGTAGCGCGCGTTCCCCACCATGACCGAAAGGGGGATGCCCAAGATCATGGGCGAAACATGCGGCCTCTAATAAGTCTCGCTCAGGCAGCCACTGAGAAACTTCTTCGTCAGCCTTGTAGCTATCACGAAGCGTCAGCAAAAGACCTTCCCCAATCTGCGCTACCTCAATGGAATGGGTGAGGCGAGTACGGTGAAAGTCACCCTCTCCGACCCCCATAACCTGCGTCTTACCTTGAAGACGCCGAAATGCAGCAGAGTGGACAATCCTTGCCTTGTCGCGCGCATACTCACTTCGCTTATCATCATCGCGTCGAGGATCTTTGTGCATCCTTGCATCAAACGCCAAGTCAGCTTGCTCAATCATAATTTTTCACCCACCGTGCTGCTCTTTTATAACACGCTCAATGTGGCTTTTGTCAATGGTGGTTGTTGCTGATGTTAAACTGAGCGGCAGGGGATGAGAAATGCAATGGCTAAGATTCCACGTCATATCTTTCTTGTTTACCATTTTTGGATAGATGGCTTCGTATAGAAGATCGGAGATCCGGACCGGTTAGTAGCCCTTTTTTTAGATCGTAATGGTTGTGTAGTTCTCCCTTCGCTCAAACCCGCCCCTCATTCAATGCCCCAGCCCCGGCCGGCAGCAGAGTAAGCGTCTTCGCCCGTATGACCCCACGCATCTCCGGCGTGTCCGGCAGCAAGCACACCAGGATGTCGGCTTTAGCTAGAAACGCCTCCCGCTCCCCCAACTCGGCAAAGCACTTCACCCCCAACCCCACTTCGGCGACCGAGACCAACCCGACGTCCAAAACCTTCACCCCAGCCGTATCTCAGCCTCATCCGCGACCAGTTCGCCCAACTCCATTGCCGGCCACCCAGGCGTCAGCCACCGTGCGGTCAATCCGCATCTCCACCCACCGCCGGGCCACCTGTTGCGCAACAGCCCCCGGCAGCTTCCAAGCCAAAGCCAGCGCACCCACGCACACCCACTCCCTCACGCCCCGCAACGTATCCGCCCCCGACCACCCCCAAGCAATCCTTGACGCCCCACCCCAACAATGTTCTTGTTCCGTTCATGTCTGCCACAGCACCCCAGGCCACCCCGCCCAACGACCCCGGCTCACCAGCCGCGGACCCGCGCGGGCACGGCCAGGCCTTGGACGCGCTCATCCACATGGGCACCGGCATCGCCCGAGTGCTGCACGCCCAGGCGCTGGCCCAAGCCGCGCATCAGGCGACAGTCTCTCCACGGCAGCCCATGGACGCGCCGCCCACCCCGCCCCCAGCGCCAGACCTCTCGGCCGCAAACACCCTAATCCGCACCGCCGCCGCCTTCGACCAGATCGCCCGGGCCGTCCGCCGCTGCATCGCCCTCGCGCAGACCCTGGACGACCCCAAGCAGCCCAACCGCGACCCGGCCCAAGACCGCACCACCGCCCGCAAGCGCATCCTCCGCGCCGTCGAGGA
>CAXTCI010000026.1:0-2680 GCA_964242325.1 uncultured Acetobacteraceae bacterium
GCGGCAAATACGTATACTCTAGGCCGAACGGGCAAAGGACCAGTCAAGATTTGATAGATTGTTGCAATTATTTAGCAAGGTGGATCATAATCGCGCCGTCGTAGAGGACGCTTGCAATGACGGATCAGGAGGTCTGCAGATCGTGGTGGGGCACGGACCGGCGCACCTTGTCGCGGGTGCTGGCCGACCAGTTGCACGCCGAACTGCGGCGGCTGCGGCTTGGCGCACCTGGCGGTCCGCCACCCTGGAGCTGGACCGACGCCACGCGTTTGGACGAGCTTGGTCCCGCCGCGGTCGACTCGCTCGATCTGCTGTCATTGTCGGCTGCCACTGCCGAGCTGCTGCCGGATGGGGGCGTTGGTCCCGGGCTGATGCAGGCACGGTCCTTCGGCGCCTGGTGCGATGCCGTTGCCGGCAGCGTGGGGCGCCCACCGCAGCGAGTGACCTTCCGGTCCTCTGGCAGCACCGGGATGCCGAAGCGGACGACGCATGCGCTTGCCAGCCTTGAGACAGAAGCCGAGGCGTTGGCGTCGCTGATCGGGAGCAGCAGGCGCCGGGTGTTGTCGGTCATCCCGTCCCATCACGCCTACGGCTTCATTCACTCCGTGCTCCTGCCGCGGCACTTGGGTGGCTTGCCTGTCGTTGAACTCCGGGGGCACGCGCCCGCGGAACTGGCAACTCTGCTGCGTCCTGGCGACCTGGTGCTTGGCCATCCAGCGTTCTGGGGCGCCGTCCTGCGCGGGCTGGCCGGACCGTTGCCCGTGGATGCGGTCGGCGTGACCTCCTCGGCACCGTGCCCGGCCGAGACGGCCATCGGGCTGCGACAAGCCGGGCTGGCGCGGCTGCTGCAGGTTTACGGCGCCTCGGAGACCGGCGGCATCGGCTGGCGTGACGATCCCGCACAGTCTTATGCGCTGTTGCCGGGCTGGAAACGTGACGGCGATCGACTGCTGCGGGAGGGACAGCCGGTCGAGGTGCCCGATCTGCTGACCTGGGAGGCAAGCGACCGGTTCCGCCTGATCGGTCGGCGCGACGGCGCCATACAAGTAGGCGGCATCAACGTCATCCCAGGCCAGGTCGGTGCCATGCTCATGCAGCACCCCGCAGTAGCTGAAATAAGCGTGCGGCTGATGCGTCCGGAGGAGGGAAACCGGCTCAAGGCGTTCGTCGTGCCTGCTTCTGATGCTCCTGCCGCGAACGAACTTCGGGCGGAGTTGCATCGCTTCGCCGCGGCCACTCTCGCCCCTGGGGAACGGCCAGGAGCCTACAGCTTCGGGCCGGCGCTGCTACGCACGGAACTGGGCAAGCTCGCGGACTGGGTCGTTACTTTCTGATCGCGCCCTGCGAGCGGGCATTGCCCGGTGGCAGTCCGGTCTCGATACAGCCTGGTGCGTGGTGTCGTCAGGTTGGCGGGATCGACCGTGCTGCGGCATCGTGGCAGGCATGACGGCGACGCCTTCTCCGTAAACGGCAGGCAGTTGCCCGGCTCCGACCATGGCGATGGACGAAGCCGGGCCCGGCGAGAGACCCCGCCTCAGTTCAGCGCCTGCGGACGCCCCTCCTCCAGAAACAGCACGACCTCGTCTATGAACTGCATCCGGTTCTTCTCCAACATCACCGTGTGCGTTCCCTCGCCCAACTCGACCCACCGCTTGTAGGGCGCGTTCTTCAGCTCCGCGAAGTAGGCGGCGGTCTGGTAGCTCGGCAGGTCGGCGTCCCATTCCGCGTGGATCAACAGGGTGGGCACCCGGATGTCGGACGGCTGATACAGCGGCTTCCCGGCCATCCAGTAGTCGCGGCTGTCCTGCCCCACGCCGTTCGGGGCGCGCAGCACCGGCGGGTTCTGCTTGGCGCCCACCGGGTCCGTCGCGAAGGTCGCATCCGCCCACATGTCGAACCAGCCCGGCGGGATCAGGTCGGCCTTCTTCGCCTCCGGCACCCCCATCAGCCAACGGTCCCGCGCGGCGTCCCGCGTAACGGCGCGATAGGCGCCCAGGGCCGGAGCGTCGGCCGGCACCTTGGCGTTGCTCAGCCATTGCGGCGCATACAGCACCAGGCGGGCCACGTTGTCGTTATGCGTGGAGGTATACAGGCCCATGATGGACGTTCCCCACGACCAGCCCATGATGTTCACCTTGGGCACGCCGCGCTGCTTCATGACGAAATCCACGACGGACGCCACGTCACGCGCCGCCGTCGCAGTGTCCACGAGCGGCTTGTTGTCCGCGGCCGGACGGTCCATCTCCGGCGGCCGGGTCGAACGGCTGTAACCGCGCACGTCCAGCATCCAAACGTCCCAGCCGCGGGCGGCGAGGATGTCCATCATGGACGCGCCGCCGACCGGCAGGTCGAACGCCGTTTCCGCCGGGTAGGTCGCGCCGTGGACATAAACCAGCACGCGGTCGGGGGAGAAGGCCCGCATTCCCTCGGGATGCTTGTTGCGGACGTAAAGCTGGATGCCGGCGTCGGCGGCCGGCACCATGAACTCCTGCATCGCGACCTTGTCGGCTGCCCGTCCCGATGTGGGCGCCAGCGCAACTCCGGCCATCAGCAACGCCGCGACGGCCCACATCCGGCGCGGTTTGAACGTCTTGGTCATCGCTTCCCCCTCCGATCCCCGTTCCCCGGGGCTTAATGAAGGTGACACCCAAACGCCGGCAGCGGCAAGATGCGGTCGGCA
>CAXTCI010000026.1:2780-38190 GCA_964242325.1 uncultured Acetobacteraceae bacterium
CGGGTGCCTACCCAGCCGGAGGTCGGGGCCGATCCCCCATCATCACACCCGCGACCCCGCCGCAGCAACCCGCGCAAACGTGCCCACGATCTTACCGGACGCCCGCAGCGTACCCCGCACCGACCCTGCCACCTTCGACTGCCCCCCTGCCCGGCAACGGTAGGGCACCGGCAATTCCAGGATGCGAAGCCGGCTGCGCGCCGCCTTCATCTGCATCTCGATGTTCCAGCCATACGTCATCTCAGCCATGCCCAGCCCCGCCAAGGAATCCCGGCGTATCACCCGGAAAGCGCACATGTCGGTATAACGGACGCCATACAGCGCCCCCATCAGCCGCCCGGCGACGGCGCCCGCCAGCACTTGGTGCCAGTTCATCGACCCCGGCGCCCGCACGCCCCGAGTGCGGGACGCGATCACGAAGTCCTGCGATTCATCCAGCACCGGCCCGGCCAGCCGCGGCAACTGGTCGGCGCAGTCCGCCCCGTCCCCGTCCATGTAGGCCAGCACGTCGCACTCCGGCCGTGCTGCCACCGCGCCCGCGGCACAGGCCCGGCCATAACCGCGCCCGGCGTCCAGCACCCGGGCACCAGCAGCCCGCGCGGCGTCCACAGTCCCATCGGTGCTGCCGCCATCAGCGACGATCACCTCGCCCACTGCTTCCCGCAGCACCTCGGCCACCACAGGGCCGATGGCCTCCGCCTCGTTCCAGGCTGGGATGACCACGGAAACGCGGCGCAGGTCCAAGCCTACAGGCTCCACCTCAGCCCGCATCCCTGGCACGGCTTAGGTGGCGCGTCACTGACCAGCGCCGTGCGGAAGCCCTGGTAGGCCGGGCTGTTCCAGATCTCGCGCAGGGTATCCTGCGTGGCATCGCCCAGCGTGTAGTTGTCATAACCCCGCGCCGAGAACGGCGCGATGCAGCACGGCAGCGCCCGCCCATGCGCGGTGAAGTACATCAGGGACCACGGACGCCGGCAGGTCGCCCAGGGCTTGTCGCCCGCGGCCTTCTTCAGGCTCAGCCCCGGCTCCGTCGCGCCCGAAGCGTCCAGGCTCACGCCCAACTCCCGCCCGATGGCCTGAGCCTCGGCGATGACGGCTTCCTCCTCCGCCCGCGTCTGCTCGAATAGGCTGCTGTCGAGGCGGGCCATGCCGAACCCCGCCTCGTCGAACACCAGCCGCTGCAGGTGGACCTCCTTGACCCCGATCCGCCCGGCCAGCCGCACGAATTCCGGCAGTTGGTCCACCGTCTCCTTCAACCCCGTCAGCCACAAGGACACCACAGGCTTGGTGCGGCCTAGCGCCGCCTGCAGGTTGGTGAAGGCGGACACGTTGCGCACGATGCGGTCGAACATGTCCTTGCCGCGCACCTTCAGGAACGTCGCCGCCTCGGCCGCGTCCAAGGACACCCGCAGCTCGTCCAGCCCGGTGTCCATGATCTCGCGGTGCTTCTTGGGCGCAAGCAGGGTGCCGTTGGTGTTGAACAGCACGTGGGTGTTGCGCCCGGGCTGCTTGAGGTGACGGATCATGTCGGGCAGGTGCTTGACCAGCATCGGCTCGCCCACCCCGTGCAGCACCACGCGGGACACGTTGGGCACTTGGTCCACGATGCGGCGGAACAGCTCCATGCTCATGTCGGCCGGCGGCTCCAGCGCCTCGAAGGTGCGTGGGCAGGTTTCGCACAGCAGGTTGCAGCGGTTGGTCACCTCCAAGTACAGGCACACCGGCATCGCCTCGGCCACGCTGTCCCCGGCGGACACCGTCTCGAAGTAGCGGCGGGGGTCGGGAGCCGACGACCGGGCGTCGAGGGTTGCGGACATGAGAAGCCTCCTCAGGCTGGGAGCGCGCCGCGGCGCATCCGGTGTCGGAACAGGTCATAAACGACAAGCGCCGCTGCGGGCAGGAACACCACGGCCGGGGCAGCCACCTGCGTCAAACGGTCGTCGAGATATAGCACCGGCGCCGCCCCCATCAGCCACAAGGCGGGACGCGACGGCGCCAGCACACATGGCACTGCGAGCGCCGTCAGATACCAGGGATAATGCGGCGAAAGTACGAACATCGTGGCCATCGTCAGCCAAACCGCGTCACGGCAGATCAAAACGGCGCGAGCCCCCGGCGCCTCCGGCAACGGGCCGCGCAGGCCGATCCATGCCGCCAGTGCCAACAGCCCCACGGCGGCGGTCGCGGCATAGGCCGGTCCCGCCCAAGACGGCAACGGCCCTGCCGCAGCGGCCAGCCTGAGCAGCAGGAAACCGCTGCCGCTGCCCAATCCTTCCTCTGACGCATAGCCTGGCAGGTAGCCCAGCACCCGCCAGCCGGCGCCGGCATAGCACGCATAGGACACGGCGATCAGCGCGCCGGCAGCTAGGGGCGTCCGCAGGTCCCAGCGACGCCAGACCGCGGGGAACAGCGCCGCCGGCAGCAGTTTGCACAATATTGCGGCACCCAGCGCCAGTCCGGCCAGCGCGCGGCTCCGCCGGGCCGCGAACACCAGGGTCAAGCCCACAAATCCCAGCGCAGCGGCGTCTATGTGGCCGCCGCCGGCGAACTCCCAGACCACCAGCGGGTTCCACGCCAGGATCAGCACCCGCTCCGCCGGCTGGCGCGCCAGCCGCAGCAGCGCCAGGGCAGCGCCGATGCCAAGCAGGTCGAATGCCAGCATCACAGCCTTCATGCCCCAGATCGTTGGCCAGGCCAGGCCGACCAAGGCGAACAGCGCCTGAGCCACCGGCGGATAAATGGTCGGGGCGTAGTAGGCTCGATTGATGTGGGGATAGATCGCGGTCGCGGCGGTCCCTTGGTCCCGCAGGCCCAGCAGCTCCGGCGCAGCCGGCAGATAAAGATACGGGTTGATCCCCGCGGCTTGCACCTTACCGTCCCAGACATAGCGGTAAATGTCGGTGGACAGCAGCGGCGGGCTGGCGAAGGTCAGCAGCCGCATCGCTAGCGCCAGCACGAGCACGACGGGCAGGGCGGACCCCGAAATCCGGCTGACCCGCCAAACCGCCACAGCATAAAGCACGGCGGCTGCGCATGCGAAGCCGATGTAACGGGAGGTGCGGTCCGGATCCATCCCGCCGGCGTCCTCAGGCAGGCGCTGGGCCAGCCCCGCCGCAACCATGACAAGGATACCGGCGCCGAGCATCGGCAGGATCAGGTCCCGCCGGGTCATGGCATCGGACCCGGCCATGGCGCACGGGTGCTGCAGCAGCCGTCAGGCAACGCCGTTCGAGCTGGGGCGGCCAGCGTGCAGGTCCGAACGCATCCTACCCACGGTGCCGCGGCGGCCACACCGCCTGCAGGCCGAGAGTCGGCCAAGCCGGCCCCCGGCCAAGGGCCGGCCACGGCTCCCTTCATGACGTCGCTGGCGTCCAGGAGTGGCTAGGCCAGCGCGCGGTCTATCGCCGCACGCAGCCGCTTGGACCCTGGCGGGGTGGTGCTGCCGAACCAGGCGACCAGCCGGCCATCGGCGCCGACGAGGTACTTATAAAAATTCCAGCGCGGCCGGGCCAGCAGCCCGCCCTGCTGGCCGAGCCAGCGGAACAGCGGGTGCGCCGCCGCCCCCCGAACTGGGACCTTGGCCGCCATCGGGAAGTCCACGCCATAGTTCACGGCGCAGAACTGCCCGATCTCCTCCGCCGTGCCCGGCTCCTGGCCACCGAAGTCGTTGGACGGCACGCCCAGCACCGTCAGCCCGCGCCCGCGGTGCTCCGCCCATAGCGCCTGCAGCCCGGCATACTGCGGCGTGAAGCCGCAGCGGGACGCAGTGTTGACCACCAGCAGCGGCCGCCCGGCATAGGCGCGCAACGGCAGCGGCGCACCGGAAAGGCTGTTCAGGGTGAAGTCAAAGGCCGTGCCCGGTGCCGCTTCGGTCATGCCGCCGCTATAGCATGCCCCATGGCGGGCACCACCCGGGGCGCAGCCGCGTGAACGCCGGCCGGAACCCTGCCGCCCTCAAATGCCTTAATCCCCCACGCAAAGGGAGCAACTGAATGCCGCAGCGCTGGCCGGACCGGCTTTGGATCGTGCGTCATGGCGAAAGCGCCGGCAACGTCGCCCGCGACGCGGCGCAGGCAGCCCGGCTGCCGCGCATAGACATTGCCCACCGCGACGTGGACGTGCCGCTCAGCGGTTTGGGCACCACCCAAGCGGAGGCGCTCGGACGCTGGTTCGCCGCCATGCCAGCCGCCGCCCGCCCCGACGTGCTGCTGATGTCCCCTTACCTGCGCGCCCGCCAGACTGCCGACGGGATCATCGGCGCCGGCGGCCTGGCCCCCGACGCATCCCGGCCCATCGCCGATGAGCGCCTGCGGGAAAAGGAGTTCGGCATCCTCGACCGCCTGACCCGCTACGGCATCGAGGAGGAGCAACCGCAGCAGGCGGAGCTGCGCAAAATCATGGGCAAGTTCTATCACCGACCCCCCGGCGGCGAGAGCTGGTGCGACGTGATCCTCCGCCTGCGCTCGGCGCTGGACACCATCAGCCTGCATCACGGCGGCCGGCGCGTGCTGGTCGTCGGTCACCAGGTCGTGGTGCTGTGCATGCGCTATTTGCTGGACGGCATGGACGAGGCCGGCATCCTGGCGGTGGACCGCCAAGGCGACGTGGCGAACTGCGGCGTCACCGAGTATGCCTATGACCCACAGGAGAACCCGGACGGCATGATCCTGCGGCAATTCAACTTCACCGCGCCGATGGAGCAGGATGGAACGCCCGTGACAGCCGAGCCAGATCAACAGGTCGCCGCACGATGACGCCCGTCACGTCCGACCTGCTGCGCGCCAATCCCCTGCCCAGCCACGAGGATACCCAGGACAAGGACGGCCGCGGCCGGGTGCTGGTGGTGGGCGGCAGCCTGGAGGTGCCCGGCGGCGCCCTGTTGGCCGCCGTGGGCGCGTTGCGGGCAGGCGCGGGCAAGCTGCAGGTCGCGACCTGCCGGACGATCGCCCCGCACTTGGGCCTGGCATTGCCGGAAGCCCTGGTGCTCGGACTGCCGGAAACGGAAGCTGGCGGCATCGACGTAAAATCGGCGGAGCGGGTGATCGCCCGTGCCGACCGGGTGGACGCCCTGCTGGTCGGACCCGGCATGATGGACCCCGATGCGACGGAAGCCCTAGTCGCCGCGATCCTGGCGGGCACGGCCTGCACTGCCATCGTGCTTGACGCCGGGGCGCTGCACGGGCTGGAGCGCCAGGCCGAGGCGCTGCGCCGTCACTCCGGCCGCGTCGTGCTAACCCCGCATGCCGGGGAGATGGCGCACCTGCTGGGCGTCGAACGCGAAGCTGTCGAGGCGGAACCGCTTGTCCATGCCCGGCGCGCCGCGGCCATGCTGCACAGCGTCGTCGTCATGAAGGGTGGGGAGACCACGGTCGTCACGCCGCAAGGTGAGGCTTGGCACTTCACCGGTGGGACGGTGGGACTTGCGACCTCGGGCAGCGGCGACACGCTCGCCGGCGTCGTCGCCGGGTTGCTGGCGCGCGGCGCGGCGCCATTGTGGGCGGCGGTCTGGGGGGTCTATCTGCATGGGACCGCCGGCTGCGTCCTGATGAAACGGCACGGCGGCGTCGGCTTCCTGGCGCGTGAGTTGTTGGCAGAAATACCGGCGCTGATGGCAGAGTTGGAGGCAGAGATCGGGGCGGAGTCGGCAGCGCGCCCGGCGGCGTGACTGCGACCCCAACGCCAAGCAGCCATTTTTAAGCTGGACATGGCCGTCCCCATGGCTCCATCACGCATGACCAACGCTGCCGCTCCAGCTCCAGTGGCGAATCCCGGCGCACGACGCAGTGCCCGGGAGAGTTCAACCCATAAGGCAATCAGCCCAGAGGTGTCCCAATGACGAAGACCCCGAAAACGACCAAGGCCGCGGAACCCAAAGCTGCAGAGTCCGAAGCGCCACCGAAGGGAACCAAGGTCGAGAAGCCCAAGGCCGGCAGCAAGCCGAACGCCCTACAGCAGCCGTTGCAGCCCTCCGCGGAGCTGGCGGCGGTTGTCGGCGAAGGCACTATGGCGCGCGGCGAGGTGGTCAGCAAAGTTTGGGAGTACATCAAGGGACACAAGCTGCAGAGTCCCGACGACGGCCGGGTGATCGTAGCCGACGAGAAGCTCCGGAAGGTGTTCGGCAAGGATCAGGCGACGATGTTCGAAATGAACAAGCTGCTGGCGCAGCACCTGAAGTAAATGCAGGTCAGGTAGCGCGGCGCACTCAGGATGAAGATTGAGCAATGGCTAAGCCTCGGGCTGCAGCCCGAGGCGCGGGATATCTACGAGTCAGGGCGGCTCCGCACCATCGAGGCGTCCGGCACGAGCATCGTCGGCATACCTCGGCGGGAGTCCGGACATCATTTGCTCGGCGAAGCATCCTCACGGGAAGAGGCAGTGGTGATCGCGACCATCCTGCGGATTTGCGCGCCCGATTAACGCCGGCCTTTTTCCGTTATTGCAAGCTCCTGGCAATCAGGCGGCTTGGCATTGGTGCTGGTGATCCCCGGATCGCCGGCCTGCGGAGCTTTTCGCGGCCTCTGAAAACGCCGGTGATATGTGGCGGCCCGCTTTTCGCTGCGGCTGGACTGGGCGCGGGTGCAACCAGTCCGGCTGCGGCCTATTCTGCCGGGCGCGTCGCCAACTCCGCAACGACCGCCCGGGCCTGTGCGTAACGGAGCGGGCGCAGCACACCGATAGCCAGCGCCACCACGACGAAATTCATCACCGCTGCCACCAGGAACACGGCATACCAACTGCCAGTCGTAGTCTTGATGATGTTGGCAAACGGCACGAGGAATGCCGAGGTGCCCTTGGCGGTATAAAGCAGGCTGGTGTTGACCGTCGCGTATTTCGGCCCGAAGGCGTCGGTGCAGGTGCTGGGGAACAGGCTGAAAATCTCGCCCCAAGTAAAGAAGATTACCGCGGCGGAGATCACGAACAGCCAGGGGCTAGAGCCTACGTAGGCCAGAACCAGGTAGGAGATGCCGCCAAGGGTGAATGCAATCACCATCGTCGTCTCGCGCCCGATCTGGTCGGAGACCCAGCCGAAGAACGGACGCGCAAAGCCGTTCATGATGTTGTCCACCACCAGCGCCACCGCGAGGGTGGAGGCACCCAGGAACAGCACGGTCTTGCTGATGCCGAAGTCCTCGGCAATCAGCGCCAACTGCGCCGTCGCCATCAGCCCGCTGGCGGAGACCATGACGAACATGATGTAAAGCAGCCAGAAGATCGGCGATTGCAGCATCTCGGTCGGGGAGTAGCTGCGCAGCGACTGCGGCACCTTGCGGCTCGGCGGGGCCGGCAGCACCTCGCCGGAGTCCGGGGCGCGCAGCAACCAGGCCACGGCGAACAGGATCACGCCCTGGGCAATGCCGAACACCAGGAAGGTGTGCTGGTAGCCGTTGCTCTCGATCATCGCCTTGATCGGGACGACCGTGACCGCCGCTCCGGCGCCGAAGCCCGCAGCCGTCAGCCCGACTGCCAGCCCGCGACGGTCCGGGAACCACTTAACCGCGTTGCCGACGCAGGTCGCATAGATGAAGCCGCCGCCGATGCCGCCAATTACGGCACCAAGATAAAGCATCCAGAGCGACTCGGCATAGGAGTTGAGGACCCAGGCGATGCCGACCAGGAGGCCGCCGCCAGCCACCGTCACCTTCGGTCCTCTCCGGCTGCCCAGCATGTCCACCAGCGCACCGCCGACGGGGGTCAGCCAGGTTTCAAGCGCTATGAAGATGGTGAACCAGACCTGAACCTCAGCCACCGACCAGCCGCGCGCCTGCTGGATCGGCTGGACGAACAGGGTCCAGCCATATTGCAGGTTGGCAATCAGCATCATGCATACGACGCCGAAGACGAGCTGCCACCATCGGAACGACGTCGCCGGCCGGACGATCCCTGATTGCATTTTCGCCTCCAAGACGCGCTGCTGCGCCTGTGTGCAGGATGCTTTATCGCAGCAAATACTATTATGCTATAGCTGCGGGGCTTGAAATGCAGGGAACCGTACCAACGGGCGAGTTCTTGGAGTATTTCTAGGGTCGCCCGCTGCCCCTACGCGCTTCGGAAACGTCGCAGCCGCTACTCCCGCACCACATAGGTGTGGAAGCGCACGGTCCCATCCGGGCCGGGTTCACGGTAAACGCCTTGGATCTCGGTGCTCAGGCCCGGGAACTGGTTCTCGCCACGCTCAAAGGCCAGCAGATAGTCGATCATCGGCTGGGCGCGGCCGCCCAGGCGCTCGCCGGGCACCACCGTCGCGATCCCCGGCGGATACACCAGCATGAGCGTCGCGGCGATCCGGCCCGCCACCTGACTGATCGGCAAGTACTCCACCCGGTTCCGCACCAGCATCCGCGCGGCCTCGTGCGGCGCCATCGCCAGCTCCGGCAGGTGCGCGGCCTGGAACTGTTGGCGCTGCAGCCGGCTGATGCCGACGTCGCGGTAGAACGCATGCATCTGCCCGCACAGGTCGCGCACCCCCATGCCGTGATACCGGGCGGTGCGGCGGCGGACGAAGCCGGGGATCACGTCCTGCAGCCGCGCGTTCTCGTCATGCAGCCGCTTGAAGGTCACGAGCCAGCTCAGCAAGGTGCCGGCCTTGCTGCTTTCGATGCCCGGCGTCAACAGGAACAGGATACTGTGCAGGTCGTTCTTCTCGGGGACGATGCGGTTCTCCCGCAGATACTCCGCCAGCACCGGCGCCGGGACGCCGTGCGCCAAGTAGTCGCCGCTTACCCGGTCGAAGCCCGGCATCAGCAGCGTCAACTTGTTCGGGTCCGTCATCGCGAACCCTGGCGGCACATCGTGGAACCCGTGCCAGTCGTCGCTGCCCGTCATGGTCCAGAATCGTGCGTCGTTGGCCAGGTCGTCGGTGGGCACATCCTCCCACGGCGTCGGCCGTGCCTCGGTCTCGGCCGGCGGCCGCCAGTCCACCTGATGCGGAACGAAGGGGTCGAAAAACCACCGGCGATCCGGGTCGGAGTCTCCGGCATACTCCCGCGCCACCATGCGGAGCTTCTTCCGCAGCTCGATCCCCAAGCGGATGGTGTCGTCCCACAGCACCTCGCCGGCGCGGCCCTTCATCATGTGCGCGCCCACGTCGAGCGACGCGAACAGCGGATAGAACGGCGACGTGCTGGCGTGGATCAGCACGCTCTCATTCAGCCGCCGGTGCTCGACCCGGCGCTGCTGACCCTTGATGTGGGTGTCCTTGACGTGGATCTGCGACGCCTGGCTGAAGCTGGCGAGCTGCTTGTGGGTGCTCTGCGTCGCGATGATGCCGGGGTCGTCCGCCCCCAGCCCCTTCGAGTTGCCTAAGCCCATCGCGAAGCGGTTGCGGAACAGCGGGTGGAACTTCATGAAGCCCGCCCAGGCCTCGTCGAACACGATGTAGTCGCACAGGTGGCCGATGCGCTGCAGGATCACCGTCGCGTCGTAGATGGTCCCGTCATAGGTGCACTGCTCGATGACGGCGACGCGGAACGGACGCGGGCGCTGCCAGGCGTCGGGGTCCTCGACGAGCGGGTTGGTGCGTATGGCCTCACGCAGCCGGGTTTCATCCAGGGCGGCGTGGTCTAGCGGCCCGACCATGCCGTAGGTGTTGCGGTCGGTCGGCAGATAGACCGGCACGCCGCCGCCCAGCAGCAGGGCGCCGTGATGGGCGGCCTTGTGGTTGTTGCGGTCGAACAGCACCAGGTCGCCCTCCGCCACCAGGGCGCCCAGCACCATCTTGTTGCTGGCCGAGGTGCCGTTCAGCACGAAGTAGGTGCGCTCAGCGCCGAAGATGCGTGCCGCGGCCTTCTGCGCCGCCAGCGCCGGGCCTTCATGGGTCAGCAGGTCGCCCAGCTCCAGCACGGAGTTGTCCAGGTCGTCGCGGAAGATCGCGGGGCCGAGGTGCTCGACAAAGATGCGGCCGATGGCGCTGCGGCTATAGAAGATACCGCCGTTATGGCCGGGGCAGGTCCAAAGCTGGTTGCCCTGCTCGGCATAGTCCACCAGCGCGCCGAAGAACGGCGTCTTTAGCGTCGCCGCGTAGTTGCGCAGCCGGCTCGCGAGGTTGCGGGCGATGAACTCCGGCGTTTCCTCCGACAAGAAGATGGTGCCGTCCACATGGTTCAACACGTCCACCGGGATGTCCTCCAGCCGCTTGCGTCGCAGCAGGATCATGACCGGCATCTCCAGGCCACGCTTGCGCACGAGCGAGATCAGCCCGGCGGGCTTGCCTAGCCAGCCGCGCTTGCCCCAGTCCACCACCATGCAGCCGATGGCCGCGTCGGTCTGGATCGCCAGCTCCGCATCGTCCGTGCTGCGGGCCACGAGGACCTGGAACCCCAGCCGCTCGATCTCGGCGACGATGGCCTGCAGCCGCATCCAGTCGAGGTCGGCGGTGTTGAACGAGGGCGCGCAGATCAGGAACTTGAACCGCCGCTCGTATTCCATGTGGTGTGCCTTGCTGGTGTGGGTGGGTTGGGCGTGCGGCACCCAAGCGGCACGGCGCCCGCGGGTAGAGGAATGGGGGCGACCTGGCAAGGCAGCGCAACCGCCGGTAAAGGTGACAGTTGCAAGTCACCGCCCGCTTCCTTCTCCCTGTCCCTCCGGGAGAGGGTCGGGGTGTGGGAAGCCGCATGGGTAGCCCTCGCTTTATGTGAGACTCGACCTGCCTGCCCCACAGCCAAGCCCCGCCAAGGCCCCAGCGCCTAAGCGGCCTGCGCCCGCCGGACAAGGGCAGCCCGGATGTGCCGGGCCAACTCCGCCGTGGCCGGCCGGGCGTCCCGCGGCAAGTGCAGGTTGATCGCAAACGGCGGCAACCCCGGCAGCCCGGCCTCCGCCGACAATACCTCAAGGTCTCCCGGCACCGTGAACGCCAGCCAAGCCGTCACTGCAAGGTCGGCGCGCACGGTCGCCGTCGTCGCCTCGATGCTGCCGCTCTCGAACACCGTCCTCCATGTCCTGCCATCCCCTTGCAGCGCGTCCAGCACCGCCGGACGGAACGCGCAGGTATCGGCCACCATCGAGACCGGCAGCGGCTGCTTGAGGTGGGCACGCCCACCCCTGGCGCCGACCCAGACAAGCCGCTCGACGCACAGGCATTCCCCGTCCGACGGCCCCAGCGGTTCCTCGATCAAGGCGAGGTCGACGTCGCCCCTCGCCAGCGCGGCCGCCAGGTCCGGCGACGAGGCGCAGATCAGGGACACCTCCACCTGCGGGCAGGCATCGGCATAGGTTTTCAGGATCGGGGCCAGGCAGCTTACCACGAGGTCGTAAGGGCCACCCAGCCGCACCTTGCCCTCGACCGCGGTCCCGGTCATGTCCGCCCATAGATCGTCATTCAAGCCAACGAGGCGGCGAGCCTTCCCCAGCAGGCGCTCCCCGGGCGGAGTCAGCCGGAGGCCGCGCCGGTCCCGCTCGAACAGGGCTGCGCCGAACAGGTCCTCCAGCCGCCTGACCTGCTGGCTGACCGCCCCCTGGGTCAGGTGCAGGATATTCGCCGCCGCAGTCATGCTCGCGCGGTCCGCCACGGCCACGAAGGTTCGGAGAAGCGCCAGGTCCAGGTTGCGTGCCATGGCTGGCATTATGGTTGCTAATGCTGGGCATTGCCAACATTCGGTATCGTGATGCCAGCCGACCAGAGTAATCCTGCCTGCCGTCATGCAGGAGGCTTGGTTGACGTCCGAAGGGTTCTGGCCGCTTGCCGTGTTCGCAGTGGTGTCCACCATAACACCTGGCGGCGCCACGACGCTTGCGACGGCGTCGGGCGCGCATTTCGGCTTTCGCCGTTCCGTGCCGCTGATGGCTGGCATCGCCGTGGGCCTTGCATCCATGGCCGCCGCCGCGGCAGCCGGACTGGCCGGCGTGCTGCTGACGGCGCCTTCGCTGCAAATCGCCATGAAGGCGGCTGGCTCGCTCTACCTGTTCTGGCTGGCCCTGAAGATCGGCCGCAGCGGCCCGCCGCATCTGCGGACGGAGCTGGCCCAGCCGACAGGCTTCGTCGCGGGCGCTTGGATGCTCTGGCACAATCCCAAGGGCTGGGCCATGACCCTTGGCGCGGCCGCCTCGTTCTCGGCGCTTGCAAGCGGGCCGGCGGAACTCGCGGCCCTGCTCGGCCTGGCGTTCGGGGCGGCTGCGGCGGCCTCCCTGTCGCTTTGGTGCATTGCCGGGCAACTGCTGGCGCGGCTGCTGCGGACGGACGGCCAGTGGCGGGCGCTGAACGCGGCGCTGGGCGTCCTGCTCGTGACCTCCATCCTGCCAATGTGGCTGTGATAGGCTAGGACCGGCCGCACCTCGTTATTGTTCCCGCCCCTACCGCAGCGGCGGCGCGAACTGCAGCCCGCCCTTGGTCCACAGCGCGTTCGGCCCCCGCGCCAGCCCGATCGGCGTGATCGAGCGCTCCCACATGTCGCCGTAATTGCCGACCTGCTTCACCGCGTTATACGCCCACTTGTTGTCCAGCCCAAGCGCCTGGCCCAGGTCGCCGTCCCGCCCAAGCAGCCGCTTCACGTCCGGGTTGATGCTGTCGGCAAAGCTGTCCACGTTCGCCTGGCCGACCCCCAGGTTCTCCGCCGAAACCTGGGCGTAGTGGACCCAGCGCACGATGTCATACCACTTGTCGTCGCCCTTGCGGACCATGCTGCCGGACGGGCCGGTCCCGATCGGCTCCGGCAAGATCGTCAGCTCCCCTGCCTTGGCCCCCTGAGCATAGCGAAACCCGGCAAGTTGCGAGCTGTCGGTCGTGAAAGCATCGCAGCGTCCCGACAGGAACGCCTGCTGTATCTCGTTCACCCCGCCAATCTGCACCGGGGTGAAGCCGATCTTGTTGGTGCGCGCCCAGTCCGCCAGGTCCAGCTCGGTGGTGGTGCCAGGCCGGACGCAGATCGAGGCGTCCTTCAGCTCCGCCGCATGCTTCACCCCGCTGGCGGTCTTCACGATCAGGCTGGTGCCGTCCCAGAAGTTGGTGGCCGCGAACAGCAGGCCCAGGCTGGCCTCCCGCGTCAGCGACCAGCCGGTGTTGCGGATCAGCACGTCCACCTCGCCCGATTGCAGCGCGGTGAACCGGTTCTGCGCCGTCAGCGGCACAAATCGCACTTTGCCGGCATCCCCCAGCACCGCCGCCCCGATGGCCCGGCAGCTATCGGCGTCCAGCCCCTGCATCACCCCCTTGCTGTCCGGCAGGGAAAACCCGGTGATCTCGCCCGACGTGCCGCACAGCAGGTATCCACGCCCGCGCACGGCGTCCAGCGTCGCCGACCCGCTCCCCTGCGCCAGCGCCTGCCCCGCCATCCCCAAGCACGCCAGCGCGAGTCCCAGGCAGGCCAGCGCAAGCCCCGGGCACGCCAGTGCAGGCATCGTTCCGATCCGCCCCATACCGCATTCCCCTCTGCCGAAAACCGGGCGTAGCATGGCCTGGATCACTAGGAGATGCACGAGGATGCGGCACTTGCTGGACGCCACCGAGGCCGACGCGGACCTGCCGCGCCGCACCGGAGTCGTGGTGATCGGCGCGGGGGTCATCGGCATCAGCACCGCGCTGACCCTGGCGGAACGGGGTGTCGCCGTCACCGTGCTGGAAAAAGGCCGGGTCGGCGCGGAGCAGAGCAGCCGCAACTGGGGCTGGTGCCGCACCACCGGGCGCGACCTGGCCGAAGTGCCGCTGGCGGTCGAGAGCGTACGCATGTGGGACGGCATGGCGGCGCGGGTCGGCGCCGACGTCGGCTTCCGCCGGGCCGGGGTCGCCTATGTCGCGGAGTCCGCCCGCGACTTGCAGGGCCACGCCGACTGGCTGGAAAGCGCCCAGGAATATCAGATCGGCACCCGCCTGCTGGACGCGGACGAAACGGCGGCGTTGCTGCCCGGTGCTGGGCGGCGCTTCCACGGCGCGCTTTACACCCCCAGCGACGGCAAGGCGGAGCCGCAGCACGCCGTCCCCGCAATGGCCGCCGCCGCCCGGCGCCAGGGCGCCGTGATCCTGGAGAACTGTGCCGCCCGAGGCCTCGACATGCAGGCCGGCCGGGTCGCGGGCGTCGTGACCGAGCGTGGCCGCATCGCCTGCGACGCCGTCGTGCTGGCGGGCGGCGCCTGGTCGCGGCTGTTCTGCGGCAACCAGGGCGTCGGCTTCCCGCAACTGAAGGTGCTGGGATCGGTGCTGCGAACGGCGCCGATGGACGGGCCGGACATGGCCGTGGGCGGGCATGACTGGTCGTTCAGGCGCCGCCGCGACGGCGGCTACACCATAGCCCAGCGCAACAACATGCTGACGCCCATCGTGCCCGACAGCTTCCGCCTGCTGCCGCAGTTCGGACGCTCGTTCCTGCAGAACCGGCGCGAGCTGAAGCTGCGGCTGGACCGGCGCTTCCTGCAGGAATGGCGGACGCCGCGGCGCTGGTCGCTGGACCAGCCCTCCCCGTTCGAGGCCGTGCGGGTGCTCGACCCCACCCCAAGCGACGCCAGCCTGGCCTTCGCCCGACGCAAGTTGGTCCAGGCATTCCCGGCCTTCGCCAACATGCAGGTGGCCGGGACCTGGGGCGGCCTGATCGACGTGACGCCGGACGGGGTGCCGGTGATCTCCGCCGTGGACGGAGTGCCGGGTTTCCACCTGGCCAGCGGCTTCTCCGGCCATGGCTTCGGCATCGGGCCGGGCGCGGGGCGGCTGATGGCGGACCTGGTGACCGGCGGCCCGCCCCTGGTGGACCCGGCGCCGTTCCGCTTCGCCCGCCTCGCCGCCCCGGCGCGCATGGCGGCCTGACGTCCCCACCGGCTACTCCCATGATCTCACCGCAATCCCGTGCCGAAGCCGCCGCAATCGAAACCTAGCTTTCATCCGTGGCCGCCACAGTGGCGGCACGGAGGCTTGGATGAAGCGGTTCTTCAAGGTCTATCTTCGCGTTCTCGCACAGCTTGCCCCGCACCGCCGGGCCGCGGTGGGCCTATGCGCGGCCAACTTGGCGCTGGTGGCAGTCGGCTTCGCGGAGCCGGTGCTGTTCGGGCAGGTCATCGGCGGCCTTGGCGGCGCCGGGCCATCGACGGCCAACATCCTGGCCTGGGCCGCGATGGGCGTGCTGGGCATCGGGGCGGGCATGGCGACCTCCGTGGTGGCGGACCGCCTCGCGCACCGTCTGCGCCTGCGGGTGATCGGCCGCGCTTACGGCCATGTGCTGCAGCTCCCGCCCGCGCACCACGCCCGCTATCCCACGGGCACCCTGATGAAGACCCTCTGGAGCGGCGCCGACGAGATGTTCTGGCTGTGGCTCGGACTGTTCCGCGACCACCTCGCCACCGTGCTGTGCCTGATCGGGCTGCTGCCGATCGCCTTGTTCCTCAACCCGGCGCTCGGCGCGGTGCTGATTGCGCTGGCCGCAGCCTTCGCCGTCACCGCGACCTACACCATCCGCCGCACCCAGGACGGCCAGCGCCTGGCGGAAGACGCGCACTCCGCCATGGCCGCGCAGGTTGGCGACGTGCTAGGCAATGCGCCGCTGATCCGCGCCTTCGGCCGCGCCCCGCTGGAGGCCGAGGCGTTCGGCAAGCTGGCCGGCGACGTGGTGCGCCACCAGTTCCCGGTGCTGGGCTGGTGGGCCGGCATCGGCGTGATGAACCGCATCGCCAGCACGGCCGCGACCGTGGCTATCGTCGGCCTGGGCGCCTGGCTGCATGGCCGCGGGCAGGCGACGACCGCTGACATCGTGACCTTCATGGGCTTCGCCGGCATGCTGATCGGACGGCTGGAGGGCGCAGTGACCATCGTCGCCCGGATGGGCGGCATGCTGCCGCGGCTGGAGGACTTCTTCGCCATCCTGGACGCCGCCAGCACGGTTCCCGACCCCGCGGGCCAGCCGGAGCTGCCGGCCGGGCCGGGCCGGGTGGAGTTCCGCGGCGTGCGCTTCGCCTATCCCGGCGGCCCCGCCGTCCTGGACGGCGTGGACCTGGTCGCCCAGCCCGGCGAAACCATCGCCCTGGTCGGCATGACGGGATCTGGCAAGAGCACCGCCATGTCCCTGCTGCAACGCCTTTGGGACCCCAACGAGGGCGCCATCCTGGTGGACGGGCACGACCTGCGCGACGTGAGCCTGGCTTACCTGCGTGACCGCATCGGCACGGTCTCGCAGGACACCATGCTGCTCAACCGCACCATCGGCGAGAACCTATGCGTCGGCCGCCCCGACGCGACTCAGGCGGAGGTGGAGCAGGCCGCACGCATGGCGGAGGCACACGACTTCATCATGCGTCAGCCGCAGGGCTACGACACCCTGGCGGGCGAGCGCGGCGCGGCGCTGTCCGGCGGCCAGCGCCAGCGCCTGGCCATCACCCGCACCCTGCTGCGTGACCCGCGCATCCTGATCCTGGATGAGGCCACGAGCGCCCTGGACGGCGCAACGGAGGAGAAGGTGGTTCGTGCCATGCAGGCCGCCGCCGCCGGCCGCACCACCTTCGTGATCGCGCACCGCCTGGCGACCATCCGCGATGCCGACCGCATCCTGTTCTTCCGCGACGGCGTCGTGGCGGAGGCCGGCAGCTTCGACGAGCTGGTGGCGCGCGATGGCCTGTTCGCCGCCCTGGCGCGCACGCAGCTCCTGGCGCCCGCCAGCGCACCGCAACGGGACACCGCGGCGCCGCACCTGCACCTGGTTTACAGCCGGGAAAACGACGACGATGCCGGCGAACATGGCGCCCTCCAGCCCGAGGAGGCGCTGGAAGCCTACGCCGGCTAGGCGTGCCCATCCCGGTCGTTGGAAGGAGAGCCTGCAAGGAACACTCCACCCAGGAAGGGAACGGCCGCAGCCCCGGCCTGGTGCGTCGGGGCAAGCGCCTGGGTGCCCGTTTGCGAATGTGCTGCGCTGAGTCGGCTGGCGTAGGTTTCCGGGCACCGGAGTGGAACGGGCGTCTGCCCGTGAGTTCCGCCCGACGCCTCTGTTGGGCGAGCAGAGCGCAGGGAAGGCCACGTTAGACCGCCAGCACAGTAGCGTTATCAAACGGGCACTGACGCGTCCAGGGACGGGACACACCAGGACGACCAGCCCATCGCCGGCCGGCGCAGGCCCTAACGGTCGGGTGAATGATCGTGGAAAATACGGCACGGACGCTTGCACCAGCGGGCGTCTCGTCCGTTTATCTGTCGGCCAGTCCCGATCTCAATAAGGAAGCCGCACCATGAAGGCCCAAAGCGTCCTAGACACCATTGGCCGCACGCCGCACATCCGGGTGTCCCGCCTGTTCCCGGACGCCAACGTCTGGATCAAGTCCGAGCGCAGCAACCCCGGCGGCTCCATCAAGGACCGCATCGCGCTCGCGATGGTCGTAGCAGCCGAGGCATCAGGCCAGCTCAAGCCTGGCGGCACCATCATCGAGCCGACCTCCGGCAACACCGGCATCGGCTTGGCCATGGTCGCCGCCGTGAAGGGCTACAAGCTGATCCTGGTCATGCCCGAAAGCATGTCCGTCGAGCGCCGCCGGCTGATGCAGGCCTACGGCGCCACCTTCGACCTGACCCCACGTGAGGGCGGCATGAAGGCCGCCATCGCCCGCTCGCACGAGTTGTCGGCGCAAACCCCGGGATCGTGGATACCCGACCAGTTCGGCAACCCCGCCAACATCGAGATCCATGTCCGCACTACGGCGCAGGAGATCATGGCCGACTTCCCGGACGGGGTGGACGCCATCATCACCGGCGTCGGCACGGGCGGCCACATCACCGGCGTTGCCCAGGTGCTGAAGCCGCTATGGCCGAAGCTCAAGGTATTTGCGGTGGAGCCTACCGCGTCGCCGGTCATCTCCGGCGGCAAACCCAGCCCGCACCCGATCCAGGGCATCGGCGCCGGCTTCATACCCGACAACCTGCACAAGGACCTGCTGGACGGTGTGGTGCAGGTAGAAGCGGAAGAGGCTAAGGAGTTCGCCCGCCAATCCGCACAGAAGGAAGGGCTGCTGGTCGGCATCTCGTCCGGCGCCACGCTGGCCGCAATCAGCAAGAAGCTGCCGGAACTGCCAGCCGGCGCCACCGTCCTCGGCTTCAACTACGACACCGGCGAGCGTTATCTATCGGTTCCCGACTTCCTACCTGCCTGAGGACCGCCTTCCCCCTCTCCCCACGGGAGAGGGCCGGGGTGAGGGAGGTCTTACTTGTAGAGCGGAACGCACGAGCGCCGCCCGAGCCAAACAAGGTCAATACCTGACGACCGCCTCACGGTCCCGCGGAGGGACGGCAGCAGGCCGTCCCTCCGTCTGCCCTGTCTCAGCCTCAAAACACCAGGCGTAGCAAGTAGTAAAGCACCCCTGCCAGCAGCGCCGCCGCTGGCAGCGTCAGCACCCAGGCCATGGCAATGTTGCGTACCGTGCTCCATTGCAGGCCGGACCCATTGGCCGCCATCGTGCCGGCGACGCCGCTGGACAACACGTGGGTTGTGGACACCGGCAGGCCATAAACGTCCGCAGCCCCAATGGTGAGGGCCGCCACGATCTCCGCGGCCGCACCCTGGCCATAGCTCAGGTGCGTCTTGCCGATCCGCTCACCTACCGTCACCACGATGCGCTTCCAGCCGATCATGGTGCCCAGGCCCAATGCCATCGCCACCGAGATCTTGACCCAAAGCGGGATGAACTTCGTCCCGCTGTCCAGGTCGCCCTTCCAACCTTTCAGCGACTTGTCCTCGGCGTCCCCAAACTTCATGCCACCCTTTTCCATCAGGCGCACCGACTCCGACGCCAGATACATGTCGTTGCGGACGTTCTGCACCGCCTCCGCAGGCACCCGGGCGACGGCGCCATACTGCTGCACCTGCCGGCCCATGTCGCCGGCCAGGCTGCTCATCGCCGCAAACACCTCCGGATGGTCCAGGCTCTTGTCGCGGATCGCATCGGTGACAATGCCACGGGCGCGGTCAGCGGGGACGGTGATGCCATTGGCATGCGCCGCAAACACCCCTTGCGCCTCCTGCGTGTGCTGCATGAAGCCCGGCGTCTGGCTTTCCGGCAGCGCCCGGTTCAGCGCATAGGCGGTTGGCGCCGCGCCGATCAGGATCAGCATGATGAGGCCCATGCCTTTCTGCCCGTCATTGGACCCGTGCGCGAAGGACACGCCCGTGCAGGTCAGGATCAGCAGCCCGCGTATCCACGTCGGCGGCGGCGCATTGCCCTCGGGCGCCGCGTAAAGCTGCTTGGACTTGACCAGCGCCTTCATCGCCAGCAGCAGCCCGGCGGCGCCGAGGAAGCCGACGACCGGGCTGACCAGCAGCGCCTTGAATACGTCCCACACCTGCGACCAGTCCACGCCCGACACGCCGGAGCCGCGGTTCATCAGCTCGTTCGCCAGCCCCACCCCGATGATCGAGCCGATCAGGGTGTGCGACGAACTGGCCGGCAGCCCCATCGACCAGGTGCCCAGGTTCCAGATGATGGCCGCGATCAGCAGCGAGAAGATCATGGCATAACCGGCGCCGCTGCCGACCTGCAGGATCAGCTCCACCGGCAGCAGGCTGACGACGGTGAAGGCAACCGCCCCGGATGAGGTCAGCACGCCCAGGAAGTTGAAGAACCCCGACCAGATCACGGCCACCTGAGCCGGCAGGCTGTGGGTGTAGATGACGGTGGCCACGGCATTGGCGGTGTCATGGAAGCCGTTCACGAACTCGAAGCCCAGCGCAATCAGCAACGCGAGGCCCAGCAGCATGATGGCGCCAGTTGCCAGTGTAGGACCGCCGGCATTGTGCACGTCGCTCAGCACGCTGTAGGCCATGTAAGCCAAGCCGCCGACCAGCACGACCGCGAAGCCGATGCCGACCGAGGCATGCGGCTTGCCGCCTAGGTTGGGACCCTGGCGCGGCACCTGGGCGGATTGCGCAAGCGTAGCTTGGGACATCGGTGGTCCTCCGTTAGAAAATTTCATGTGCATCTAACTTTTCCGCACGGAACCGGGTGCGACAGAATGATGACAATTGCGCGCGGAGCCGGGACGGCATCCCACGGCTTGAACCCGGGCCGCACCGGCCGCACCGTGGCGGCCTGGACTGCCTCGCCGCATCGTAGCGGCCTCTACGACTGGGAGCCGCCGATGCCGACCCACCCCGAGCTGCATGGCGTGTTCCCGTATCTGCCATCGCCGCTCGACGATGCCGGCCGGGTCAACCGCCCTGTGCTGGCCCGGCTGGTGGAGCACCTGGTCGGCGCCGGCGTTCACGGCCTGACGCCGTTGGGCAGCACCGGTGAGTTCGCCTACCTCGGCAGGGAGCAGCGGCTTGAAATCGTCGAGACCGTGGTGGAGGCGGCACGCGGGCGGGTGCCGGTGATCGCCGGCGTCGCCGCCACCACGACGCGCGACGGCGCGGCGCTGACGCGCGAGGTCATGGCGCGGGGCGCCGACGGCGTGCTGGCGGTGCTGGAGGCTTACTTCCCAATTCCTGACGACGGCGTGGAAAGCTACTTCCGCGCCGTGGCGGAGGCGACGGACGGGCCGGTGGTGATCTACACCAACCCGCAGTTCCAGCGGTCCGACCTGTCGCTTCCGGTAATCCGGCGCTTGTCGGACGTAGCGAACATCCGTTATATCAAGGATGCCTCGACCAACACCGGCCGCCTGCTGTCCATCATGAACGAGACCGAGGGACGGATGAAGGTGTTTGCCGCGTCATCGCACATCCCAGCCTGCGTCATGATGATCGGCGGCGTCGGCTGGATGGCCGGCCCCGCCTGCATCATCCCCCATCAGAGCGTGCAGCTATACAACCTGGCACGGGCGGGGGACTGGCAAGCAGCTATGAGCCTGCAACGGGAGTTGTGGGCGGTCAATCAGACCTTCGCCAAGTACTCCCTGGCCGCCTGTATCAAAGGCGCATTGGAACTCCAGGGCTTCCCCGTCGGCTCGCCATTGCCGCCGCAAGCCCCACTGAGTGAAACCGGCCAGCAAGAAATGCGCCTGATCCTCAAGAAACTTGAAGCCATTCCTTCTTCTCCCTCTCCCGTCGGGAGAGGGCCGGGGTGAGGGGGTCTTAGCTGCGGCATAGAGACCACACGCCCTAGAAAAACACACCCCACCGCCGGCCAAAGAAGGCAACCATCTGCCCGCTTACCTCCTCCTTAAAATGGAGGAAGAGGCATCCTGCTCAACGATAGGTAAGACTGCCCTGAGAAGTAAGGATCAAGCCATCCCCCTACTTCCGCACCCCAGCATCCGGCGCCCGGGTGTCGCCCGGCACCGGCGACGGCGGCGTCTCCGTCTTGCCGAGCACGTTCTGCCCGGCAGCGTTGCGCAAAGCGCGGTCACCGGTCGTTTCCCCATTCGGGGTGCCAGGAGGTGCAACGCCCTGTAAGTCATTGGGTGTTGACGTGCTGGCTCCCACTCCGCCACCGCCGGAACTGCCTGCAGCGGGCGCCTGGGCCTGCGCCGCGGATGCACAAAGGACCGCAAGGACAGCAGCCTGGATCAGGACACGCATGAAACTTCCTCCGCTTGTTGTTTTCGACTCAACGGGGACGGGGGAGATTGGTTCGCTCCGCCCTCTCAGCCCAGCGCCGAAGCGGTGTTTCGCCGGTCCAAGCACAAAAGACCAAACCACGGAGGAAGCCGGGCAGGCCTTTGCCGCCTCGGGCAGCCGCAGGCCGTTCGCGGACAGACAGATCAAGACCGCCTAATCCGGTCCCGGCAGCATCCGCTGCAGCACGCCGTCCCGCTTGACCAGTGCATGATACGTCGCGCCGGCGATGTGCAACGCGATCAGGGCCAGCAGAGTGATGGCGATGGCGGGATGCACCTGCTGCATCAGCTTGCCGAACGGATCGTCCTTCGGCACGATCAGCGGCAGCGGTATCAGCCCCGCCACATGCACCTGGGACCCATAGGCCGACGCCGCAAACCATCCCAGGACCGGCAGGATCAGGAACCCGGCATAGAACGCCCAATGCGTCGCCCGCGACAACAGCCGCAGGCCCGGACTCAGGTCCGTCGGCGCCGGCGGTGCCGGGTGCGTCAGCCGCCAGGCCAGCCGCAGCAGCATGACGATCAGCACCGACGACCCCAGCGAGAAGTGCCACTCCGCCAGCGCCCCATCGGCCGACTTCGGCAGCACATACACCAGCCACAGCGCCACCGAATACTGCACGGCCAGCATGGCGACGACCAGCCAATGCAGCGCCCGGGCCACGCCGGTGTAGCGCCAGCCCCCGGCAGCATCGGGCATCTGGGTTCGCATCGTTGCCGACATCGTGACCTGCCTTCTGACGGTTGTCCTGCCCCGTAACACACCACGCGCACGGCCCCGGCATCAACTGCGGGCGAACATGCGCGGGTTGCCGCACGGCGCGGCCCCTGCCAACCTCCGTCACCTCGGCTAGCCTTCCCCCGTTCCCGCCACCCCTCGGCATAAGCACGCGACCCGCATGACCACTCCCCTCCTCGCCTGCATGACGCTCGTGGCGCACGCCTATGCCCTGCCGCCGCACGTGCTTCCCGCCATCCAGGCGGTCGAGGGCGGCAGGCCCGGCGTCATCCACCACAATACCGACGGCTCGGACGACCTTGGCCCCATGCAGGTCAACACGCTCTGGCTGCCCGTCCTGGCCCGCGTCGCCGAGCTGCCGGCGGACGAGGTGCAGCACCGGCTGCTGACCCACCCTTGCTTCAACGTTGCCGCCGCCGGGCTGATCCTGCGGACCTACCTCGACGAGACCCGTGGCAACTTGCTGCGGGCCATCGGCGACTACCACTCGCATACGCCGGTGCTGAACCTGCGCTACCAGGCGCGCGTGCTGCGCTCCGCCGCCGCCCTGTTCCGGCCGCCCGTCCAGGTCGGACGGCGGACGAGCGGATACCTGGCGATCGGGCGCTCCGGTCATTATGGCCGGCGGGTCCGGGACTACCCTCCGGACTGCCCATACTGCGCGCGGGGGCCCGAGGAGTATCGGGGATACACCTGGCGTTATGGCTACTATCCCTGACTGCTGGGCAGCCACGGAGCTTGAGCGGCTGGCAAGGGACTGATCAGAGAAACCTATCCCGATGGACCCAGCCTGCTCCGATCGGCAGCAATGGCATCCAGCACCATCCCAACCGGCAGGCGCGCCATCCCATCCAACGCACTGTAGCCGCCCGCCGGCACCACCGGCACGATATGCGCGCTGTGATGCAGCACTGGCGTCGCGCCGAACAGGCCATACGCGCGCAGCCCCACCGCGGCACCAATGTTCAACGCGGCAGTGTCGTTGCCGACATAGAACGCCTGCCCCGCCAGCAAAGCCGCCAGCGTCCGCAGGTTCAATCCCAGCACCCGCCGCACCCGAGGCGCGAGCGGACCAAGGCGCGCGGCGATGTCGTCCGCCAGTCCCGCCTCGGCCGGGCCGCCCGCCAGCAGGACCACCGGCCAGCCCGCCTCCAGCAGCGCGGCGGCCAGGGCAGCGAAGTTGGCGGCGCCCCAGTTCTTCCAATCGTCCGACGAGGCTATGCCCAGCACCGGTGCGCCCAGCACTCCAACCTCCTCCATCGCGGCGGCGCGGTCCGCGTCGGACAGGTGCAGCCGCGGCTCCGGCTGGTCGAGCGGCACGCCGGCCAAGCCCAGCCAGCTCGTCGCCTGGGCATACGGATGCGCCTTCCAGGACGCTTCCGGCAGGAACGGCCCGCGCAGCACCCGCCGCTGCCAGCCGACGCCGTAGCCATGCACGCGGGGAATCCCGGCGGCCCGGACCGCGAGCGTCAGCACCCGGCTGCGCGTCAGCAGGATCGCCCCATCGCAGCGCAGGCGGCGCAGGTCCGCCACCAGGCGCAGCAGCCCGGTCGCACCCTGGTGCCGGCCGCCCACGTCCCATTGTCCCCGCTCGACGAAGAAGATGTGGTCCATGCCATCATCCCGCCCAACGAACTCCGCCGCATGGGACCGCCGCCGCGTCACGAGCGTGACTTCCCCGGCCAGCCCGGCCAGGGCGCGCAGGTGCGGCAGGTGCCAGATCATGTCGCCGATGCCGACACGCGGCTGCACCAGGGCAAGGTGGCGCATGGGGGCAACAAGGGGAAGCAGGGTGCTCACGGACCCGCCTCTTACCCCGTCTCGCCGCCCGGCGCACCCCGCCTGCGTCCCGGGCAACAAAACCCCGGCATACCGCGTTGCCAGCGTCTGCGCCGGGGCATAGCCTGCCGTCGCAGTCAAGGACCGCAGCGGAGGAGACCCCTATGACCCGAGACAACGTGGATGACATCGTCGCGTCGGTGGAGGACGCCGTCCGGCGCGCCTATGCCCTCGGCCGTGCCGATGCGATGAAGCGCGTCGTGGAACTGGCACAGTCCGACGACCCCGGCCTGCGCGCGATGGCCCTGCTCGCCCCTCCCGAGCCGGCGCGCCCCGCTCCGCCCCCAGTGCTGCTGGATGCGCCGCAGCCGGTGCCCGCGCAGGCCTCCCCCGCCGAGCCGCTCCCGGAGCACCAGCCGGTCGAAGCGCATGAAGTCGAAGCGCACGAACACGCGGCAGATGCAGCAGACGACCGGCACGAAGCCCGCCAGGACGCCGCCGCGGCGCAACCGCCGCCAGCACCGCAGCCCGCGATGGCGGGCCAGCCGGAGCGGGAGCCGCCGGCCTCTGTCGGAGAATTCCTGGCCGACTTCTTCTATCCGATCGGGTCGAAGAAGCGCTGAATCACGGCATCTCTGGAGGTCCACCATGTCCACTGAGGCCCATCACGGCCGCGCCCTGATCGAGGAAGCCCAGCTGGCCCTTGACGCCGTCCACCGTGCCGCCCTTGCCGCCGACGCCGGCGGGCTGCGCCGTGGCCTAGGAGTTGCGGATACGTTGCTACAGCAGACCGAACAAGCCGGGCTTGGCAGCGAAGCGGATGCCGCCATCGCCGTTGTTCGCGGCGACATAGCAACGGCACTCACCGACCTAGAAACTGGCGAACTGGTAGGAATGGAAACCCTCATAGAAACCGCCCGCACCAAACTGAACGCGGTGTAGAGCATCATCTTCTCCCTCTCCCTCCGGGAGAGGGCCGGGGTGAGGGGGTCTTCGCTTGCGGAGCGGGGCGCCGGTTCTAACGGCACCCCATCCACTACCAGGGAGTGCAACGGTCGAAGACCCCCCTCACCCCAATCCCTTCCCTCCAGGAGACAAAAACCCAACCCCTTCCACCCCAGCAATCACGTGGAAGAACCCGCCGCTAACCAACCCCCGCCGCCCTCCTGACGGCCCAAGCGCCCGCCCTGCCGCATCCCGCAACTCCGCCAGCGCCTCATCCGCACCAGGGTCAACCAAGCTGGCATAGTGAAACTCATGCCCCCGTACCACGGCCCCTGCCCGGCCAATCCCGCAGTCCCCCAGCAGCGTTGCCTCCCGGTAACCCAGGTTCATCCGTCGCTTGGCAAAGCTGGTGGAATGCCCCAGCAGCCCCGCCATCGCGTGCCGAGTCCCCGCCGCGTCCACCAGCCCGGCGCCAAGCGCCATGTAGCCTCCGCACTCCCCATGCACCGGCCGGGTCGCGGCGAAGGCGGCCAACCCCGCCCGGAACCGTCCCGCAGCCGCCAGCGCCCCGGCATGAAGCTCCGGGTAACCGCCGGGAAGCCAGCAGGCGTCGCAATCTCCGGGGGGCGGCTGGTCCGCCAAGGGTGAGAACGCCACCATTTCGGCCCCTGCCGCCCGCCAGCCCTGTAGCAAATGGGCATACACGAAGCTGAACGCCGCATCCGACGCCAGCGCGATCCGCTGCCCCGGCGGCGCCAGTGCTCCGGCCCGGCCCGATGGCGGCAGGACGACCGGCGCGGCAGCGGCCAGGATGCTGTCCAAGTCCAGGCAACTCTCCGCCACGTCCGCCAGCCGCTCCAACAGCGCCGGCAGGTCCGCCTGCTCCCCTGCCTGCACCAGACCCAAATGCCGCTCCGGCAGCGCCAACGTCGCGTCACGAGGCAGCGCGCCCAGCACCGGGATACCAGCAGCCTCGATCGCAGCTGCCGCGCCGGCCCGGTGCCGCTCGCTGCCGACACGGTTCAGCACGACGCCGGCGACGCGGACCGCCGGGTCGTGCATGGCAAAGCCGCGCGCCACGGCGGCGGCGGTCTGCGACTGCCCCGACACGTCCAGCAGCAGCAGCACCGGCAGGCGCAGGCCAACCGCCAAGTCTGCCGCCGCGCCCGACCGACCCGACGGCGCCGTAACCCCGTCGAACAGGCCCATCGCCGACTCGATCACCAGCAAGGACGCATCCGCGGCGGCATCGGCGGCCAAGCGGGCCAGCAACGGCGGCGGCATCGCCCAACTGTCCAGGTTCAGCACGGGCGCGCCAGATGCGGCGGCGTGGAAGGCAGGGTCTATGTAGTCCGGCCCGCTCTTGGCCGCCCGCACCGCCACGCCGCGCCGGCGGTATGCCGCGATCAGCGCCATCGTCAGGGTGGTCTTGCCGCTGCCGGAGCGCGGCGCCCCGATGACGATCCCGCAGGCTGTCATCGCGCGGAGGCCCCGGTGCGCCTATGTGTTGCCATGTGGATAGCCCTCCTGCCCTGCGCCGTGGCTGGACGACCGGAGCCTGTGCGACGGCTGCGGCCAAAGCCGCCTTCATCGCCCTGCGCACCGGCGCCTTCCCCGATCCCGTCGAGATCCCCCTGCCCCGCGGCGGACGCGTCGCCTTCACCCTGGCCCAATCTAGCTTCGGCGACGGCGATGCAACGGCGGGAGTCTTGAAGGACGCCGGCGACGACCCCGACGTAACCCACGGCGCGCTGATCCTGGTGCGCGTCAGCTCCGCCCCGCCCGGCGCCGGCGTCCTGTTCCGCGCCGGCCCCGGCGTCGGCACCATAACGCGCCCGGGCCTGCCGCTCCCGCCCGGCGAGCCGGCCATCAACCCGACGCCCCGCGCCATGATCCGGGCCGCGCTGGCTGAGGTGCATCCAAACCCCGACGCATTGGTGGAGATCAGCATTCCCGGCGGCGAGGCCTTGGCCGCCCGCACCCTGAACGGTCGCCTGGGCATCGTCGGCGGCCTGTCCGTGCTGGGCACGACGGGGGTGGTTGTGCCCTACTCCTGCGCCGCCTGGATCGACACGATCCACCGCGGCGTGGACGTGGCCCGTGCCATCGGTCTGCGGCACGTCGCCGCCAGCACCGGCAGCACGTCGGAGGCGGCGGTGCAGGCCCTGCACAGCTTGCCGGATACGGCGCTGCTGGAGATGGGAGACTTCGCTGGCGCCACCCTGAAGTATCTGCGCCGCCACCCGGTCCCGCGTGTCACCCTGGCCGGCGGCGTCGGCAAGATGACCAAGCTGGCCCAGGGCCGGCTGGACCTGCACAGCAAGCGCGGAGCCGCGGACATGGAAGCGCTGGCGGCTCTTGTGGGCGACGCAACGGTCGCGCGCGGCATTGAGCGATCCAACACAGTAGCGGAGGCCTTCTCGCTGGCCGGAGCGGCCGGAATCGCCCTTGGAGATGCCGTCGCCGCCGCGGCCTGGCGGACCGCAGCCGGCGCACTGGACCGCAACGACACGCGGCTGGAAATCGTCCTGTTCGATCGCACAGGCACCCTGGTCGGCCGTTCCGGCTGGCATCCCGCAACCAGCCCTCCTTCTCCCTCTCCCTCCGGGAGAGGGTTGGGGTGAGGGAAGCTGCGGGAACGGCTTCCAGCCCGGTAACAGGGCCGTCTCTTCATGTTCAGTTGTCGAGCGTCCGGCCTCCCTCACCCCAACCCTCTCCCGGAGGGAGAGGGAGAAGTGGTCCGGAACCGCCGGACGTAGTCCCGGCTATATAGCGCGCTCTCCTCTCCGGCGCCCGCCAAGGCCGGGCCGACCAACACGAGGCCCGTGCGCTCTGCCGGGCTAGCCGCCAACAGCGCCTCAATGGTGGATAGGGTGCCGCGCAGCAGCGCCTCCTCCGGCCAGGATACGCGGACAGCAACGGCCGCCGGGCAGTCCGGGCCGTAGAACGGCAGCACCGCCGCGACGATCTCCGGCAGTCGGTTCACCGCTAGATGGATCACCAACGTCGCCCCGGTTGCCGCAAAGGCAGCCAGGGTTTCGCCACCTGGCATGGCGCTGGCCCGCCCCGGCAGGCGCGTCAGCACCACGCTCTGCGCCACCCCCGGAACCGTCAGCTCGCATCCCAACGCCGCGGCGGCGGCGGAATAGGCAGGAACGCCCGGTGTCAAAGTATAAGGAATGCCCAACCGGTCCAGCCGCCGGACTTGCTCAGCCACTGCGCTGTAGATGGACAAATCGCCGGAGTGCAGCCGCGCTACGTCCTGCCCGGCGCGGTGCGCGGCAAGGAACTCCCGCTCGATCCCGTCCAGGTCCATCGGCGCGGTGTCCACCAGCCGCGCCCCGGGTGGACAGTGCGCCAGCATCGCCGCCGGCACGATGCTGCCGGCATACAGGCACACCGGGCAGGCCGCGAGCAGGTCCCGCCCCCGTAGGGTCAGCAGGTCCGCCGCCCCCGGCCCGGCGCCGATGAAGTGGACCGTCACGGCCCCACCTCGCCAGCCAGCGCGCAGGTCGCCCCGCCCACCGCCACCCGCGGCAGCAGCAACTCCCCGCCGGAGCCTGCCAGCGCCGCACCTTCCGCCACCGACGCCAGGCCCGTCGCTCCCAGCGCGGTGGCGGAGCGGGTCGGGCAGTGCGGCTGGGCCGCCTGCATCGCCGCATCCTCGACCAGCAGCAGCGGCAGGCCCAGCTCCGCGGCAGCCTCGTGCAGCCCGGCCTCGTGCGACTTGAACCGCGGCGCCGCCAACGCCGCAGCCGCCATCCCGGAGCGGCGCTCTGCCAGGCGCACGGCCGCCACCAGATCCCCTGCCGAGCAGCCGCGCCGGCAGCCCACACCCGCCACGATCATCCCTTCACCGCCAGCCACTGCGTGACGGTCATCGCGGGACGGTAGCCGTGCATGGAGCCGATGCGGTCCAACCGCTCGACCGACAGCCGGGTCAGGGTGCCGCCCAACCGTCCCCGCGCCTCCAGCAGAGCGGCCTCCGTTTCGATCGTGATGGCATTGGCGACTAGCCGCCCATCCCGAGGCAGCGCATCCCAGGCGGCGGCGATCACGCCGGGATCGGCCGCGCCGCCGCCAATGAACACCGCGTCCGGCCGTGGCAGGCCGGCGAGCGCCCCCGGCGCCGGACCCGCCACCACCTCCAGCACCACACCGAGCGACGCCGCATTGCGTCCGGCCCGTGCGGCGCGGTCGGGGTCGCCGTCTATCCCAATGGCGCAGTTGACGGGATGGCGCAGGCACCACTCGATCCCGACTGAGCCCGAACCGCAGCCGATGTCCCACAGCCGCTCCCCTCGCCGCGGCGCCAGGGCGGACAGGGTGGCGGCGCGTATCTCCCGCTTGGTGATCTGCCCGTCATGCTCGAACATCGCCTCCGGCAGGCCCGGGGCCAGCGGGATGACCTGGGCGCCGGGCGCCGCGGCCACCTCGATGCCGAGCATGTTGAGCGGCTGCACCCCGTCCAGGGCGAACCCGGCGGCTGCGGTGGTCCGGACCCGGTGGTGCGGGCCGCCCAGCGCCTCCAGCACATGCAGCCGGGATGGGCCGAAGCCGCGCGCGTCCATCAGTGCGGCGACGGCGGCAGGGGTGCCGGCGTCGGCGGACAGGGCCAGGATGCGGGCGCCGGGCTGCAGCACCGGCAGCAGCGCCGAAAGCGGACGGCCGCAGAAGGAGAGCGTTTCGCAATCCTGCAGCGCCCAGCCCAGGGCGGCACAGGCCAGGGTGAAGGCGGAAGGCGCCGGGATGCACCGGGTTTCCGCGGCGGGCACGTGCCGAGCAAGCGTCGTGCCGGCGCCGAACCAGTAGGGATCACCGGACGCCAGCACCGCCACAGCGGCGGGACGGCGGGCGAGGATGGCGGCGATGGCGGCATCCATCGGGCTGGACCACGGTAGGCGGTCGCCGCGGATATGCGGGGCGGCCAACGCCAGGTGACGTGCCCCGCCGACAACGAGGGCGGCATCCCGCAAATGCGCCTGCGCCGCAGCGGACAGTGCGCCATCCTCGCCAATCCCCAGGATAGTCAACCACGGAGCCGTCATGCGGAGGTGCTTCCTACTCCCTCTTCCTCCGGGAAAGGGTTGAGGTGAGGGGGCGGGCAAGCACTGCCCTGTCCTATGTGAGGCTTCGGTCCATCGGCACCAGTGGCGCCCAGCTCCGCAGCCAAGACCCCCTCACCCCGATCCTCTCCCGGAGGGAGAGGGAGAAGAGTACATTCTTGCCTATGAAGGTCCTGATCCTCGGCGGCACCACGGAGGCATCGGCCATCGCACGCGCCCTCGCGGGTGATGCGCGGTTCCAGCCGGTGCTGTCCCTGGCCGGACGAACCCGCGCGCCGGTGGCGCCCCCGGTTCCCTGGCGCACCGGCGGCTTCGGCGGCGCCGCCGGCCTGGCGGCCTACCTCCAAGCCGAGGGCATCCAGGCGCTGCTGGACGCCACCCACCCCTTCGCCGCCCGCATCAGCCGCAATGCCATCGAGGCAGCCTCCGCCGCAGCCGTGCCGCATTTGGCGGTCCTGCGCCCGGCCTGGGCCGCCCAGCCCGGCGACCGCTGGACCATGGTACCCGGCATGGCTGCCGCGGTGGATGCGCTCGGAAGGCAGCCCTGCCGAGTATTGCTGACCGTCGGCCAGCAGGAGCTGGCGCCGTTCGCTGCCGCGCCCTGGCACGACTACCTGATCCGCAGCGTCGAACCGCCGCCGCCTGCGCTGCTGCCGCCCGGCGCGCGCAGCTTCATCGCCCGCGGCCCATTTTTGGAGGACGACGAGCAACGGCTGCTCCGCGACGAACGCATCCAGGTCATCGTCACCAAAAACTCCGGCGGCGCCGCAACCGCCGCCAAGCTGGCCGCCGCCCGAGCCTTGCAGATCGAGGTCGTCATGGTCGCCCGCCCCCCTGCCCCGCCTGGCACGGTGCCCGGCGCCGGCGCCGCGTTGGCCTGGCTGCATCAGCTCGCCGCCGGGTGCGACCGGGGGGCATAGAGCCATGATCGCCCGTCGGGCCGCTCGATCCGCCGGGTGGCGGCGGTGCCGATCAGCACCAGGGTACGCATGTCGGCCCGTGCCGGGTCGGCGTCGGCCAGGGTCGTCACCGTGACCGCCTCCTCCGGCCGGCTGACCGCCGTGGCGAACACCACCGGCGTGCCCGGCGGCAGCACCGGGCGCAGCGCGTCCAGTGCCGCGCCGAGCTGCCACGGCCGCGCCTGCGACGCCGCGTTGTACAGCGCCACCACGAACCCGGCCCCGGCCGCCGCCGTCAGCCGCCGCAGCACCAGCGGCCAGGGCTTCAAATTGTCCGACAAGGAGATGGCGCAGAAGTCCGACCCGAGCGGTGCCCCCAGCCGGGCCGCGGCAGCAAACATCGCGCTGATGCCTGGCAGAATACGTACGTCCAGGCTGCGCCAGGCGTCCGGCCCGGCCTCGATGGCCTCGAACACCGCGCTAGCCATCGCGAAAACACCGGGATCGCCTGACGACACCACCGTCACCCGGGCGCCCGCCACGGCCAAGTCTAGCGCGTGCCGGGCGCGGTCCAGCTCCACCCGGTTGTCGCTGCCGTGACGCGCCTGGCCCGGACGGTGCGGCACGCGGTCCAGGTAGGTGGCGTAGCCCACCAGGTCCGTCGCCGCCGCCAGAGCGTCGGTGGCCTGCGGCGTTTGCATCGCGGCGTCCCCTGGCCCCAGGCCGACGACGGCCAGCCATCCCGTCCCCTCGGCCGTCACCGGGGCCGCTGCCGGCCGGGCACCAGCACCAGCGAGAAGTACGGCGCCGGCGCGTCCGGCAGGTCCGCCATCGCCACATGCCGGGTTCCGACCATGGTCCCGCGCTCCACATACACGGCGCGGCCGGTCAGCCCGGCCTGGTCCAGCGCGCCGCGTATTTTCGGCAAGTTGCGGCCGACCTTCATGATGACGGCCGCGTCGGTGCCGGCGAGCCGGGCGGCCAGGGCCTCGGCCTCCATCGTGCCGGGCAGCACCGTCAGGACATCATCGCCATGCGTCATCGGCAACCCTGCCTGGGTCCAGCAGCCGCTCATGGCCGTGATCCCCGGGACGACATCCATGGTGTGCCGGTCCGCCAGACGATCGAACAGATACATCGCGGATCCGTAGAAGAACGGGTCCCCCTCGCACAGCAGCGCCACATTCTGCCCGGCATCCAGCCGGTCGGCGAGCGTCGCGGCGCACCGCTCATAGAAGGCGCGTATGCCGGGCTCGTAGCGCGGGTCATCCACCTCGATCTCGATGGTGTAGGGATACTCGAAGCGCAGTTCCTCCACGCCATCGCGCATGTGCGGGGCGGCGATGGTGCGGGCATGGCCGGGCCGTCCCCGCTTGGCGAAGAAGGCGACCACCGGCGCGCTGCCGATCACCCGGGCGGCCTTGAGGGTCAGCAGCTCCGGGTCGCCGGGTCCCATGCCGACGACGTGCAGGGTGCCACCCTTCACGACCCGGGTCATTCGCGCTCGCTCGCCAGGGCGTTGACGGCCGCCACCGCCATCGCACTGCCGCCGCGGCGGCCGTGCACGGTGGCAAACGGCACGCGGCCGTAGTCCGCCAGGGCCTGCTTGCTTTCGACCGCCCCGACGAAGCCGACCGGCATCCCGATGATGGCCGCGGGCGGCGGCGCCCCGGCATCCAGCAGGTCCAGCAGGTGGAACAGCGCGGTCGGCGCGTTGCCGATGGCGACCAGCGCGCCGCCCAGCCGCGGCCCCCACAGCTCCAGCGCCGCGGCGGAGCGGGTGTTGCCGATGCGGGCGGCGATCCCCGGCGTTTCGGCCGCGTCCAAGGTGCAGACGACCTCGTTGCCGGCGGGAAGGCGGGCGCGGGTGATGCCGTGGGCGACCATCTTGGCGTCGCACAGGATCGGCGCGCCGGCCAGCAGCGCCACCCGGGCGGCGGCGGTGAAGCCGGGGCTGAACTGCAGGTCCTCGGTGATGGCGACGACACCGCAGGCGTGGATGACGCGGACGGCGACGCGCGCCTCCTCCGGCGAGAAGCGCGACAGGTCGGCCTCGGCGCGTATGGTGGCGAAGGAGCGCTCGTAAATCGCCGCGCCGTCGCGGATGTAGTCGCGGGTCATGGGATCGGGTCCAGGCTGGGGATCGGGTCCAGGCCGGGGCGCCAATCCGGCATCAGGGTATAGCGCCCGGCAGCGCCGACCAGGGCCGGACCGGCGCCGGGATAGGCACAGCCCTTGGCGCAGCCGGACACGTGCAGCGGACCCGCGCCTTCGTTCGCCAGCCGGATGGCATCCTGCCGCGCGGGCACGGTGGCGCTGGCGCAGCCAGGTGCGCCGATGCAGGACGTGACGAGCAGCCGGGGGTCGGCAGGGTCGGTGACGAAGCCGGCGGCCTCTGCCGCAAGGGAGGCTGCCGGAACGTCGGCGGTGCGGACGCGGCCGAGCAGGAGGGCGCGGAACGGGCTAGTGCGCAGGGCGCCGCCGCTGAAGCGCTCAGACAGGTCGGCGAGGACATGCAGCGCCGCGGCGTCCAACTGTCCCAACAGCAGGCCGAGCGCCAGGGCGCCATGGCCGACGCCGGGATAGGAATGCCATCCAACAATAGACGTTTGCTCCTGCTCCCTTTCCCTCCGGGAGAGGGTCGGGGTGAGGGGGTCTTCGAGCGCGGACCCCAACCCATGCGGGATGCGTTCCGGCGGCACGGGTTGCACTTCGATCCCCGGCCAAGACCCCCTCACCCCAACCCTCTCCCGAAGGGAGAGGGAGAAGAGGCGTTTCCCGTCGGCGATGGCGACCAACCGCAGCACCTCGTCCACCGTCCGGTCCCGCGCGCAAGCGACGTCGAAGCCGTTGCCGCGCAGCCGATCTCCGTCGTCCCCGACCTGCACCAGGATGTCCGCCGGCACGGTCCGGCCTGCCAGCACCCCGCCCGCATCCACGGCGATGCAAAACTTGCTGGCCAGCGGCGGTCCGTCCGCCAGCGCCGCCTCGATCCGCTCCGCCAGGCCCATTGGCCCGGCGCCAGGGTCGTCCCCGGCCAAGGGCGGCGCGATCACCATCCGACGCCGTTCCCGCTCCGGGTCCGGGTCGGCCAGTCCGGCGGCGGCCATGGCGGCGGCGAACGGCGCCACCCCGTCCAGACGCAGGCCGCGGACCTGCAGGTTGCCGCGCCGGGTCAACTCGATGGCGCCGTTGCCCCACCGGGCCGCGGCGTCAGCCAGCGCGCGGGCGGCGGAGGCCACCAGCCGCGCACCGGGCGGATGCACGCGCACCAGCAGGCCGTCGCCGGTTTCCATTGGGTCATACAGGCTGGGGCACCAGCCGCGGCGGCGGGGCACGGCGTTCATGCGTCGGGCGGCCCGTTGCGGCGGGGGTGCCACAGCCCGTCCACCTGCGCCGCGGCGAAGCGCGACGCCATCGCCGCGCGAGCGTCCGGGTTGGCCTGGCGCAGGAAGGCATCCACCTCCGGCGTGCCGAGCGTCGCCGCGTGCAGCAGGTCGAACTGCGCGTCGAACCGCGCCGGCAGGGTGGCGGCAAAGGCGGCCAGGGCCTCCACGGGACGGGCGATCTCCGCCGCGCCGCGGTAGCCGTGCCGCATCATGCCGGCGATCCAGGCCGGGTTGGCGGCCCGCCCGCGCACGATGCGGACGACCTCCTCCGACACCAGCCGCGGGCGCGGCGCGTCGGGACGCGAGGTGTCCAGGTGATACAGCGCGGGACGGGCGCCCAGCCCGGCGGCAGCAGCGGCGAACCCGCCCTCGTGCGCCGCATACTCGGTGCTGTCCAGCAGGTCGATCTCGGCATGGTCCTGCGTATGGATAAGCGCATCGGCGTCGCGAACGCGGTCGCGCAGCCCTGACGGGTCCGCGACCCCGTCCAACCCTTGCCCATAGGTGCCCGCCGACGCCGCCAGCCACGCCTCCCCCGCGTCCCGCCCGGACCCGGCGCCATACTGCCCAGGTAGCGCGCCATACACCCGCTGCGTCGCCCGGCGCAGCGCATTGCCCTGCAATCCCCGCACTTGTCCAGCCAGCGGGTTGAAGTCTGCGGCCTCGTCCCGCTCCGCCACGGCGCGCACGGCGGCGTCGAACAGGGCAACCTGCGCGGCAAAAGCGTCCCGAAACAGGCCGGAGATGCGCAGCGTCACGTCCACCCGTGGGCGGTCCAGCACCGCCAGCGGCAGCACCTCGAACCCCGACACGCGGGCCGAGCCGGCGTCCCACACCGGGCGGACGCCCATCAGCACCAGCGCCAGGGCCAGGTCCTCACCGCCGGTACGCATGGTGGCGCTGCCCCACAGGTTGAGCATGAGGGCACAGGGATGCTCGCCATGGTCCTGCAGGTGACGGCGCAGCAGCTCCGCCGCCGCACGCTCGGCCAAGGCGACGGCGCTGCGGGTAGGTACGGCGCGCGGGTCTATGGTGGTCAGGTTGCGCCCAGTCGGCAGCACGTCCGCCCGGCCACGCGTCGGCGCTCCCGCCGGGCCGGGAGGGACGAAGCGCCCGTCCAGCGCCGCCAGCAGCGCGGTGCGCTCGGC
>CAXTCI010000027.1:0-36566 GCA_964242325.1 uncultured Acetobacteraceae bacterium
CGACCCTCTCCCGGAGGGAGAGGGAGCAGGAGCCGGTGCAGTCTTGCTGTCACCGGTAGCTTCCCGCTTCGCACGTTCCTCGGCCACTAGCTCCTTTTTCGATAGTTTGCCGATCAGCGTCTTGGGTAGGCTTTCGCGGAACTCGATGTGCTTGGGCATCTCGATGGGCGACAGGTGGTCTTGCAAGAAGGCCAGCAGATGCTCCGCCGTCAGCGTCGTGCCGGGGCGCAACACGACGAAGGCCTTCACCGTTTCGCCGCGATACTCGTCGGGCACCCCGATCACCGTGCACTCGGCCACGGCGGGGTGCTGATACACCGCGTTCTCCACGATGCGGGGATATACGTTGTAGCCGCCGGCCAGGATCAGGTCCTTGATCCGATCCACGATGCTGAAGTAGCCCTGGGCGTCCATGACGCCGATGTCGGCGGTGCGGAAAAAGCCGTCCGGCGTGGTGCAGGCGGCCGTTTCCTCCGGGTTGTTCCAATAGCCCAGCATGACTTGCGGGCCGCGGATGCAGAGCTCGCCGCGCTCGCCCTGCGGCACCCGGCGCATGGGGTCGTTGGGATCGCGCAGCTCGGCCTCTGTCCGGGGCATCGGCAGGCCGATGGTGCCGGTCTTGTTCAGGCTGCCGGGCGGGTTGCAGATGACGCAGGGACTGGTCTCGCTCAGGCCGTAGCCCTCGACGACGACGCAGCCGGTCCGCGCCTCGAACCGCGTCTTCACCTCTGGCGGCAGCGGGGCGCCGCCGCTGATGCAGAAGCGTATGCTGGTGAGGTCGGCGCGGCCCTTGTAGTTGGCGATGGCGTTGAACATGGTGGGAACGCCGGGCATGAAGGTTGGCCGCCGCCGGCCGATGACGGCGACGGCGCGCTTCAGCTCGAACCGCGGCAGCATGATGATCTCGGCGCCGGCATGGACGGAGAACAGCATCACCGTCGTCATCGCGAACACATGGAAGAACGGCAGCACGGCCAGCACGCTTTCCTCACCGGGGCGGGTATCCTTGAACCACGAGACGCCCTGGGCGGCGTTGGCATAAAGGTTGGCGTGGCTCAGCATGGCGCCCTTGGGCACGCCGCTGGTGCCGCCGGTGTATTGCAGCACGGCGACGTCGCGCGCCGGGTCAATCTCGACGGGGATGGGCGGGGGTCCGGGGGCCGCCACGTCGTCGAACCAGACATGGCCGGCATCCCGCGGCGGCCGGGCGCGGTCGCGGCGCTTGAGCACCCGGAACAGCGCACGCTTGCTGCCCGGCAGCATGTCGGCAAAGGGGCAGACCAGGATGCGCGGCACGACGCCGGCCTCCAGCAGGGCCGCGGCCTTGGGGTAGGTCGCCTGCAGGTCCAGCGTCGCCAGGATGCTGATCCCGGCGTCGCGCGCCTGATGCTCCAGCTCCCGCTTGGTGTAGAGCGGGTTGAAGTTCACCACCACCAGCCCGGCTTGCAGCGCGCCGAAGTACAGCAGCGGATAGGCCGGGCAGTTCGGCAGCAGCAGCCCGACCCGGTCGCCCTTCTGCAGTCCCAGCTGCTGCAGCCCCGCAGCCAGCCGCGCCGCTGTCGCCGCCGCCTCTGCCCAGGTCGTGCGCCGCCCGAGGAAGTCGAAGGCCGGACGGGCGCCAAAGCGGGCGCCGGTCCGTTCCAGCATGGTATGGAGCGGGGCGGACGGCATCGGCGCGAACCAGTCCACGCCAGGAGGATAATGGTCCAGCCAGGGCCGTTCCGCCTCGCCTGTTTTGTCCATGTCTTGCCCTCCAAGCTTGGCGCCTGGAACATAGCTGGTGCCGGCGGATGCACCAACCATCCTGCAGGCTCGGCTTTTGCATACCTGCTTTTGCACAGGCCGGGCTTTTTTGAACGTGTTGCCGCTCGGGCGACGATGCCTGATGCGGTTATGCCCCAAGCAGGCTTGCGCGGCCTGTCACACAGATGGCTTGCGGCCGTATCGGGAATCGTGTCCCAGGCCGTGCAAGCCTGCTTAGCTTTTCATCTGTGCGCAGACCTCCAGGGGTTTGCTTAGAACACGGTGCGGGTGCCGAGCGAGAAGACATCTATGGCGTTGCTATACTTGCCGGTCAGTACGTCCCCGGTCGGCGAAACCTCGCCGATGCGCGGGCTGTGCACGAAGATGTGGGCGTAGCCGCCATCCACCGTCACGTTCGACAGCACCTTGTAGCTGGCGCCGACCGCCAGCCAGTAGCGGTCGTCGTCCGGCACCCGCGCCGTGCGGTAGGCGTCGGATACCGGCGTCTTGTCGAAGGCCGTGCCCGCCCGGACCGTCAGACGCTCGGTCACCGTATAGGCCGCGCCGAGCGACGCGAACACGCCGTTGTGGTAGTGTTCCGGGGTGGACGAGAGCAGCACGCCGCTGGTGCGGAAGGCATTGAGCGTCTTGAACTGGCTCCAGTCGGTCCAGGTCACGTCCGCCGACACCTGCAGGTTCGGCCCGATTCCCTGGGTGATGCTGAGGCCGGCCGTGTCCGGCAGTACCAGCTTGGCCCGCGCCGCCGAGGGCTGGAAATTCGGGGACAGGTTCAGCGGCGCCGGGACGACGAAGTTCACCCCGCCCTCGAAGTCATGCTGCACGCGGGACCGGTAGGTGATGCCGATGTTGGTGTGCGGCCCCGGCTGGATCAGCGCGCCGAAGTTGTAGCCGAACGCCCAGTCGTTGCCGTTCAGGTCGGAGTAGCCGTCCGGCAAGACGGTCGGCTGGCGGAACAGGCTGGTCGCGATGGTGGAGGAATTGATGAACTGGGTAAACACCGCCCGCCCATACTGCGCCGAGAACCCGGCGCCCAGCGACAGCCAAGGCGCGACCTGGTAGGCGACGTTCGGGTTGATGTCTATGGTCCGCAGGTCCGTCTTGTCCGCCTGGTAGCGCCCGACGAAGTTCGACCCGTAACTGGTGGAAAGGCCGAACGGCGAGGTCACGGCCAGGCCGAACGCGAAGTCGCTGCCCGCCGGCTTCCAGGTGATGTAGCCGTGCGGCACCGCGGCCAGGTTGGCGCCGTCGTTCTGGCCGCCGCCGCTGATCGGTCGGCCGAAGGCGTCGCGCGCCGTGCCGCTGAATGATGCTTGCGGCACGATCAGGCTGCCGCCAAGCGCGATCTGCACGCCGGGGAGCTGGGTCATGCCTGCAGGGTTGTTGAAGGCCGTCGCCGGGGTGTTGGCCGCGGAACCGGCGCCGGCGAATGCCTCGCCCAGGCCGACCGCGCTGTTCTCCTTTATTTGGAACGCCGCGGCGTGCGCCGGGCCGGACGCGGCGACCGCGCCGAGCACGACGGCCGCGGAGGCAAGCAGGGTCAGCCGGAACGGCCTCCAGTGCGGCACGGCGAGAACTCCCAAAGGCACAGCCCGGCATCCGAGCATCGGAGACGTTTACACTGCCATAGTAACGAGATCGTTAACGCTGGGAGTCAATCCGCGACGACAATCGCGCCATCCGTCTGGCGCAAACGGCAGGGCACCGTGCCTTTCATGACGCAGGACCTACGGTGCGGGTGACGCCCGGCGGTCGAGGAACGCGGCGAAGGCGGCGCGGGCCTCGGGGCTGGCCAAGGCCTGGCTGAATGCGGCCTCCTCCTCCCGCATCCGGGCGTGCAAGGCGGCGGGATCGCCGCGCATCAGGGCGCGGGTGACGGCCAGCGCCGCGGCGGGCTTGGCCGCGAGATTGCGGGCCTTGGCGCGGGCGTGCTCCTGCAGTTCCGCCGCCGGGACGACCGCGGTCAGGAGCCCGGCGGACAGCGCCTGCGCGGCGTCCATGGTCTCGCCCAGCAGCAGCAGCGCGGCGGCACGGGCATGGCCGATACGTGCCGGCAGCAGCAGGCTGCTCCCGGCCTCGGGCACCAGGCCCAGGTTGACGAAGGGCACGCTGAAGGACGCGGCCGGGTTGGCATAGACCAGGTCGCAGTGCAGCAGCAGCGTGGTGCCGACGCCGACCGCCACGCCCTGCACCGCGGCGACCAGCGGCTTGGCGAACGTGGCGATGGCGTTGATGAACCGTGCGGGCGCCGCCTGCTCCAGCCCGCCTGTCATGGCCAGGAAGTCGCGTATATCGTTGCCGGCGGTGAAGGCGTCGCCCTCTGCCCCGATCAGCACGGCACGCACCTCTGGACGGGCGCCGGCGTCGTGCAGCGCGGCCGTTAGGACGTCATACATCGCGCCCAGAATGGCGTTCTTCTTGTCGGGCCGGTTGAAGCGCAGCTCCATCACGCCGTCGGCTTCGTGGACCAGGATGGCTTGGGACATGGTGGCACCTTGCGGAATCGTCCTGCTGCTTAGCCCCTTGACGGGCTGGATGGGAAACCGGAAGGAGCGGCGCATGGCGAAACAGGCATATCTCGACCTCGTGGGACGCAGCTTCGAGAAGCAGGTGCTGTTCGACGCGCCGGGCATTGCCGCCTTCGCGTCGTCGTGCGGCGACATCAACCCGCTGCACCACGACGCCGAGTATGCCGCGCGCAGCCGGTTCGGCGGCATCATCGCCTCGGGGCCGCAGGTCACGTCGCTGCTGATGGCGATGGTGGCGGCATTCTTCGCGCCGCTGGGGCCGGGAGTGGGGCTGGGATTCAGCTTTCGCCTGCGCTCCGCCGTGCGCGCGGGCGATCTGGTGACGATGCGCTGGACCATCACCGGCGTGGCGGCGAAGCGGTCCCTGGGCGGGCACGTGATCTCCTTGGAGGGCAAGGCGCTGCGGCCTGGCGGCGCCGCGGCGGTGCTGGCGACCGGCGAGGTGCTGGGGATGGACGCGCCATGAGCCGGCTGGCGATGGACGCGCCATGAGCCGGCCCGCCGGCGCCGAGGAGGCTGCGGCATGACGCCGGCCTTTTCGCTTGCCCACCTCACCGTGCTGGACCTGCCGCCGCCGGAGATGGTGCGCGCCGCCGCCCGTACCGGCTACCGCACCGTGGGGCTGCGCTTGATCCGGGTCACGGACACCACGCCCGGCTACCCGCTGATGCACGACCCCGCCACCATGCGCGATACCAAGGCGGCCATGGCCGAAACCGGCGTCGGCGTGCTGGACATCGAGTTCGTCCAGATCACCCCGGACTTGGACGTGGCCGGGCTGGAGCCGTTCGTGGCGGCGGGCGCGGAGCTGGGGGCGCGGCACGTCATCACCGGTCCCTACGACCCCGACCTGGGGCGACTGGCCGACCGGCTCGGCGCCATTGCGGAGTTGTCGGCGCGTTACGGCCTGCAGGCCATGCTGGAGTTCTTTCCGTGGACGGGTGTGCCGAGCCTGGGCGCCGCCATCCAGGTGGTCGAGGCCACGGGGCGGGCGGACGTGGGCATCCTGGTGGATACCCTGCACTTCAACCGGTCCGGCAGCGCGCTGGCCGACCTGGATCGCCTGCCGGCGTCACGCCTTCCGTTCATGCACGTCTGCGATGCGCCGGTGCAGGACAGCTACACGACGGAGGAGCTGCGCCATGCGGGCCGGGTGGAGCGGCTGCCGCCGGGCGAGGGCGGGATCGACATCAAGGGCATCGTTCAGCACATGCCGCCGGGCATTCCGGTGGCGCTGGAGGTGCCGATGACGGCGACGGCCTCCGCCATCGGGTCCGAGGCGGTCGCGCTGCGTGTCAGGCAGGCGGCGGAGCGGCTGCTGGCAACCTGATCGGCGGGGAGTCGGGTCGCTTCGCCCGCCGCGGTGAGGGCGCGATGGCGCAGGGGTCAGACTGGACGGCGGTTGGCATTATGCGTCCGCGCGCGGCAGCGTCGTGATCCCCGGCAGATCGGTCACGCGCCCCACCCATGCCTGCACGCCGGGCCAGCGGGCCAGGTCGAACCCACCCTCATCCGCGCGGTGGGTGTAGGCGAACAGCGCCAGGTCGGCGACGGTCGGGCCGTCCCCGGCCAGCCATGGATGAGCCGATAGGCGGCGCTCCATCAGGTCGAGCGCCGCGGCGCCTCGGGTGTCGCAGTCGGCCAGGCGGGCGGCGTTCAGGTGCGCTTCACGCCGCCAGGCGCGTATGTTGCGGGCGACGGCGATGTAGGGTTCGTGGCTGTACTGCTCGAAGAACAGCCATTCGTGGACCCGGCTGCGCGTCATGCCCGGCGCCGGCAGCCAGGACGTGCCCTCGGCGACGTGCAGCAGGATGGCGTTGCTTTCGGTCAGCACCTCCCCGTCGTCCAGCACCAGGGCGGGCACCTTGCCGGCAGGGTTGACGGCGAGGAAGGCCGGCGTGCGGGTGGCGCCGCTGTTGCTGTCGGTTTCGTGCAAGTCGTAGGCGTGGCCGGTCAGTCGCAGGATTTGGACGGCTTTCCAGCAGTTGCCGGACGTGGACATGCCGTAGAGCTGCATGGTGGCCCCCCCGTTCTGAGGCGGCAGCAGTAGCCCTTAACCGCATCCTCCTGCCAGCCGCGCCGATGCAGGGTCGGCCCGCAGCAGCAGCATGGCGGCAGCGCCCAGCAGCGGCCCGGCGGCGAGCATGGTGAAGGCGCCGGTCCATCCGGCCCAGCCCACCACGACCGGCACCAGCCCGATGCTCACCAAGGTCAGCGCGAAGCGCAGGCAGGTCTGCGGCGTCAGCAAGGTGCCGATCGAGGCCGGGTCCGCCGGCTCGGCGATCCCTGCAGAGAACTGCGCGCGGTCGGCGGCGGTCAGCCAGGCCGCGCCGGACGCATCGCCGGCATCCCTGCGGATCAGCGCGGCCACCACGGCGGATGCGAACCACACCGCCATCGCCCCGACCTCGCACACCAGCAGCACCGCAATGGAGCCTCGCTTGCCCATGTTCCCTCCCAAATTCCAGGACCGGCCTGCCTTCAGCGGCTGATCCCTGCAATGATGAGGCTGCACCCGGGCAATGCGCCCGGCCACCCCCGGCGCGGAGTCGCTGTCATGCCAGACCTCGGTTTTGCACCTGACGGTGCGCAACATTGGCCCGGGACTATCGGTCCGGATGCCCTGCAGGAGATCGAGGCCGCGGTTGCCGGCCTGCCGCAGGGTCGCGCCGGCCTCCGGCTGCACGGAGTCGCGGCATTGCACCCCATGCTGGCGGCCAGCGGCGCGATCGGCGCAGTGGCGGCCTCCGTCCTGGGGCCAGATTGCCGGCCTGTGCGAGCCATCCTGTTCGACAAGACTGCCGCCGCCAACTGGGCGCTGGCGTGGCATCAGGACCGTACGGTTGCGGTGCGGGAGCGGGTGGACGTCCCGGGCTTTGGCCCCTGGACGGTGAAGGATGGAATGCTGCACGTGGCGCCGCCCGCCGCGGTGCTGGCCGGGATGGCGACCTTGCGGGTCCACCTGGATCCCGTCCCGGCGGACAATGCGCCGCTGCTGGTGGCGCCGGGGTCCCATCGGTTTGGCCGAGTGACGCAGGCCGAGGTGCCAGGCACCGTCGCATGATGCGGCGCCGTCGCCTGCCTGGCTGCGGCCGGGGACGTGTGGCTGTATGCGACGCTGGTTTTGCATGCCTCAGACGCCGCCGCTGCGCCCCGGCGCCGCCGGGTGCTGCAAGTGGATTATGCCGTGGGCGAACTGCCCGGCGGCTTGCGGTGGCTCGGCACATAAGCAGGTGCGCCCGGAAACCCGTTGCGCGGCGGGCCAACCCGTGTAGCCTCCCCCCCAGCGCCGCGATGGCGCTGCAACAAGGGACCCGCCGCTCAGCAGTCCCGTTGGAGGAGGACATACATGGCCGACGTCAACCCAACGCAAATGCACCTGCACCCCGCCCTGGACAGCGGCATCGCCCCGGCTGACCCGGCCTTCTCCGGCGGCACCCTGCGCTGCCATTGCGCAACCGACCCCGTCGAGGTCCGCATCTCCGCGCAGACCGCGTTCAACCATGCCTGCGGCTGCACGAAGTGCTGGAAGCCGGAGGGCGCCACGTTCTCCGTCGTCGCCGTCGTGCCACGGGACAAGCTGGAGGTCATCGCCCATCCCGAGAAGCTGAAGTGCGTGGACGAGAGCGCGACGATCCAGCGCATGGCCTGCACCGGCTGCGGCGTCCACATGTATGGCCGGATCGAGAACAAGGACCACCCGTTCTACGGCTTGGACTTCGTGCATACCGAGCTGTCGTCGGACAAGGGCTGGGCGGCGCCGGGCTTCGCGGCCTTCGTGTCCTCCATCATCGAGAGCGGGGCGCCGCCGAGCGGCATGGATGCGGTGCGCGGCAGCCTGCGCGGGATGGGGCTGGAGCCGTATGACTGCCTGTCCCCGCCGCTGATGGACGTCATCGCCACGCACGTCGCCAAGAGCAAGGGCATGCTGCACGCCTGATAGCCAGTTCGCGGCTGGCGTGCTGGTGCGCGGCCGGGCATGAGGCCGGCCGCGCACCGACGCCTTGGGTCCACGACGATCGTGTTGTCTGTGCGCCTCTTACGCAGCGTCTGATCGTTCACGCCCACAGCGCGCGGCGGCTCAGGCATAGGCAGCGGTGTGCTGCGGAAGGCGCAAAATCGTATCGGAGCTGGCCGGCATGGCGAGGTGGCGCGGCAGCTTTTCCGCCTCGCCGGCCAGCGCCGGTCATCGCTTGGTGCCGCGAGCCGGACACGACGCCACCAACTGTTTCCGTGGGACCGGCAACGCCACCCGAAACAGTGGGGACGGTTCCCTCGCAGGGGCAAGACCGCTATGCTTTGGTGGTGAATAGGCAGGAACGGCGACGCCTCGGTCGAGATGCCAGTACGAAGCGACAAGATCCTGGATTTTCGGCGCTGGTGGCAGCGGCGTTGGACCATCACAGCAGGGGTCATCTGTCCGAAGCCGTAGGCTTGTATGAGCAGATATTGAAGATCGACCATGATCTGCCCGAGTTGAAGACGAACCTGGCCCTCGCTTGCTACAACCTTGGCAACGCAGCGGCCCGTATGGGTGACTTGACTGGTGCGGTGTCCAGGTATCGGCGCTCAATCTCGGCCGCACCTGACTTTGCCGAAGCGCATGCCAACCTTGTCCGGGTGCTGCTGGCGCGCAACCTGGCCGATGATGCTTTGCGGGCAGCAATCAGGGGCAGTCAGCAATCACAGTCCCCACGGCTCAGGCGGCTGCTTGTGCGCTGCGCTGGCGATGCTTCGACCGAGCCTGAAGGGTTGCGGGATGCGTTGATCCGTGCGTTCAGCGAAGGGTGGGCCAGGCCGTTCGAGGTCGCCCGGGCTGCGGCGCCTCTCCTGCGTCGGGACCTCGAAACCGCGTCGCTGAGCCGTTTAAGCGATAACCGGCTGCTGCACGCCCATCTCGTTTCAGCTCCCATTACCGATAAGGAGCTGGAAGACAGGTTGATCGCGATGAGGTCGCAGTTGACCCTGTCGGGCGGGGGCAGCCTGGCACTGACTTGCTCCGTGGCCTCACAGTGCTTCATCAACGAGTATATCTGGCCCGCCACCGCCAACGAAGCTGCAACCGTCACCAACATCAAGGCGGAGGTTGAGCATCCAGCCGGAGAATGGATGGATGACTTCGGCAAGATAGCAGTGCTCGCCATGTATCTTCCGCTCCACGGGATACCAGGGAGTGAACGCCTGCGAACCCTGGAAATGCCGGACTGCCTGCGCCAGCTCATGCATCGAGAGATATCGGAGGTGATCGAAGAACGGCGGTATCGGCAGGAGATCGTCCGTATTGGCAGCATCTCCGATGCGACCTCGCTTGCCGTGCAGGAGCAGTACGAGGAGAATCCGTATCCCCGTTGGATCGTGCCCGACCATGTCGAGGCAACGACGCCAGCAGCTTTCTTGCAACGCGCATTTCCCGGCGGCCGCGTGGTGTTTCCTGCAGGCGGCACTACGGCGGTCCTCATTGCCGGCTGTGGTACCGGGCAACACTCGATCACCACTGCACGGAGGTTTCCAGATGCATCCGTGACCGCCTTGGACCTCAGCAGTGCAAGCTTGGCCTATGCGTTGCGGAAGTCACATGAACTGGGCTTGGACAGGATCGCTTACAGGCAAGCTGACATTCTCAGTCTTTCCAGTTGGTCTGAGCGGTTTGATATTATCGAGGCGAGCGGGGTGATGCACCATCTCCGAAATCCACGGGACGGCTGGGCCGTGCTGGCTGGCCTATTGAAGCCGAATGGATTGATGCGTGTGGGCCTGTATAGCAGGCGAGGCAGGCAGCACGTCGTTGCGGCTCGCGCGCTCATTGAGCGCGCGCGGTTGCGTGCTGATGCCGAGGGCATAAAAGCGGCGCGGGATGCGTTGAAGTCCCTTTCTGCAGACGACGTCGCCAGTGGGGTTACTCTCAGCCCGGACTTTTACACGCTGAGTTCATGTCGCGACCTGCTGTTCCACGTGCAGGAACACCTGACCAGCCTTCCAGAAATTGGACTGGCCCTCGATCATCTGCAACTTCGTTTGATCGGCTTTGATGTTTCGGATAAGACGAGACAGCAGTACCGAAGCCGTTTTCCGATGGATACCCGGGAAACGAATCTGGAATATTGGGATCAGTTCGAGGCCGAGAATCCAGCGACTTTCACTGGCATGTATCAGTTTTGGGTGGAAAGAATAGCAGATCCCTCGTGAAGATATGCCGGGGCTTGTCGTCAATCGGAGGAGATGATTGCGGCGGCAATCTTGGTCGCGCCATGGACGTTGCGGATGATTCCGTTGTACCGGGTGGTAATGGCCCCGAACTCCTTGGATTGCCGTTGCCGAGGCGCCGGCGGTTGAACCCTGTAGAGCGGCCCTTATAGGATGGCGTTCGTGCATGAGGCTTCCCTCACCCCGGCCCTCCTCCCGGAGGGAGAGGGAGAAGGGAGCCTTCCCCAACCCGCGTTGGCCCATTACGCTGAGATGATGACCGACCCTGGCATCCACAACTGGCTCCGGCTGGACAGCCGCATCACCACGTCGGGCCAGCCGACGGAGGAGGAGTTGCCTGCCCTGCGCGACCTGGGGGTGCGCCACGTGATCAACCTGGCACTGCATACGCACGGGCGCGCGCTGCCGGACGAGGCCGGGAGCGTCCGCGCCCTCGGCATGGCCTACACCCATATCCCGGTGGCGTTCGACCACCCGACCGAGGCGGATTTCGCCAGGTTCCGCGACGCGTTGGAGGCGACAGGGGATGACCCCGTGCACGTCCACTGCATCATGAACTGGCGCGTTTCGGCGTTCTTCTACCGTTACCGCCGCGACGTGCTGGGCATGGACGAGGCGGCGGCGCGGGCGGACATGGCGCGCTTGTGGCAGCCGGATGCGGTTTGGGCCGAGTTCATCAGCCAGCCGGCCGCCGGGCAAGGCAGTCCACCCCAGCGCAGCCTTGTCAGGCTCATCGTTCCCCTGCGGCGGGGGGGGGAGCCGGCCGTTTTCCGAACCGTCTTGCCCGCGCGGCGCGGCCGGGCGCTGCATGTCCAGTTAGATCGGCTTGCGTCCAAACCTGACGCAAGCCGATCTCGCTTTTTTGTTTGCGAGCAGAGACTCGCGGGTTCGGATCTGGTCGCCGCGCGTCCGGACCCGACTGCAATCGGTTCGGGGAAGGCGGCTACTGCGACAGCGGCGCCCCTTGCAGCTCCGGCACCGGCGTCGAGCCGTCCGGCGTGGCTTCCTTGCCGGTGGCAAGCATCATCGCGACCGTGACATAGGTGCCCGAAACCGTCACCAGGTCCACGAGCTGCTGATCGGTCATGACCGCCTTTGCCTTGGCGAAGGTCGCGTCCGACAGGGCATGGGTGGTGGAAAGCTCCACGCACACATCATACACCGCGGCCTCGTCCGGCTGCATGTTCGCCGGGCGCCGGCCGGCCAGCAGGTCCGCCGCCACCGCCTCGGACAGCCCGGCCTTGATCGCCAGCGGGTAGTGCGCCTTCCACTCGACCTGCGACGTCCACAGCCGCGACTGGATCAGGATGGCGAACTCGTTCAAGCGCCGGGGAACCGAGGTGTTGAAGCGCAGGTAGTCCAGCAGCGACACCATGCGCTTGGCCATCACCGGGCTGCGGAGCATGACGTTGTAGGGGCCTTGCAAGCCGAGGCTGGACACCTTGAGCACCTCGTCGGCGACCTCGTGCTGCGGCGGCGTCAGCTCCTCGACGGTGAGCTGCTTGAAGCGTTTTTCCCCGACTGCGGCGGCGACCATCACTGGAATGAGTACTCCACATAGGGCCACCGCGGCGGCTGGGAATCTTGCCATGTTTCTCTCCCGGGCTGGCCCGTTGTTGGTTCGGGGGCCGTTCCCGGGCAGCATAGCGCGGCTGAACGTGGAATGCCCAGCACGCGATGCCCGGCGGAATGGTGGGGATCAGGCGCCTTCCCTCCACCGAAGCGGTTTCCAAGTCGAGGCGCACTGTCCGGAGCGTCATTCGCGGTTCCGGCGCAGCACGATCGGCCGTCAGCCTGCAGCCAGGCATAGGTGATGCCGCGGCTACCCGAAGTCCGACAGGCAAACGGGTCCGGCGCAGTGGCAGCATCGCCGGCTAAATGCGTGATGCTGCCCGGGTCATGCAGGCCGGCGCGTAAGCTACCTGAGCAAGAACGCCTCGCCGGACGAGCTGCTGGAGGCGATTCGGCGCGTGGCCGACGGCGGACGCTGCATCGAGGGCGAGATCGCACAGGAATTGGCGTTGCAGGCCGCGACCACCGGCAACCCCGCGGAACGGTTGACCAGCCGGGACCTGGAGATCCTTCGCCTGCTTGGCAGCAGCCAAGGACTGGCGCAGGTCGCGGAGGCGCTCGGGGTAAGCTACAAGACCGTCGCCAACACCTGCGGCGGGATCAAGGCCAAGCTCGGTGTGAGCCGGACCGCCGACGTGGTGCGCCTGTCTGTCGAGATAGGGCTGGTTTAGCGGGCCTGGAACCGCGTCCCGCGCCGGCTGTTTTTAGCATTACGGCTACGAGGGGGTGGTTATGGCGGACGTGGAACACCGGGCTTGCAGCAGTGACGATCTGCCCGAAGGCGCCATGCGCGATGTTGAGCTGGGCGGCCGCAAGGTCCTGCTCACGCGGGTGGATGGCGCCTGCCATGCTGTCGGCGCGACCTGCCCGCATGCCGGTGCCCCACTTGCAGAGGGCGTACTGCATGGGGGCGTCGTGGTCTGCCCCTGGCACAAGGCCGCGTTCCGGGTCACGACCGGAGAGCAGGTGGAGCCGCCTGCCGTTGACGACCTTCCAGCCTTCCCGGTGCGGATCGCAGACGGGCAGGTGCTGGTGACGGTCGGCGAGGAGCCGGACCGGGTTGAGCCGGCGCCGGCCATCGGTCGTGCGGACGGGCGCTGCTTCGTGATCGTCGGCGCCGGGGCGGCCGGGGCCGTGGCTGCGCAGACGTTGCGCGAAGAGGGGTTTGTTGGCCGCGTCGTTATGATCAGCCGTGAGGACCGGCTGCCGTATGACCGGACAGTGCTCAGCAAGTATGCGCTGTCCGGGACCAAGGGCGGTGAGAAGACCCCGCTGCAGGACGCCGCGTTCTATGCCCGCCATGGGATCGAGCGTGTGGCGCAGGAAGTGGCAGGCGTGGACGCCGGGTCGCACACCGTCGCCTTCGCCGATGGTTCGACGCTCGCCTACGATGCGGCGTTGATCGCGACGGGCGGGATGCCGAAGCCGCTCGAAGTGCCTGGCGCCGGGCTTGCGAACGTGTTCCTGCTGCGGACGGCGGCCGATGCGGAGGCGATCGTCGCGGCGGCGGAGGGGGCACGCCGGGCCGTGGTGATCGGTGCCGGCTTCATCGCCCTGGAGGCGGCGGGCAGCCTGCGGGAGCGCGGCTTGGAAGTTACCGTTGCGGCGCCGCAGCCTGCTCCGTTCGAGCGCCAGCTCGGCGCGGAGATCGGCAACGCGTTCCGCCGCGTGCACGAGAGCCAGGGCGTCTCGTTCCGGCTTGGGCAGGAGGTGGTCGCCCTCGACGGCAACGGGCGGGTCCGCGAGGTCGTGCTGGGCGACGGAACCCGGTTGGAAGCCGACCTTGTCGTTGCAGGCCTTGGCGTCCGGCCCGCGACGGACGGTGTGCAGGGAGTGCAGCGCCGGAAGGACGGCGGGATGGTCGTTGATGCCCAGCTCCGCGCCGGGGACGGGTTGTTCGCGGCGGGCGACATCGCGGCGTTCCCGCTGCGCGGAGACGGCCAGCCGGTCCGGGTGGAGCACTGGCGCGTTGCCGAGCAGCACGGGCGCGTGGCCGCCCTCAATATGCTCGGACGCGAGACCGCCTACGACGCCGTGCCCTACTTCTGGACCATCCATTACAAGAAGCGGCTGGACTACGTCGGCCATGCCGAGGCCTGGGACGAGACCGTGGTTGACGGCGACCTGAATAAGCCGGAGTTCACGGTTTTCTATGTCAGGGATGGCCAGGTGGACGCGGTCGCCGGTTGGAGCCGCGACCGTCAGATGGCGGCGGCAGTCCACCTTATGACGGAACGGCGCGATTGGACGCAGTCCAGCCTGCACGATGCGTTGCAGCGCTGGACGTGAGAACGAGACAAGCCGGCTGCCGTGGAGGCCAGCTTGGGATCATCTGTTGGAAGGTGGACTCGGCCGGTTTCGGGCTGGTGCGCACGTTGCGTGGATCGTTAGGGATAGGGACGGAGGGTTGATGGAACCGGTTCGGCTTGGCATGGCAGGGGTCATGACAGAATTCTTTCTCACGCCGGGATGCCGCGTCGGTCACATCACGCTTGAGCTGGCGCCTTCGCACGCCGTACTGGGAAAAGGCTGACCCATGGCGCCGATCCGCCTGCTGTCCACGCTTGCCCTGTCCGGGGTTCTGGATGCGCTGCTGCCCCAACTGCCTGCCGGGCTGCCCCCGGTCGAGGTGGAGCTCGCGCCGACCAACGTGCTGCTGGAGCGCATCGCCTCGGGTATGCGGGGCGACATCGCGATCCTGACGGATGCCGCGGTGGACGATTTGTCCGCGTCCGGGGTGCTGGACGGCGCGAGCCGCGTCGCCCTGGCGCGCTCCCATGTCGGCCTCGCCGTGCGGCAGGGTGCAGTGCGGCCCGACATCTCCACCGCGGCGGCAGTGGCGGCGGCGTTGCGCGGGGCGCGCTCGGTGGCGTTGTCGCGCACCGGAGCGAGCGGCGTGTTCATGACGGGTCTGCTGATCCGGCTTGGCATCGCCGACGAGGTGAACCGCAAGGCGACGGTGATCCCGGGCGGCCTGACCGGCGAGCGCGTCATGAACGGCGAGGCCGACCTGGCCGTCCAACAGATGAGCGAGCTGATGGCGGTGCCAGGCCTCGACATCCTGGGGCGCCTGCCGGCGGAGATCGAGGGGGTGAGCGTGTTCACCGCCGCCCTGTTCACCGGGGCAACCCCAGGCGCCGCCGATGTGGTTGCGGCGCTGCGTGCGGCGACCGCGCTCATGCGGGAGAAGGGGCTTGAGCCGGTCGCGGGTGACTGAGTTGGCCCTGTACTCCTGATGCGGCACGCTGTTGCCATGGGGTCCACTTAACCACCGGTGATTGCGGCGTTGACCCGGTGCAACCTGCTGGGGACGGCGCAGCACAGGCAGCCGTGGCTGGGGCCGACGCGTCGTTCGACCCCGGCGCCTTCGGCACCGTCGGGATGTTCGGGCTGGAGCAGCCAATGAGCGGCATGGGTGGGGGTCGCCTATAGGCCGCCGCGCGGGCCAGCCTACTTGTCGTTGTCCGCCTGAGCCTGTCGCGCGGGAACAAGCATGGGGGAGCGCGGCTGCAGTGCAGTCATCGCAGCCCGGTAGCTTGGGTCCGGCACGGGGCTGACGTAATAAGTCTCCGAGCGGCAACGAAGCTCCACCCGGTCGGCAGAGATGGCCACGACATCGAAGCCATCAATTGCTGCACCTTCGGGAACGACCGCAATGGACCGCTCGTCCGGCGTTCTAAACAAGGCCTGGCGCCGGCCGTTTGCTATGACGATCCCGGTCAGGTGCGGAATACGGGACGCCGGTGATGAAGGAACGCCACTCGCCGCTTCGGTGGACGAGCAGGAGTCCGCGGCGGCAGCGGGGCGCCCGGCGCCGGCAAGCGCGAACAGCCCCATTGCGGCGCAAACCGGCAACAACCGGCGCAGGCGGCCTCCGCCAATCACGGCGTCAGGCGCGCCGGCGCGCAACGCCCAGCAGGCCCGTCATCCCGGCCAGCAGCAGCAGCGAGGCAGGTTCCGGAACCGTGGCCACGACCTCGGTGAAGCTGCCGAAGGCGAACCCGTTGCTATCGGTCGTGGTCAGGGTCAGCGACGACACGGGTCCGCCATAGTAGCCAAAGAACGCCGGCGTGGTCGTGCCGGTGTTGAAGTTGCCGCCGGGCAAGGTGGCGCTGAGGCTTTGCCCGTCCGACGTCTGCACCGTGATGGTGAACGGCCCGCCCAAGCTGGAGGAGAACGGCACGACGCTGAACCCGAAGGCAATCAGGCCGCCCGGCGTCAGGGTTTCCGTCGTGACCTGGGTGCCGCTCGCGTTGACTGGAATGAACAGGTCAGGCGTGCCGCCGCCCGCCAGCAGGTAGGGAAAACCGTTGTCCGGCTGGGTTACCTGGGCGGGGGTGGACAGCCCAACCACGCTGCCGTTCGCAAGAGGTATGCTGCTCGTCGTCGGCAGGACCAGCGCCAAGGGGTTGAACAGGCCGGTGTTCGCGATCGTCACGACGCTTCCCGGGCCGGCCGCGGCCTGCCAGGCGGTAAGGCTCGACGTCAGAACCTCGGCCGCCGCCGGATTGGGGGCGAGGAAGCCGACGGCGAGGGTTGCGCCTAGGAACAGGGAGCGGACGAGCATTGGAGAGCCTCACGGGTAAAGTTCCAATGAACATAGCAGGGAGGCAGGCGGCTGTTTGCGACGGTTCCGTGTCAACCGGCTGCGGTTCCGGTCTCGTCGAACAGCAGCAGCCGCCCGGCATTGCCCAGCCCCACGAAGGTGCTGAGGTTGTGCAGCAGGGCCGCGAGGATCGCGCCCTCTGCCCCGAGGACGCCCGCCGCCGCCAGGCCCACCAGCAGCAGCGTCCAGCCCAGCCCGACGGCGACGTTGACGTGGATGGTGCGCCGGCAGCGGCGGCTCAGCCGGATCGCCGTGCCCAGGCGGCGCAGGTCGCTCGTCATCAGCACTAGGTCGGCCGAGGCCAGCGCCACGTCGGTGCCCTGAGCGCCCATCGCCACGCCGACCGCCCCGGCCTTCAGCGCCAGGGAGTCGTTGATCCCGTCCCCGACCACCATGGGCCGGAAGCCGGCGGCGACCTCCGCCAGCACGCGCGCCATCTTCTGTTCCGGCAGGGCGCCGGCTACCACGTCGGCGATGCCCAGCTCGGCGCCGATGCTTTGCGCTACCCCGTCCCGGTCGCCGGTCAACAGCACCTGGCGTTCCAGCCCCATGGACCGTAGCTCCGCGACCGCGGCGCGGGACTCCGGGCGGGGGCGGTCGGCGAACAGCAGCCAGCCCTGGAATGCCCCGTCCAGCGCCAGCCCGGCAATCGGCCCGTCATGCACGGGCGCCGCAGGTGCTGCCACACCAAGCCGGGCCAGCAGGTCCGGCCGGCCCAGCGCTACGGCCTGGCCCGCAACTGTTCCCGTCACGCCGAAACCGCCGGCCTCCCGCATGCCTTCCAGCACCGGACGCTCCCCGGCCGGCACCGCCCGGGCGGCGGCGCGGCTGACGGGGTGGCTGCTCGATGCGCCCAGGGCGGACGCGAGGCGCAAGGCCGCTGCCGGGTTCACTCCGGGGGGGGCCTCGAAGCCCGTCAGCGTCAGTTCCCCCGTCGTCAGGGTGCCGGTCTTATCGAACACGACCGACGTCACCTCCGCCAACTGCTCCAGGAAGGCCGCGCCCTTGATGAGGATGCCGTGCCGGGCCGCCACGGCGATGGCGGCGATGGAGGTAGCCGGGGCCGCCAGCACCAGCGCGCAGGGGCAGGATGCGACCAGCACGGCCAGGGTCGCCGGGGTGTTCTCGGTAGCAAACCAAGTCCCGGCGGCGATCAGCAGCACCAGGATCATGTAGTGCCCGGCGTAACGCTCCAGCAGCCGGGCTACGGGCGGCTTTGCCCGCTCCGCCGTACGCATCAGGGCGATGATCTTGCCGAGCGTGGTGTCCGGGCCGAGCCGCGTCACCTCCAACACCAGGCGGCCATTGGTGTTGATGCCGCCGGCCAGCACCACGTCGCCCGGCCCGACCTCGACCGGTACGCTCTCGCCGGTCAGGGAGGCCATGTCCAGGCTGGCCTCGCCGGCGCGCACGACGCAGTCCGCCGGCACGCGGGCGCCGGCCAGGACCTCGATCCGGTCGCCGGCGCGCAGGTCCGCGGTGGGGACGACGGTGACGGTCTCGTCGGCGCCTAGCCGGCGGGCATGGGTTTCGGCAAGCTGGCCCAGCGCCTCGATGGCCTCACGCGATCCCAGGAGGCTGCGCTCCTCCAGCACATGGCCGATGATCATGATGATCGGCAGCACGGCGGCGGTCATCAGGTCGCCGCTGGCCCAGGCGGCGATCAGCGCCACGGCGATCAGCCGGTCGGTGACGCCGTGCAGGCTGGGATGGCGCAGGCTGCCCCAGGCGGCGCCGATTACCGGCACCGCGACCAGCAGCGCGGCGACGCCCGCCACCAGGTCGGACAACAGGCGCTGCCCGGGGAAGGCAAACTGCCACAAGACGGCCAGGGCCAGCAGGCCGGCTGCGACCATCGCCAGGGTCAGGCGCAACGCCAGCAATCCGCGCTCGGCTGCCGCCAATAGCGACGCGTTGCGTGGGCGGGTGGGCGCCAGCGGCGCCAGGGTTGTCGCGCTCATGGGATGCTCGTGCTCAGGGGGTGGTCGGGCTCAGGGGGTGCTCGTACTCAGGGGGTGGGCGACGGTGGGCTGGCGGGCAGGATGACGCGGGCACCGCCGGCAGCGTCCACCGCAGTCACGCGCCCAGCCCGGCGCAGCAGCGTCCCGATGCCGTCGCGATATACCTGGTCCAGCACCGCCGACCTGGTTGCCGGCGTGATCCCGGCCTGCAACGCCAGGATCGGGGCGGTCTTGGCCTGCGCGTCGCCGACCCGTTCCGCCGCGGCGGCGTGGGCGGCGGACAGCAGGCGGTCGCGCTCCCGGTCGGCGGCCTGGGCGGTGCGCGTCGCTTCCGTCCGGGCGCCAGCGATGCCCTGTTCGGCAAGCTGCACCGCGACCAGCACTCCGTCGAAGGCGATCTTGGCCGCGGGCGGCAGGGCGACATCCAAGTCAATCCGGGTTGCGGTGACGCCCAGGGATGCCCCGGTGGCGGCCAACTCGGTCAGGCGACGGTTCATCCCGGCCAGCAGGTCGCCGCGCATGGCCTGGCGCCGGGCTTCGAGGGCGGCGATGCGGGCGGGGTTCCCGGCGGCGGCGTCGGGACGCGCGACCAGCACGTCGTCCAGCGTGCGCCCGGCAGTCACGCCCACCGCCGCGGCGCTGAAGATGCGCTGCAATGCCGCCTCGACATGGGATTGCGCCAGCATGTAGGCCGGGCCGTCCGAAACCTGGTAGGCGATGGTCGCCGCCAGCAGCACCACGCCGCCATCGCCCGTCAGGTAGCTGCTGGCGCCCTCGGGGATGCCGGCGTCGTTGGCGAGGGTGAAGATGTCCACCAGCCCGCCGCGCTGCGTGGTTGTTTGGGTACGCACGGTCAGCAGCCGCTCTGGGCCTGGCACCAGCACCACACCGCCGACCGGGCGCGGCCAGGACGCAGCCAGCCCGGCGGGCTGCTGCCCGACGATCGCACCGAACCGCGTTACCACCGCCTGGCTGCCCGGCGGGACCTGCCGCCAGTTGGAGGCGGCCCAAGCAACAGCCAACAGGGCAATGGCAACGTAAAGCACCCGGAAGGCGATGCCGATCGACTGTACGACGGGGCCGTTCAGCTCCGCATCGTCGCTTGTGGCCGTCACTGCGCGGCGGTCCCGGGCGCTGCGGTCCCAGGCGCCGCGGTCCCGGCCGCTGCCGTCCGGTCCGTGGGCGGCTGCCAGCCCGCAGGCCCCTGAACCAGCACGTTGAACGGCGCCGCATCCGTGCGCAGGACCAGCCGCGTGTTCGGCCCGACGACGTTGCTCAAGGTGTCCATCGAGCGCAGCAGAGCATACAGATCCGGGTCCGCCTTGTAGGCGAGAGCCTGCAGCGCGGCGGCCTGCTTGCGGGATGCGGCCTCGATGTCCGCGGCCTCCGTGCGGGCGCGGGCCAGGGTGATCCGGCTGTCGCGCGTGGCGTCCGAGCGGATTTCGGCGGCGGCACGCAGGCCCTCGGCGGTACGTGCCGCGGCGACGGTTTCGCGCTCGGCCCGCATACGCGATACCGTGGCGGCCAGGGTGGCGTCCGGGAGGCTCAGCCGCTCGATCCCGACCTGCACGATGCGGATGCCGTAGGTTTCCAGCGCCTGCGCCTCGGTCTGGGCACGCAGCCGGGCCTCGAACTCCGCCAGGCGCTGGCGTGCCGGATCGGTGTCCACCAGGTCGGCCAGCTCGAAGCTGCTGGCCGTCACCTGCAGGGCGGAGGCGGCGAGGCTGCGAAGCTGGCGTGCGGCCTCGTCGGGGTCGTTGCGGACGGAGCGCAGGAACTGCCGGATGCGTGCGGGGTCGTCCGGCACCTGCCAGGCGAAGTAGGCCTGCACCAGGATGCGCAGCCCGTCGCGGGTGCCGACGTCCTGCAAGCCGGTGGAGGTCGTGCGCAGGCGCAGGTCTACCGGGATGACCGCTTCCAGCGGCGCCGGCAGCTTCCAGGCCAGGCCGGGGGCGGTCAGCACGCGCGACAGGTCGCCGAACCGTGTGACCACGGACGCCTGCCCGGCGCTGACCATCACCGAAGACGACGCGAGCCCGGCCGCCACCACGAGCAGCCCCGCCAAAGCGAACCGCAGGCCCAGGCGAAGCCGACGGACCGCCGGGGACACGCTGGGGTCCGGCTCGTCGTCCTCATGATGATGATGGTGATGGTGGTGGTGATGGCCGTCCATGGCGCCTTCTCAATCGTCCTCGGGGGTCCGGGCCACGGTCCCGGGTGGTCGCAGGTCAATGACCGGGGCGCCCGCACCGCCCAGCCGGTGGTCCAGGATCACCAGGGGCGACCGGGCCAGCGCGGTGGACAGGTTGGCGAAGTAGCGCTCGGTCAGGAATGCCTGGCCGCCGACTGCTGCGGCCTCCTGGTCGGCGGTGAAGGCGCGTAGGCTCACCTCGGCCTGCCCAACCGTTTCGGCTGCGGCGCTGCGGGCGGCATTGGTCCCATCGGTTGCGGACTGCCGGGCCATGGCGGCGGCGGCCTGGGCGCGACCGCGCTCGGTGGAGATGGCCGAGGTGGCGATGATCTCGGCGGCCTGCACGTTGTGGAAGGCGTCGGCCGCTGCCGCCGGCGGATGGACGGCCTCGATGACGATGGCCACCACTTCGATCCCGCTGGACAGGCGGTCCAACTCCGTCTGTAGCGCCGCGCGCAGGGTGGCCGACAGGGCTTCGCGGTCCCCGCCCAGCACGGCGTCCAGGGTTTGCCGGGCGAAGAAGCGCGACAGCAGCCGCCCGGCCTCCGCCTGGACCAGGGAGTTCTGGGCGGTCACGGCGTAGGCGGCGTGCAGGGCTGCGGCGTCGTCCATGCCGGTCCGATAGAGCACCCTCATGTCCACGCTGACGCCTTGGAAGCTTTGCGCTCCGGAGGTGTCGATGGCGGCGATGATGTAGGACACCTCGGCGGGATGGGTGCCCTCCCACAAGCGGTTGGCGGAGGCCGGGGGCGGGGCTTCCGCCGGGGAGGGCGGCTCGGCGGCCTCCAGCAGGCCAAGGGTGGCGGCGTGGACGACGCCCAGCTCGACCACGCGCACGCTGCCCAGCGGCCAGGGCAGGCCCAGGTGCGCGCCGGGCTGCCAGACCGCGACCGGTGCGCCCAGGCGCTCGTAGATGCCGCGCTGGTTCAAGTCGATCAGCGACACGCCCGACAAGCCCCAGGCGACCCCGGCCAACAGCAGCGCGACCGGCAGGGCGGCGCCGCGGGCGTAGCGCAATGCCCAACTGCGGGAAAAGTCCAGACCCAGGTGGGTCCGCAGCGGCGCCGCCAGCCCGGTCGCCGCAGCCCGGCCCGGCTGGAGCAGCAGCACGGCCAGGCTGGCCACGGCGGCGCGCGCCTCGGTCGGCGCTGGCGGCGGCAGGAACCAGTTGGCCAGGGCACGCAGGGCCAACTCGGCGGCGACCAGGGCGAGATAGGCTTTCACGACGGCCATGGCCGGCATGGCCCAAGCCAGGCCCGCCCCGGCCACGGCGTGCAGCAGCCCGGCCACGGGTATGACCACCACCGGCAGCAGGAGCAGCGCCCGCAGGCTGGCCGCCTCCGGCAAGCGCGCGTCTGGAACGCCGGCCATAATCCGTTCGGCAATCAGCAGCGGGAAGGTCAGCGCAATCAGGACGGCGCCGGTCAGGAGCGCGTCCTGCGGCACGCCGGATGCGGAGGGCAGCAGCAGCGCCGCGGCCCCGGCAGCCGCGGCGAGGATGGGAACGATGGTTCCCTGGGGGCGCCGGGCAAGGCGCGCCAGGTGCAGGGCCGGGTCGCCGTTGTTCCGCCCGGTATCGAGCCGGCGCCAGCCCCATCCCACCAGGAGCGGCGCGGGATTGTCCGCCGGCGCCTGGCCGAGCCGTGCACGTGCCCGGCAGATCGGCAACGTCGCCAGCAGCCCCGCCAACGGCAACAGCAGCGATCCGAGGAGGACGCCGATCAGCCCGCTCTGCCACGCACCGGCGACCGCCGGGACGCCTTGCATCGTCGCAGCGACCGTCAACACCGCCAGGACTGCTCCAGCGTGCAGGGAGGCGATGGCGCGGATCAGCCGGGCCGTGCGGCCGCCGTCCTGCCAGGCAACAGGGACGGGTGAGGCCTTGGCTGGAGTGCCAGCCGGGATTGAGGTCAGGGCGTTCACCGGAGCTAGACTAACCTGCAATTCCGGCCGATCCCAGGATTTTCGGGACCGGCCGCAGCGCCGTGATTACTGGACGCAGGACATCGTACGGGGGTTCAACTGCATGACGCAGCGCGCAAGCTTGCCGGACGAGGTGTTGTAGACGTTCGCCACGTAGCCGCCGCTGACCGCGTCCATCACCGTGAAGCCATACTCCGACCGGTTGTTCACGGCCTGGATGATCGTGGTGGCCGTCGGTGCAACGCCTGGGAGCGAATAGGCCGCTCCGAAATCCCCCGGCTGGGCATCCGGGGTGAAGGTTTGCGGCTGGGTGCCGCTGTTGTTGTCGAGCAGGGTGCCGGAGTTCCCGACCACCAACTGCGGCGCAAAGTTGGTGTCGGCGAAATTCACGACCTGGAACTGGTGGTCATGGCCGGACACGATTAGCTTGATCGGCGTGGGAACGCCGCCGCCGGCCAGGCTGCCGAACACGCTCTGCTGCGTGGCGTCACCGCCCAGCAGCGAACCGTTGGGACCGGGCGTTGAGCGGATGTCGTAGCTGGACTTGTGGGTGACGAACAGCACGTTGGTGTTCGCCAGCGCCGGCAGGACCGCCTGCAACTGCTGGGCATAGATCTGCGGGAGCGTCAGGCCCTTGGTCGGGCCTGGGTCGGCGCTGAGGGTGGTGGTGTCGGGCGCTGTCGTGTTCGAGTCGCTGGAGTCGAACATCAGCAGCGACACCTGCCCGGCGTTCACGACGTAGGGCGGGGTGTAGTCGTAGGCGGTCAGCGGACCCTTGGCGCCGGGTGCGCCGGCCATCGGCGCGTAAGGCCCGGTGCAGTCCACCGCGTTCTGATCGTAGGCGTGCACGTCCAGCAGCCGGAACCAGCCGTGGGCGCCGCGGTTGCAGCTTTCATGGTTGCCGCGGGAGATCGCGAGCGGGGCGGCAGCGAGCAGGTTGCGCGCCGGGCCGAACCAGTCGGCATTCCAGCTATCCCAGTTGTCGAATGCGGGGTTGCCGGCACAGCCGGAGAAGCCGGTGGGACACGGCTGCTCGCGGTAGAAGAAGTCGCCCACGTGGACGATCAGGTCGGGCTGGAACGTGGCGGCGTAGTTGGAGATGAACTGCAGCGGGAACTGCGCCGGGTCGTTGCAGGCCTGGGTGCCGCTGGTGGCGGCCGTCACACGGCAGCCGGTGTCGCCGATCACCAGGATGCGCCGCGGGTTCGTGACCGGCATCTTGAGCGCGACGCCGGCGACACTGGCCGAGGTATGGTTGAACGCGGCCAACGGCGCGCTTTCGCACATCAGGACGGGATAATAGATTGCCGGCGCCTGAGCCGGGGTGGTCACGGTGCCGCGGGGGGACAGGGTGAGCGGAGCGCCGTCCAGCGTCGCGGCCGGGCAGCCGTTCGACGGAGTGTCTTCGATGGCGCGGATCAGCACGGTGTCGTTGGGGGCGAACTGCACCCACTGGTTGACCACTGCGGCCTGCCCGGCCGTCGCATATGTCAGCGCCGTGAGGGTGATCGCCAGTCCGTGCGCGCGTCGTTTGTTCATAGACCACCTGTCCTAAGTTGGCCGGAGCATAATCGCAGGTTCGTGAGGAATTGTTATAATTAGGCTACCATTTACCTCCATCTTGCCTCACCGCTGGAGCGGCGGACCGCCGCGGCGGACGGGATTTTGCAGGTCGGGCTTCGGGGAGTTGCGTTTGGCGGGACGATGGCCTTCGGCTTCCGCCCGGCATCGCGGGCCGCATGCGGGGCGGCCGACCGTGCTGGCAGCGCCATCATGTACCGGCGATGCCAGCCGTCTTCCAGGCCGCCCCGACATTGATGACGCCCTGATCAGGCGATCAAAACGGCCGCTCCTCAAGGGGTTTGCCCATCGGGTTCCCGATGTCGTTCGACATGGCGCCGGAGGACAGCACGGCCTTTATTGCCGATGCCGGGCGCTCCCGGGTGTTCCACAGTCCGGCATACGCGGCAGACCGTGCGAGAGCCTGGGCCAAGACCCGCCTGAGCCGGCTATACCGGCCTTCCTGCGTGACCGATCCTGCCGTTTCCCGGGGCGGGGCGGACATCGTGAGGCGGAGAGAAAAATGTCCGCGAAGCCCGGTAAACCCCTCAAGCGCAAGTGCGTCGGCAATCCCCGGACCGCCAGCGAAGGTCAGTTGCAACGGTGGTTCTGCACGAAGCACGAACTGCAAGTAGAACAGGGTCGGGTGCGGCAGGAGGTGGGCGTCCTCCACCAGGAGCACGATCCGGTCGCAGCTCGGGTCTAGGATTGTGAGGGCGTTGAAGCCACGTTCGACGTCGTCGTCCCCTGATGCGTTCCCAGGCTGTCCGACTTGTCCCATGAAGCCCTGCAAGTCGAGCGGCGGGCGAACCTGCAGGACGCGCGTGCGCCGCTTCGCGAGCGCTTCCGCGGCGGCCGCCAACACGGCGGGGGCGCCATCGGTTCCGGTCAGCAGCACGGAACCGCCGCCAGTCAGGTGGGCGATGATCTCCTCGGTCTGCCGGAACTGGTTCCGGGGTAATCCGGGCCTGTTGAGGTCCGCGGCGAAATTGGCAAGCTGCGAGTCGCTCCAAGTCGTCACGGCACCCGAGATCCCTCAATCCCTGCTGACATAGGACGCATCATGGTTTCGCCTAAACTCTGGGGGGCTCGTCTGATACCAGACCAAGACAGAAACAAACCCTATGCCAACGGCGGCAACAGCCAGAGCAAGGCTGTCGACAAGCATACTCCGAACGCAACGCTGTTGTCGCCTGTCCAGCATTCTTCTTCCCAGCTTGTCCAGGTTCTCGGCCATGAGGCGACACTTCACCCTGCCAAGCTCAACCTATCCAGAGTTGCGCCATTTTTGGGAAGCCAAGAACTGTCAGGAAAAGGCCCATGCCGCCAATTCGGCATTTCCGGTCGATTGGTATTACAGAAACGTTAATGCAGCATTTCGGCTGAAAAGCTTTGCCTGTCCGGATACCGAGGCCCGTGCCGCCGCCCCGCGAACATGGTTGCGCAGGCAGTACGGCTGCATGTCCTGCCTGTGGCCAGTTCGAGCGCACTCCGGTGGCCAAGACCATCTGCCGCTCCGGTCGCGATGGCTGTTTTAGGATTGACCGTGCTCACCTGCAGCACGCTGTCGTTTCTATGCCCTGCTTCCGCCGGGCATGCTGCTCACGACGACGCCCCAATGACGGAAGCGGGCCTGTCATAGCCATGGCCGTCCGAAGAAAACGGCCGTCGTGGCCAAGCCGAACGCGATGACGAAGCGGCGCAGCACCGTGCCCGGCACGCGGCGCGCCAGCACGGCGCCAAAATAGCCGCCGATGACCGCAGCGATCAGCATGACCGCCGTTTCCCGCCAATGCACCGGGCCGAATGCCGCAAAGCATGCCGCGGCGACCAGGTTCGCCGCACTGACGAGGATCGTCCGCCCTGCACTCATGGCCCTGAGGTCCACCTGGCCCAGCAGGCTCCAGACCGCCAGCATCATGATCCCGACGCCGCCGCCGAAATAGCCGGCATAAACCGACAGGACGACCTGCGCGCCGAGGATGACGCCTGGTCAGATGCGGACCCTGCTTTGCAAGGTGTCGCCGGCCCGGCGGCCGAAGGTGAACGCCAGCGTGCCGAGCAGCAGCAGCCAGGGAAGCAGGTCGTCGAAGGCCCGCTGCGGCGTGACCAGGAGCAGGATGGCGCCCACCAGGCCGCCTCCCAGGCTGATGAACAGCAGGGTGCGGAGCCGGACGCCCTCGATGGGCCTGAAGTCGTGCCGCCATGCCCAGGCGCTGGCCAGCGTCCCCGGCAGCAAGGCGACGGTGCTGGATGCGTTGGCCGCGACCGAGGGCAGGCCGGCGAACACCATGGCCGGGATCGAGACGAAGGAGCCGCCGCCGACAGCCGCGTTCAACGCGCCGGCCAGCAAGCCGGCCACGAATAGAAGGAAGATCGAGTGCATGGAGCGAACCTGCACCTCGGCCGCGGTGACGGCCAGCGCCGCAAGGGCCGTTCGATGCGTCAAGGCGGGCCGGGGGAGTCAAGTCCTGGGGAGGTCGAGGCCCGCATGGTGGCGGATGGTGGAGGCGGCATACTGCCGGCCACGGGGGTGGACCGTCCCGGAGCAATCCCAGGCCAGACGCCGCAATGTCATCCCGCAGATACTCGTTTCAGGAGTCGTCACGGCGGGCGCTTACCGGGGCTGAAGCTTATTGAAGCCACCCACGTTCCTGAAAAGGCTGCAGGTCGGTCCCAGGCGGTGCATACCAGCCCCCGGTGCGGTAGCGTGCGCCCAACTGCTGCGCAGTATCCTTGTTGCCGAACGGGATGCGCAGGGGTGTTTCGCCAGGGCTGGCTGCCTGCTTGGCCGGCGCCGGCGCCTGCGCCGAGGATGCGCCAGCGGCCTGTGTCCGCTTCACGGCTGCCCGCGGCTTGGTGCCCGGCTTGGCAGTCCCGTCCGTTGTCTTCCGTGGTGCCCGCCTTTGCGGCTTGCCTCCATGCGCCTTGCGTCCGGTCGAGGCAGCCACGGCGTCTCCCGCATCGGCAACATCCATGCGCCGCGCCGGCGCCCGACGCCCATCGGCAGCCGCTTGCGCCGTCGCCGCCGGTTGAGGGCGCCCATCCGGCATCTCGGTGCCTGTGCTGCCGGCCTTGGGTGCGTGCTGGTCGAGGAAGGCCCGGCAAGCCGCGCCCGACTTGGTATAGCCGGATGGCGGATGGACGCCCTTCTGCCGGGCGAGGCTGTCCACGTAGCGCCGCATCGCCGGAGTGGGCGCGCCGCCGTGGCCGCTGGCGCCGCCTACCGTGCCCAGGAGCGGCCCCGGGCTGGTGCTGTCCCCTGCCCTCTCGGTCAGCCGGCCGATGATGCGCTGGGCCTGCGCGCATACGGCGTCAATCGCGCCCATCATCTCCTGCCGGCCGACCAGCACCTCGTCCAGCAGGCATTCGAGCTGCGCGGTCACGCCGGGATCGACCAGGGCCGGGTCGGCGCGCTCCAGGATGCCGAACAGCGCCAGCCCGCGTTCGGTCGGCACGATGTGCTTGCCGTCGGCGACCAGGAACTCCTGCGCCTTCAGGCCGCGTATGACCTCGGCCCGGGTCGCCGGCGTGCCAATGCCCTTGGCCTCACGCAGACGGTCGCGTAGTGCCGCGTCCTCGATGAAGCGCCAGGCGTTCTGCATCGCGTCGATCAGCGTGCCTTCGTTGTAGCGCGGCGGCGGCCGGGTTTCCTTGTCCTCCACCACCGCATCCCGCAGCAGCGCTGGCTCGCCATCGCGCAGGCCCGGCAGGAGCTGGGCGTCCTCGCCCTTCTCCTCGGCGGGCTGCCAGTCCGGGAACGCCGCCCGCCAGCCAAGCTCGACCGGCTGGCGCCCGACGGCGCGGAACAGGTGGCCCGCCACGTCCAGCACGGCCGTGGTCTGGCGGTAGCGGAAGTCCGGCATCATCGCCGCCAGGTATGACCGTGCGATCACGTCGAACAGCCGGCGCTCCTCGGCCGACAGGCGCGGCCAAATCTCGGCGAGGGCGTCCACCGTGTTGACGTTGGGGATGACGGCGTGGTGGCTCGCCCCGTCCAGGCCCTTGTCGTGGAAGGCGCCGCTCGCGCCCCGGCGGATCAGCGGCGGCTCGGGCACCGGGATGGCGCCGAACGCCCGGCCCACGCGCAGGCCGGCCACGACCCGGGGCACGTCGGGGATGAGGCTTTCGGGCAAGTAGCGGGTTTCGGCGCGGGGATAGGTGATCACCTTCTTGCCGGCGCCGTCATATAGCTCCTGCGCCACCTCGAGCGTCTTGGCCGCGGACCAGCCGAACCGCGAGCCGCACAGCTTCTGTAGGGATGGCAGGTCGTGCAGGCGCGGCGGCCCCTGGCGCTTGTCCTCCACCTCCACCGCGAGCGGGCCGGTAAAGCCCTGCGCGGCGGCGGCAACGGCTTCGGCGTCCTCACGCTTGAGCAGGCGCTGCTTGGGGGCATGGCGCATCCGGAACTCGCCCGCCGCCACCTGCGCGGTCGCGACCACCTCGAAGTAGGCCTGCGGGACGAAGTTGCGTATCTCAAGCTCGCGCTTGCAGACGATGGCCAGGGTGGGCGTCTTCACCCGGCCGACCCCAATCACCATGCGCGCGCCCCGGGCCAGGGTGACCGTGGCGGTGCGGGTCAGCGACAGGTTGTAGATCTGGTCGGCCTGGCGGCGGGCCACGGCGGCGGCGTAAAGCCGGGCGTATTCGGCATTGGGCTTGGCGCGGGCGAAGGCGTCGCGGATGGTCTGCGGGTCCTGGGCGGTGAACACCACCCGGCGCACGTCGCCGCGGAAGCCCAGGTGCTCCAGGATCTCCTGGCCGATCAGTTGGCCCTCGCGGTCGCAGTCGGTGGCGAGCCAAACCTGCCTCGCCCCGCGCAGGGCGTCGCGGATGGCGCGCAGCTTGGCGGACTTGTTGCCGCCCAGGGCGGGCTTGGTGGCATACAGCCCTTCGGGGCGCAGCAGCACGGCCGACCAACGCTTCCAGGCGGGAACGGCGTCCTCGGGCTCGACCAGGTCGAACAGGTGGCCCTCCGCCGGCAGGATCTGGCCGTAGCGGCTGCCCACGGCGGCACGGACGTCGCGGGCCTGGCTGGTCTTCTCGGTGATGACGAGCTGATCTGACATCGGCGGCTTTAGGCTGTTCCTTATATGTTCGATATGGGCCGTGCCGGATATGGACCATGCTGGGCCGGTTTGCCAGCGCGGCCACTGCCCTGCGGCGAAGGCCTGGTGCGCGTGGGGGCTGGTCCGCCGGACCGGCCACCCCTTGCTGGCCGCACTAGGGTGGGGGGGCGCGGCTGGACGGCGGTTCCGGGTAGAGTATGGCCGTGACCTCGATCAGCTCCGGTCCGCGCGGCGTTCGTACCCGGACCTCATCGCCCACCCGTGCGCCCAGCAGCGCGAGCGCCACGGGCGAGCCGATGCTGATCTTGCCCGCCGCCATGTCCGCCTCGTCCACGCCGACGACGGAGACCGTGACCTCCTCGTCGCGCGCGGTCAGGTAGGTGACGGTGGCGCCGAAGAACACCTGGGTCCGCCGGGTTTGCGCGGCGGGGTCCACGACGGCGGCATGGGCCAGGCGGCGGTCGAGGAAGCGCAGGCGGCGGTCGATCTCGCGCAGGCGGCGCTTGCCTTCCTTGTAGTCGGCGTTCTCGCTCCGGTCGCCGTTGCTTGCGGCCCAGGATACGATCTCGACGACACGGTGCCGTTCGGTCCGCTGGGCCGCCATCTCGGCCTGCAGGCGCGCGTGGCCGGCGGGCGTCATGTAGAACTTGCCCCCGGGCAGCCGGGGCGGGCCGTCGTCATCGTCGTCGTCGTCCATGTCCAAGGCCTGTTCCCTCCTTTCCTGGTTCCAGCGGGATCAAGGAGAACTATCCTGATCCCCCGATACCAAAGGTTTGCCAGAGCCACCGTAACGGGGAATGGTCACGGTGCCTCCATGCCGAGTCTTGTAGTGCACACCGTCCTCGCTCGTGGCCCTGTCCAACAAGGCAGCCCGGCATCGTCTGGGCCTTGCTGGTCAAGGATGGGGTTTATAGGGCTGCGGCCGCGTAAGCGCGCCGGCGCCGCGAGGGCGTATGGGCGAGCGGAAGGCATGGCACAGCGGTCGGCGAGATGGGATCGAGACAACCAGGCTGCGACGACGTGCTCCGAGCACGCGGCGCCGATTTGGACTGGGTCCACGAACTCCGATGCAGGCCCGCGGCAACTCGCTGCCGCATAAGGCGGGGGCAAGGCGTGATGCGGCGGTGGTTCACCGTGGAGGATCTTTTCGCTCCCGATCTGCGGGGAACCTGACGGCGGCGGAGGCAGGCCGTTATAGCCGGAGGATGCGGGTGGCGTTGCGCCAGGCCACCTTCTCGCGCGCCGGCTCCGTCATTGGCGCCTTGTCGAACCAGTTACCGGCCTCCGACATGCTTTCGAACGGATGGTCGACGGAGAACATGACCGCGTCCTCCCCCATCGCCTGGAGCGCGCACGCGAACGGCTCGTCCGAGAACATTCCCGACGTGGTGACCGTCACGTTCCTACCCATGATCTCGCTCGGCTTGAGGGTGTCGCCCTCGCTGAAGGCATGCGCACGCTTGTCCAGCCGCCAGAGCAGATAAGGCAGGGTTTCGCCGAGATGGCCTAGCAGCAGTTGGAGCTTCGGATAGCGCTGGAACACGCCGCCGAAGATGAGGCGCAAGGTGTGCGCTGCCGTTTCCGCCGTCCAGCTCCAGGTTGCGCCGATCAGCTCGGGCCGGCCTGCATAGGTCGCCGGCGCGACCATCGGGTCGGCGGCGTGGAGGTAGACCGGCGCTCCGATCGCCTCCGCCCGCTCCCAGAACGGGCGGAACCGGTCGTGATCGAGATAAGCGCCGTCCGTCTGTCCGAACACCATGGCGCCTTTCAGCCCGAGCTGGCGGACAGCCCGCTCCAGCTCGTCGGCACCGGCATCCGGGTGCTGGAGTGGAACGGTGGCAAACCCGGCGTATCGTGTCGGGTGGCGCTGCACGACACCCGCGATGTGGTCGTTCGCCTCGCGGGCCAAACGCAATGCTGCGGTGGGGTCCAGGATGCCCTGTACTGTTCCGACGTTCGATAGGACCGCAAAGTCGATGCCGGCCGATGACATCGCCTCAAGCCGCTGGTCGCCGACATTTGTCAGGGCCGCCCGGAGCTTGTCCGCGATCTCCTTTGGGATTGTGGGGACCAGGGTCAGCCAGCGCTCGATATGCGCCGGGTCGTCGAGCACGACGTGTTCTTCCAAAGCGATGCGTCGCATCGGGTCAGCTCCTTCTTGCATAGGTTTAGGATCCACGGCCGTTGCAACGTGAGCGGTTGGCAAGCTCAAAGGTCGCAGGCTTCGTGCAGTTGCCGGGAGATGATATCTCGAACGGCAGGCGTTACGTCGCCATCCCTGAAGCGTCCTGGACAGGCTAAGCCGAGAGTGATGCCTCCGCGTGCCGGGCCAGGAACGGCAGGACGGCCTGTGCGACCTGGTCCGGCTGCTCGGGAAACAGCGCGTGGGAGGCGTCTTCGATCACCACGGACGTGACCCGGTCGCCGAACTGATCGCGCAACTCCTGCCAGTAGGCCCGCGGCTTGAAGGGGTCGAGTGCGCCGAACATCTCCAGCATCGGGGCACGCCCGCAGGCCCAATAGGTGGAAAGCGGCACGGCCTTCGCCGCCTCGTGCTGCATCTTCAGCGTCTCGGGATGCCAGCCGGCGAGCCACGGCCGGGCATTGTGGCCGGGGGCAAAGAACGCCCGGCGCAGCACGTCCAGCCGCTCGGCCTCGGGCCGCGTCGGATCGCCCGCGATGAAGGGTGTCGTCGCGATGTCGGGCGGGACCTTTGATGCTTGGGAGGCGGCGAGGATTACGGCAGCGACCAGGTCTGGATGGTCGGTCGCCACCATGCGCGACAGGGCCTGGCCGAAGGCTTGGCCCAGCAGCACGGCGCGGCCTCCGCCCAGGTCTTCGATCACGGCGGCCACATCGTCTGCCAATTCATGCAGCGTCACACCCGCCATCGGGCCGTTGGACCCGGCGATGCCGCGCGGCTGCGGCCGCAGTATCTGCCAGCCGGCTTGCACCGTTCGCGCGGTGATGTCGTTGTAATCCTCGCCGCCGTCGCGGCCGTAGGACGGCAGGATCACCAGCGTGGGGCCGTCCCCGTCAACGTAGGTTTCGATCTCGACGCCGGGCCTGCGAACGATCGCACCCGTCTGGGCCATGTCTAGAACTCCACCCGCTGCAGCTTGGCCGGGCGTGGCCCGCCCGGAGCCGGGGATGCGGTGCCGCCGTCGCTGATGACATAGGCCACATGGCCGTATTCGCCGGGCGCGCGGCCCCAGGCAACGCTGCTTGGCCCAATGAGTGCCTCGGTGAACGGGTCGCCCACGACGCTCTGCGGAAAGCCGCTGTTGTCGCCGGGGTCCATGGAGATGCGGTCAATGGTGTTCTGCCGGTGGGTGGCCAGGTAGATGACGCCGGCATCCTCGTCGATGCAGAAATCGTCGCCCATCCGGCCCGCCACTACTAGCTCGGGGGGGCCGGCCGGCTCGAACGTCGCGGGGTCCACGGGCACACGCATCAGCAGCTTCTTGGCCGTCGCGGTGTAATAAAGGTGGTGGGTCCGGGCGGCGTAGCGGACGCCGTTCACGCCGGGCTGCTCGGGCTTCATCTTGCCAGGGAAGTAGCCCATGCTGTCGTGCTGCAGCCAAACCCGCGCCTGCATGGCCCGGCCGTCCGGTTGCACGTCCAGCCGCCAGATCAGCCCGGCAATGCAGTCGGCGATCAGCACCACGCCAGGGGCAAGCAGGCAACTGCCGTTCAGTCCCCCTGCCGTGCCCGGGAAGCGGAACACCATGTCCGGCCGGGCCGGCGCGCCCGGCTGCCATCCCCGCAGGTCCAGGCGGTGCAGGGAGGACTCGTGGGTGGTGTAAACGTTGGAGGTGGACACGAGGAACACGTCCGGCTCGATCTCGACCAGGCCCGTGGCCAACTGGTCGAAGCGATGCAGGAGCAATGGCTCGACCGGGGCGGCGCCGGTGAATGGCGGGACGTAGAACAGCTCCCGGGCATTCATGGAGGTGATGAGCACCGAGTTGTCGCTGCGGACCGCCAGGTTCTCAAGGAATGACTTGACCGGGAACTCGGCGATGGTGGTGAGCTTGGCCTGCGGCGTGCCGCCCTGGCGGACTGGGGCTTGGCGGACTGGGGCTTGGCCCGCCGGGGCAGGGATTTCAAAGGCGTTCAGCAAGCCGCAGACGGTGTGGTAGCAGCCGGCGAGACAAACGATGTCCACGATCCCGTTGGCCCCGAAGGCGGCCTCGGCCGCCTGATACAGCCCGGCATCCACACGATGGGACGACGAAAGCTCGAAGGTGAAGCGGGCGGCCAGCTTCTCCTGCTCGCTCAGCTCATCGGGCACCGCACCGGACGCGAGGGCTTGGATGGCGCCCTGCGGCAGGCCGGCCTTCGCGGCGACGGCGGCATGGGCATAAAGCTCGTAGTCCGACTGCCACACGGCTCCGACCGCCAGGATGACGACCTGCCGCACGCGCTCGCTGAGCGAGGTGTTCGCCGCCTCGGCATCCTGCAGGTCCAGGAAGGCCGGGGTGATGCCGGGGCTGAGCAGGACCGGGTTGAACGGGCCGATCAGCCGTCCGTCCTCCGTCATGCTCTGGAAACCGGCCTGGTCGGCCCAGCGCACCATCGTGGCGGTCAGCCGGTCATAGACCGCACGTTGCGCGCCGCTCAACCCGGCGGGGTCGAGGAGCGGCAGGCGTCCACCCAAATGCGTCATGTCCATCAGATGTCTCCCCTATTGCTGCAGGCCGGTGGCGTCCGATGGCACGTCGAACGCTGCGAGGGTGAGCGACACGCCGGTGAACCAGCCGAGCAGCATGGTCACGTCAACGATCCCACCATCACCCAGCAGCGTCTTGGCGCGGCGATACAGGCCCACCGGCACGACGCGGGCCGCAATCAGGGCGGAAACCAGATCGTAGACCACCTGCTGCCGGGCATCGTCGAAGCTTGTTGGCAGCCCGGCGATCAGCGCCTCCACCTTTTCCGCGGGCAGGCTGCCAGCCGCTTCGCCGATCTTCTCGTGTTCGTAGTTGGAATAAGCGGCCCGCCAGTGGCCGTTGATCAGGTTGGTGGCGATCTCGATCTCCGCCTTGGTCAGCGTCGAACGGGTCTGGTAGTAGGCGCCGACCGGCACGACCGTCTGGGATAGGGCCGGGTTGGCCAGCCATATCTTGTGCGGACCCGGCACCTGGCCTCGCAGCCGCATCGTCGTGTCGTAGGCGTCCCGCATCTCCGCCGGCATCTCGCCCACGGGCACCTCGTGGTAGCGGCCGAAGCTCCCGAAATCCGATGTGTCAGCCATGCCTCGCCTCATTCGCTGGGAAGCCGCCACCATCGCCGAACGCGTTGCGCCCGTCTTGCGCCATCCGGTCAGGAGTTGCGTTTTCGGCGCACGGCGAGGGTGGGCCGCGAGCAACGGGATGATGGTGTCCGTAGGCGGGACGGGATGATGGTGCGCCGTAGGCGCAATGGGACGATGGTGCGCCGTAGGCGCAACGGGATCAGGACCGGCGCGCCTGCCGCCAAGCCCTGGGGCTAAGCCCGGTCGTCGTCCGGAATGCCGTCGCGAAGTGGCTTGGCTGCTCGAAGCCGCAGCGCAGGCCGATCTCGGTCACCGGCAACTCCGTTTGTTCCAGCAGCTCCCGCGCTTTCTCGATCCGCAGGGCACGGAGGTAACGGTGCGGCGGCTGGCCCGTGGCGCCGCGGAACGTCCGCACCAACTGCGAGGGGCTCAGCCCTCCGGCCGCGGCAAGCTGGGCCAGGGAGAGGTTCTCGTCGAGGCAGGATCGCATCTGCTCGATGACGCGCTGGATGCGCGGGGCCGGGCGGCTGGCAGCAGGCTCCAGCAGCCGCGGGGCGAGGTTGGAATGGCATCGCAGCAGGTGAATGGCCAAAGCCCGGCCCAGCGTTTCCGTCATCAGCGATGCGCCGGACCCCGGCGCCTCCGCCTCCGCAAGCAGCAGCCGGACCAGCCGGTCGGCCGTGCCGTCAGGCACACCAAGACGCGGCACGAGCGTGAGGCTGCCCGCATCCCGGCCATAAATCTCCCCAGCTACCTCATGCAGGATTTCGGGCGCAACATGGAGCAGAACCACATCCGGACGACCCTTCAGGATGCGGCGTACCGGCTGCCCGGCCGGCGTCAGGGTGACCTGGCCGGGACCGGTCCAGCAACGTTGGTATCGTCCGTTCCCGCGATGCTCTTCGACCAGGACCGGTCCGACCAGGTGATCCACCAGAAGCTCATTGCCCAAGCCCGGCAAATCTATCGTGCTGGGCGGATGCCGGTAGCGTTGCAAGGTCAGGCCCTGCCATCCCGCGTCGGCAGTGGTCAGCAAGGGGCGGCTCGGCAACTGCTCGGCGAGGCTTGAGGGCGTGAGAAGCTGTCCGCCGCCGTTGCTGCCATCGTCCGCCATGAGATCTTCCATCTCCCCGGTCACCGGTGCCGGGCCGTGCCAGACCTGGTCTGGCAAGCCGCCGCCTCACCTGCTTGGAGAAAGGAGCAGACCGCGTGCGGGTTGCATGGCGTTGCTCAGGTTGGGGGCAGGTTCAGGATGGGTGTTGACGCCGGGCCCCCCGCCTGCCGTTAAAGCCCGGTGAAACCCGCCCGCGACACCCGGTAGTCCCAGGTCCGGTTCTGCGGCAGCGAGGACAGCAGCATCGCCCGCGCCTGGTCAATCTCGCCGGGGGTCAGGCAGGTCGGCCCGCCCAACGTGGCGCACGCTGACGCGGCCGAAATCGTCTGACGTCCTCCCGCGGCAGGATGCGGTTGGCGAGCATGAGCGGGTTCAGCACGTCGGCCTGGGCGTGGGCAGTGGCGGCGTGGGCAGTGGCGGCATCGGTCAAGGCGTTGCTCCTGCAGTGGCGCCGCGCGGGCGGAGGCGCCCGGTTGCCGCGTTGCCCAACCCCGCGAGCGCGAACACCACCAGCAGGACTGCTGACATTTCGGGGATGCGGAACTGGCCGTAGTACTGGATGGCCATGAAGCCGAGGCCCCCGTTGGATAGCTTGATCTCGCCCAACAGGCAGCCGGTCACCGCCACCCCCAAGCCAAGCCGCAGCCCGGTCGCGAGGGGACGGACCAGGGACGGCAGCACCACGCTCCGCAGCGTGCGGCTGCGCGACAGGCCGAAGCTGCGGGCGACGCGGAGGTGCACGGGGTTTATTTTCGCCATCCCCGACGCGACGCTGAGCGCCAGCGGGAAGAAGCAGGACAGCGCGCCCATCGCCACCTTC
>CAXTCI010000028.1:0-36301 GCA_964242325.1 uncultured Acetobacteraceae bacterium
ATCACAACGCTGCTAGCCCGCCCAAGGCGAGACGAATGATGCAACCTTCAATACGTTTCCTTCTCCTTCTCCCTCCGGGAGAGGGTCGGGGTGAGGGGGTCTTGGCTGCGGAGCGGGACACACTGGCGCCGCCGGCACACGTTTCCACGCGGCCAAGGACGGCACTCAAAGACCCCCTCACCTCAACCCTCTCCCGGAGGAAGAGGGAGAAGGCCAGCACCCCTCCATGATCCGAGGCATCCTAACCATCGGCGGCTGGACCATGGTCAGCCGCGTCCTAGGCTTCCTGCGCGACGTGCAGATCGCCGCGCTCCTGGGCACCGGACCCGTCGCGGACGCCTTCTTCATCGCCTTCAAGGCCCCCAACCTATTCCGCCGCCTATTCGGCGAAGGCGCGTTCAATGCCGCCTTCGTGCCCGAGTTCTCCGGCATCCTGGCCACCGAGGGCCGCGACGAAGCCCGCCGCTTCGCCCAGGAGGCCATCGCCGTGCTGGCTTTCTGGCTGGCGGCGCTGACCGTCGCGGGCCTCGTGCTCATGCCGTTCATCATGGCGTGGCTGGCCCCGGGCTTCTCGGAGGTGCCCGGCAAGATGGAGCTAACCGTCACCCTGGCGCGGATCATGTTTCCATACCTGTTCCTGATCTGCCTGGCGGCGCTGCTGTCCGGTGTGCTGAACGGGCTGGACCGCTTCGCCGCCGCCGCCGCCGCGCCCGTGGTGCTGAACGGCGTGTCCATAGCGTCCATGTCGGTGCTGTCGCCGCTGGTCCCGACGGTGGGCCACGCCCTGGCCTGGGGCGTCACGGCCGCCGGAGTGCTGCAACTCGTGCTGCTGGGAGTGGCGGTGCGCCGGGCGGGGATGCGCCTGCGGGTGCCGGTCCCCCGGCTGACCCCACGCATGCGGCTGCTGCTGCGGCGCATGGGCCCGGGCCTGATAGGCGCGGGGGTCACCCAGCTCAACCAAACCGTGGACATCATCATCGTCAGCCTGCTCCCGGCCGGCGCGGCGTCGCTGCTCTACTATGCGGAGCGGGTGTATCAGCTTCCGCTAGGCGTCATCGGCACCGCAGTCGGCACCGCGCTGCTGCCGCTGCTGTCCCGCCAGGCCCGGTCCGGAGACGTCGCCGGCGCCGTGGCCTCCATGAACCGTGCCCTGGAGGTCACCCTGGTCCTGACCTTGCCCGCGGCGTTGGCGCTGGCGGTGGCGGGCGGGCCGATCATGCTGGTGCTATTCGGCCGCGGCGCCTTTGACGCCGCCGCCGCCAGGCTCAGCGCCCAGTCACTGGCAGCCTACGCGCTGGGGCTGCCGGCCATCGTGCTGCTGAAGGTGCTGGTTCCCGCTTTCTTCGCCCACGGCGACACCGGAACGCCGGTGCGGGTGGGTATGGCGGCCATCGCGCTCAACCTGCTGCTGAACCTGCTGTTCATGGTGCCCCTCCAGCACATCGGCCCGGCGCTGGCGACCAGCCTGTCCGCCATCGTCAACGCCGTCGCGCTCAGTTTCATCCTTTGGCGCCGCGGCCAGTTGGCGCCGGATGCCCGGGTACGGCGCCGCCTGCCGCGCATGGCCATGGCCGCCGCCGCGATGGCAGTGGTGCTCTGGTATGGAGAAGACACGGTATTCGCCGCCGCCGGCAGCGTCGCCGGGCTGCGCTGGGGCGCGCTGGCGGTGGTGGTAGCAAGCGGAATGGCGGCCTACGGGATGGCGGGGCAACTGCTGGGCGCATTCGACGGGCGGGAGCTGCTGCGCATGGTGCGGCGACGCGGGCGTTAGGGCAGATTGCCGCCGGACCCGGAGCAACCAGGCCCCAAGCTGCATGCCTCTGCCCGCAAGTAAGCCGCAGCGCGATGCGGCTGCAACTCGAACGCAACCCGCTCCAGCCTTCGACTAGCCCGGCCCTTGACCAGCCAGCCCCGCCCGCACAGAACCTGGCCATGCAACGCATCTTCTCCGGCATCCAGCCGTCCGGCGTCCCCACCCTCGGCAACTATCTCGGCGCCATACGCAACTGGGTGGCGCTGCAGCGGGACCACGAGTGCCTGTATTGCGTCGTGGACCTGCACGCGATCACCGCGTGGCAGGACCCGCGCACCCTGGCCGCCGCGACGCGGGAACTCGCGGCGGCCCTGATCGCCTGCGGCATAGACCCGCAGGCGCACGTCCTGTTCAACCAGTCCGCCGTCCACGCCCACGTCCGCCTCGGCTGGATCTTCACCTGTGTCGCCCGGATGGGCTGGCTGAACCGGATGACCCAGTTCAAGGACAAGGCTGGCAAGGACCGCGAGCAGGTCTCGACCGGGCTGTTCGTATACCCCAACCTGATGGCCGCCGACATCCACGCCTACCACGCGACCCGAGTGCCGGTCGGCGATGACCAGCGGCAGCACCTGGAGCTGGCGAACGACATCGCCGCCAAGTTCAACCACGACTACGAAGTGGAGTTCTTCCCACAGATCGAGGCGCTGATCCTCGGCCCGGCGGCCCGGGTGATGAGCCTGCGCGACGGCTCCAAGAAGATGTCGAAGTCCGACCCCTCGGACCAGAGCCGCATCAACCTGACCGACGACGCCGACACGATCGCCCTCAAGATTCGCCGCGCCCGCACCGACGCCGAGCCGCTGCCGAATGAGGCCGAGGGCCTGGAAGGCCGGCCAGAAGCGCGCAACCTCGTCGGCATCATGGCGGCGCTGCTCGACACGGACCCGGCCGGAGTGCTGCGGGAGCACGGCGGCAAAGGCTTCGGCGTGTTCAAGGAAGCCCTGGCCGAGGTCGTAGTGGCCCACCTGGCGCCCATAGCCGCCGAAACCCGCCGTCTCCTCGCCGACCCCGGCGCAGTGGACGCCGTACTCCGCAACGGCGCCGCCCGCGCGGCCTCCATCGCCGACCCCATCGTCGCGGAAGCCGAACGCCTTGTCGGCTTCCTCCGCCCATAACCCCCTTCCGCTTCTCCCTCTCCCTCCGGGAGAGGGCCGGGGTGAGGGGGTCTTGGTTGCGGAGCGAAGCCCTGCCGGTGCCATAAGGACGCAGCCCCTGAACAGGCAAGGCCCGTGCTTTCCCGCCCCCTCACCCCAACCCTCTCCCGGAGGGAGAGGAAGCAGCGAGCAAGCCTAGCCCGTGCCGCTCGCCGGCCTGCTGGCAGCTTTCCGGGACGCCCCATCCCGCACCGGCTCGGTCATCATCACCGTCTACGGCGACGCCATCGCCCCGCGTGGCGGCGAACTCGCCTTGGCCTCCCTACTGGAACTCATGGCAGCCCTGGGCGCGAACGGCGGCGTAGTACGCACGGCGGTATCCCGCCTAACGCGCGATGGCTGGCTGGAAGGCCGCCGCGACGGTCGCCGCAGCTTCTACCGCCTGTCTCGCCGGGGCGAGCTTGAGTCCGCCAAAGCGGGACCGCGCATCTATGGCCCGCTGGACAGCCCCTGGGGCGGTCAGCTTCGCCTAGCCTTCGCCGAGGCCGGAGTGGAACGGACGATGTTGGAGCAGGCGGGCTATGCCCTGCTGGCTCCAGGCGTGCTCACCGCCCCAGACACGGCATTGACGCCGCCGCCGGTCATCCCGGCGCTACTGAGCCACGGCACGCCAGAGGCAATGCGCGCCTTGGCCGCGCGCGCCTGGCCCGTGACACGGATAGGAGAAGGCTATTCGGGCTTCGTGAACGTATTCGCCAGCTTGGGCGGCCGAACCGCCGGATTGCAGCCGCTGGAGGCACTGGCCGCCCGTATCCTGCTGATCCATGAGTTCCGGAGGGTCACCCTCCGCGACCCAAGACTGCCTGCCGGCCTGCTGCCGCCAGGCTGGCCCGGCATTGCGGCCCGCACATTATGCGTAAGCCTCTACAACGCCCTGGCACCGGCATCAGAGCGTTGGCTCGACGCCGCAGAGAACGGGTCCGGCCCCCTGCCAAGGGGACCGGACCCGGCAACACGCTTTAGCGGCGGCGATACACGACCTGCGGCGTCGGCTTAGTCGCCAACGCAATCAGGAAGCCCACCCCGGCGGCGATCAGCACCGCAGTGATCGGGCGTGCGTCCACCTGTTCGGCCAGCATGTCGCCGGCCTCCTCGATCTGGTCCAGCACCTGCGAGCCGAAGTCCCCGGCGCCGACCTTGTCCGCAACGTCGCGCACCGTATCGGCCGCCTGGCCATAGGCCCGCTGCGCGGTGCCCGTAGCCTTATCCATCGCGCCATCGGTCTTGAGCTTGGTGTCGCCGGTCATGTCGCCCAGCGCGCCCTCAACCTTGCCGCCGACCTTGCGGGCTGCGCCCTCGAAGCGGTTCTCGTCCATGATATGCGTCTCCAACCTGTTGTTGATGCGAGCAGAACACCGGTGGGGGCAGGGGGTTCCGCAGGGGTATATCTTACAAGAAATCTTGCATCCCTAACTTCCTGTGATACATTCCGGGTATCCCTCGGTCGGAGCATCAGGCATGTATACCCAGGCCTTGAACACCACAGACGCCCCAGCCGCCCGTCCGGTCGAGGATGCCGACCGCATGGCCCATTTCCAGGCCCGCATCGATGCGGAGGACCGGATCGAGGCCAACGACTGGATGCCCGAGGCTTACCGCCGCACCCTGGTCCGCCAGATCAGCCAGCACGCGCATAGCGAGATCGTCGGCCAACTGCCAGAAGGCCGTTGGCTGACCCGCGCGCCCAGCCTGCGCCGCAAGGCCGCGTTGCTGGCCAAGGTGCAGGACGAGTGCGGCCACGGGCTGTATCTGTATTCTGCCGCCGAGACCCTAGGCGTCTCGCGTGAGGAGTTGCAGGACCAGCTCCTGTCCGGCCGCGCCAAGTATAGCAGCATCTTCAACTACCCGGCGCTGACCTGGGCCGACATCGGCGCCATCGGCTGGCTGGTGGACGGCGCCGCGATCATGAACCAGATCCCGCTATGCCGGTGCAGCTACGGTCCCTATGCCCGCGCGATGGTGCGGGTGTGCAAGGAGGAGTCCTTCCACCAGCGCCAGGGCTACGAGATCATGCTGACGCTGTGCCGGGGCACGCCGGAGCAGAAGGCGATGGCGCAGGATGCCCTGGACCGCTGGTGGTGGCCGGCGATGATGATGTTCGGCCCGCCGGACGGGCAAAGCCAGCACAGCGACACCAGCATGGCCTGGAAGATCAAGCGCTTCACCAATGACGAGCTGCGCCAGCGCTTCGTGGACGCCATGGCGCCGCAGGCGGCGTTCCTGGGCTTGACCGTTCCCGACCCCGACCTGCATCTCGATGAGGCGACGGGCCGCCACAGCTTCGGCGTCATCGACTGGGAAGAGTTCCGCCAGGTGCTGGCCGGCAACGGTCCCTGCAACCGGGAGCGGCTGGAGGACCGGAACCAGGCGCATTCGGACGGCGCCTGGGTGCGGGAGGCCGCACTAGCGCACGCGGAAAAGCGGCGCCAGCGGGCGCAAAGGGCGGCGGCATGACCGAGACCAAGACTCCGCTATGGGAGGTGTTCATCCGCAGCCGCAACGGCCTGGCGCATAAGCACGCCGGCAGCGTCCACGCCGCCGACGCCACCATGGCGCTGCAGGCAGCGCGCGACGTTTACACCCGGCGCGGCGAGGGCCTGTCCCTATGGGTGGTACCCAGCAACGCCATCACCGCCAGCGACCCCGCCGACAAGGCGATGATGTTCGAGCCAACTGCCAGCAAGATCTACCGCCACCCCACCTTCTACGAAGTGCCAGATGAAGTAGGCCACATGTAATGAACCCCCGGGTTCGTCTCCCTCTCCCTCCGGGAGAGGGCCGGGGTGAGGGGGTGGGCAAGCGCCATCCCTGCCATTCACGCGCCCAGTCTCCTCGCCTCATGCAGTCTCCGCTCCGCTGCCAAGCCCCCCTCACCCCAACCCTCTCCAGGGGGGAGAGGGAGCAGGCACCGCAGTGACCACCTCGATCCAAGTCCAAGAAACCCCGCTCGTCCTCTACATCCTGCAACGGGCGGATGACGCCCTGGTGCTAGGCCACCGCCTATCCGAATGGTGCGGCCACGGGCCGTCCCTGGAGGAGGACGTCGCGCTCGCCAACATGGGCCTAGACCTGCTGGGCCAGGCACGCACCCTATACGCCCATGCCGGAGCATCGGAAGGTGCCGGGCACGGTGAGGACCACCTGGCCTACCTGCGCGACGCCCCGCAATACCGCAACCTGCTCCTCCTTGAGCAGCCAAACGGCGACTTCGCCCAAACTATCGCCCGGCAGTTCTTCTACGCCGCCTTCATAGACCCCTGGTGGCGCGCGATGTGCGCCAGCACCGACCCAACCCTCGCCGCCATCGCCGCCAAGGCCGAGAAAGAGGTGGCCTACCACCTGCGCCATGCCTCGGAGTGGATGATCCGCCTCGGCGACGGCACCGAAGAAAGCGCCCGGCGCGCCCAGGCCGCCGTGGACCGCCTGTGGCCCTATACCGGCGAGATGTTCGCAGCACCTGACCCGGCGCTGCTGGCCGACGGCGTGGCGGTTGACCCGGAAACCCTGCGCCCCGCCTACGACGCCACAGTCGCCGCCGTGCTGGACCAGGCGCTGCTGTCCCGCCCCGCCGGAGCCTGGATGCACAAGGGCGGACGCCAGGGCCGCCATACCGAGCACCTCGGCCTCATGCTGGCCGAAATGCAGCACCTGCAGCGCACCTACCCCGGCGCCACCTGGTGACCAGCCTGCGCGACCGCGCCTGGGCCGCCGCGGCGGAGGTCACCGACCCCGAAGTGCCCGTCCTGACCATCGCCGACCTAGGCGTGCTGCGCGACGTGGCCGAAACCGGCGATGGGGTCGAGGTGCTGATCACCCCGACCTACTCCGGCTGCGCCGCCATGGGCGTCATCGCGATGGAGGTCGAACTGGCCCTGTCCCGCGCCGGCATCCCCGGCCGGGTCCGCACCGTGCTGTCCCCGGCTTGGACCACCGACTGGATGACGCAGGACGGCCGCCGCAAGCTGCTGGAATACGGCATCGCTCCACCGGTGCCCGGCAGTGGCCGCCGCGCCCTGTTCGGCGTGGACACGGTCGCCTGTCCCCGCTGCGGCTCGGCCCATACAGAGGTCGTCGCGGAGTTCGGCTCCACGTCGTGCAAGGCGCTATGGCGCTGCCTAAACTGCCGCGAGCCATTCGACTACTTCAAGTGCCACTGATGCCGCGCCAAGTCCGCCTCAACACCAACCAAGCCTACGTCTCCCTCTCCCTCCGGGAGAGGGCCGGGGTGAGGGAGCGGGCAAGCGCAGCTACGACCGATGCAAGCACCTACCCCGCTGGAAACCCCGGCACACAAGCTGTCGGCCAACACTTCCTTACCCCAACCCAAAGGGAGAAGGATCTCTTCTTCCTCTCCCTCCGGGAGAGGGCCGGGGTGAGGGGGCGGGCAAGCGCAGCCACGACCGATGCAAGCACCTACCCCGCTGGAAACCCCGGCACACAAGCTGTCGGCCAACACTCCCTCACCCCAACCCAGAGGGAGAAGGATCAGCATCTCGCCCTCTCCGCCACCCGCAACCTCCGCCTCGCCCCACCGTCCCCATGAGCCGCTTCCACAGCCTCCGCATCGCCGAAGTCCGCCAGGAAACAGCGGACACCGTCAGCGTAGCCCTGGACATACCCGACGACCTCCGCCCCAGCTTCCTCTACCAGCCCGGCCAATACCTGACCCTACGCACCACCCTCGACGGCGAGGAACTCCGCCGCTCCTACTCCATCTGTTCCGGCTTGGACGACGGCGAGATGCGGGTGGCGATCAAGCTCGTCCCAAACGGCCAGTTCTCCCCCTGGGCACACGCCGCGCTGCAGCCGGGCCACCTGATCGAGGCCATGCCGCCGCAGGGCCGCTTCACCATCGCCCTCGACCCTGCGGCCTCACGTACCTACCTCGGCATCGCCGCCGGGTCCGGCATCACCCCGGTGCTGTCCATCCTGCGCTCCGTACTGTCGCGCGAACCCGGCAGCCGCTTCGTGCTGCTGTATGGCAGCCGCGCCACCGGCGGCATCATCTTCCGCGAAGCCCTGGAGGAACTGAAGGACCGCTTCATGGGCCGCCTCACCGTCGTCCACGTCCTGTCCCGCGAGCAGCAGGACGTCCCGGTGCTATGGGGCCGGCTGGACGGCCCGCGGGTGCGGACCCTGCTCCGCGGGCTGCTAGACGCGCCGCAAGTTGACCAAGCCTTCCTATGCGGGCCGGAGGCAATGATCGCCGAGGTGTCGGCAGCGCTGGCGGAGGCCGGCCTGCCGCCGGAGCGCATCCACAGCGAACGGTTCACCACCAGCGCCCTGCCCCCAGCCCGCCCACGAACAGCCCCCAAGCCCGGTGCGCCACCCTTCGCCATGGCAACGGTCGTGTCGGACGGCATCCGCACCGACGTGCCGATGCAGGATGGGGAAACCGTCCTGGACGCCGCCCTGCGTGCCGGCTTGGACCTGCCATACTCCTGCCGCGGCGGCATGTGCAGCACCTGCCGCGCCCGGATCACCGAGGGCGCCGTCCGCATGGACGTGAACTACGGTCTGGAACCGTGGGAAACCGAGGCCGGCTACGTCCTGACCTGCCAAGCGCATCCCACGACCGGGCGCGTCCTAGTGGACTACGACCATGTGTAACGCCGCGTTCCCCAGGCCTAAAACGGCCTGGCGCAAGCCGCTCAGTCCGCCAGCCCCACCGTCGAAACCGGCACGTCCGGCGAGGCCGGCACGCCAAGGTCCGCCGCCGTAATCGGGTCTTTCACCACGAAGGCATAGCTTGCGGCAGACGCCACCCCGATCACCGCGCCCACGACCAGCGCAGGGACGAACGACCCGGTATTCTGCACGATCAACCCCGTCACCGTAGGCGCCAGCGCACCGCCGAGATAGCCGCCGAAATTCTGCATCGCCCCAATGGAAGCGGTGCAGTTGGTCGGCGCCCCCACCGAGGACAGCGCCCAAGCGCACGTGCTGGTCACATAGACAAGAAACAGCGATGCCGAAATGAACGCAATCGCCAGCGCATTGCTCTCCACATACGCCGCCGCCACCGTACAAGCCGCCGTCCCCAACAGCGCCAGCGCCGCCGGGTATTTCCGGCTGCCCATCGGCGAGACGCCCCGGCGCACCAGCACGTCCGCCAGGTAACCGCCCAGCACGCCGCCCACCACACCCCAGGCGAACGGGATCGAGGCATAGATGCCCGTGCCCTTCACGCTCATGTGCCGCTGGATCTCCAGATAGCCCGGCAGCCAGGCGGTGTAGATCCACGTGAGATAGATGCAGCCGAAATAGCCGCCGATCATTCCCCAGGTCGTGCGGAAGCGGAATAGTTGCTTCCACTCGGCGAAGGTCACGCGCGTGCGCTGGCCCGGCGGATCGCCCTGCGTGCGGTAGACGTTCTCCTCCGCCGTCAGCGCCACCTGCTCCGGGTTGCGATAAACGGCATACCACAGCGCCGCCACGAACAGCCCGGCCACGCCCATGACCCCGAACATCCAGCGCCAGCCAAAGCCCAGCATCAGCGCAGTCAGCAGCGGCACCGCGATCGCCGTCCCCAACGTGGAGGCACAGTTGAATATGCCGGTCGCAAGCCCCCGATCCCGCGGGTTGAACCAGTCCCGCGCCACCCGCGCGCCCGTCGGGAACTGCGGCGCCTCGCCCACCCCCAGCAGCACGCGCGCGGCAAAGAACTGCCCGAAGCTCTGCACCAGCCCGCCAAGCAACTGCGCAAATGACCACAGCGACAGCCCAAGCGTCAGCAGCAAACGTGGCCCGAGCTTGTCCACCATGGCGCCGGTCGGCAGTTGCGCAAAGGCGTAGGCCCACAGGAAAGCCGACAGCAGATATCCCATGTCCGCGATCGAAAGATGCAGGTCCTCCCGGATCAGCGGATTCGCGACGGCCAGAGTGGCCCGGTCGATGTAGTTCACCACCCCGGCCAGCACGAGCATGGCAAGCGCCGTACGCTGGATAGCCCGCACCCGAGGCGTCTTGGCCAAGACCGACATCGCAATCTCCCGCAATTTTTGCAGGAAACGCTAGAACAACCGCATCGCCTTGGCGAGCGCCCGGTTCTCACGGGCACGTTTAATTGCCGAGTTCCAACGCCCGTGCCAATGGACGGACATCGTGGACCCGTGCCGCACCGCCTGGAGCCGGCTCATGGACGCCCCCGGCCGCACCCGCTCCCTCACAGCCACGCCCTGCACCAAACCGGCCGAGGCAAGGCGTTCGGCATCATTCCCAGTTCCCCCACGCCCTCCGTGCCCTTAACAGCAGCGCATGCGCGGCCAAATGCGGCGCCCGCGGACGCAGCTTGGCCCGCATCACGGCCACGGTGCGCTGGTAAAGCTCGTTCGCCGGGTCCAACGCCAACGCCTGCTCGACATACCGCAGCGCGCCGGGCAGGTCGCGGCGGGCGCGCAGCAGGTCCGCAATGGTATTATGTATCCCGGCATGCAGCGGCCACGCCGTCCTGATCTCATGCGCCACCGCCAATGCCCCGGCGGTGTCGCCGGCGCGGGTCAGCGCAATGCAATAATCCATCAGGTAGGCGGGATGACGCTCCAGCGCAGCCACCTGCCGATGAACCGCCAGCGCCTCCGCATGACGGCCGGCGGCGGACAACCGCATGGCCAGGGCATGGTGGCCCTCCGGCCGGCCGGGCTTCAGCGCCACCGCCCGTTGCGCCACCGCCACCGCCCAGCGCGGCCGCGACCGCGGTTGACGCTCGGCCAGGACGACGTGATAGATCGCCATCCCGCGCCGGGCGGCACGGGCAGCGCGCTCGAACGCGGCCACGTCCAGGGTGCCGTCCAGCGCCTCCATCACCAGCCCATGCAGCAGCCCGGCCTCTTGCAAATAGCTCCCAACGGGGTGCCCGGCAAACGGCAGCCGCAACCGCTGGATCGGCGTGTCCCGCGCGATCCGGTCGGCATGGGGCCGGTCCATGCCATGCGGATCATAGACGACGACCGGCCGGATTCGCGACCGTATCGGACCGTCCAGCGCCGGCAAGGGGCGCAGCCGCCGCCGGTCCTGCCCCCACCGGCGCTCGAACGGGGTTTTGGCCGGGTCGATCGAGTATTGCGGCGACAGCGCCAGCGCCGCCGTGGCGCCCGCCGCATCGGCGAAGCGCACCGCGGCATAGGCGCCCATGCTGGACCCATACGCCAGCACCGACCCGGCGCCGGACGGAGCCGCGCGCATCGCAGCCAGGGCGTCCGGCAGCTCGGGATATTGGAACCAGTCGTTGTCCCGGCTCAGCAAATGCGTGGCGGCGATACCGTGGCGGGCGAAATACTCCTCGCCATATCCCGGGCGCGCCAGCGTGCGGTCGTCATGGTAGCAGTCGAAGGTGACGACATGCCGGACCGCATCGCCGGCAGGGACGTGGCGGACCAGCAGGTCGCGGCTCTCAAAAAGTGTCTGCGCCGTCACCGTGGCGCCAGGCGCACCGCGCCGTCCAAACGTATGACCTCCCCGTTCAGCATCGTGTTCTCCATGATGTGGCGCACGAGGCCCGCGAACTCCTCCGGTCGGCCCAGCCGGGACGGGAAGGGTACCGAACGGCCCAGGCTGTCCTGCACATCGGCCGGCAGCCCCAGCATCATCGGCGTGCCGAACAGCCCCGGCGCCACCGTCATCACCCGGATTCCGTCCCGTGCCAGGTCGCGCGCCAGCGGCAGGGTCATGCCGACGATCCCCCCTTTGCTGGCGGCATAGGCGGCCTGGCCGATCTGCCCGTCATACGCGGCGACGGAGGCGGTGTTGACCACCACCCCGCGCTCCCCCTCCGGGTCCGGCGCATTGCCCCGCATCGCCGCGGCGGCCAACCGGATCATGTTGAAGGTGCCAATCAGGTTGATCCCGACCACGCGGGAAAAGCTATCGAGCCGATGCGGCCCGTCGCGGCCCAGCACCCGCTCGCCAATGACGACCCCGGCGCAGTTCACCAAACCGTGCAGCGCCCCGAACCGGGACCTGGCAAGGTCCACGGCGGCCTGGCCATCCGCCTCGCTGGTCACGTCCGTCCGCAGGTAGGCCCCACCCAGTTCCTCCGCCAAGGCCGCGGCATCCGCCACGTCCGCAATCACCACCTTCGCCCCGGCGGCGCCCAGCAAGCGCGCGGTTGCGGCGCCCAGGCCCGATCCGCCACCGGTAACAAGCACTGTCTTGCCATCTATGTGCATGGGGTTTTCCGGAGTTTGGAGTAGTTACGTCTTAGCCTGGCTGGGCCGCGGGGCAAATGTGGCGAAGGGGCAACGGTCCCGTGACGCTTTCAAAACCATTCGGCCCAGCATAGGATTGGATCGGCAGTTGAAACGAGAGCGAAGCATGAGACTCCAAGTCGTGTGTATGGCCGTCGCTGGCGGCCTATTGTTACAGGGTTGCGCGGAAGCGCCGGCAGGGCCGTCCGTGCAGGTGCTGCCCGGGCGCGGCAAGTCGTTCGAGGCATTCGCGCAGGATGACGCGGTATGCCGCGGCTATGCGTCGTCCGCCGTGCAGGGCCAGGCGGAGCGCGCCAACGGCCGGGCGCTCGGCGGCGCAGTGCTGGGAACCGTGCTGGGCGCGGGACTGGGTGCAGCGGTCGGTGGTGGACGCGGCGCCGGCATCGGCGCCGGCGCCGGCGCGGTGGTTGGCACCGGCGTCGGCGCATCGGGCTCGGGCAACGCGCAGTATGGCATCCAGGGCCAGTATGACAACGCCTACGTCGCCTGCCAGGCGTCCAAGGGCAACCAGGTGCCGCGTCCGGCGGTATTCGCCCAACCCGCCGTGGTCGTGCAGCCCGCCCCCTATGTCGTGCAGCCCGCGCCGTATGTGGTCCAGCCCCGGCCCTATTACGCATACTGACGCCGGCCCGATAAGGGCGGCATCTACCGCCAGCTCGACAGGAAGAACCGGGGCAGCTCGTCCGCGGACGGCCTGAAGTTCAGGCTCTTCGCGGTGGCATAGGTCGTGACGTAGGTAAACAGCGGCATGATGTAGGCCTGCTCCGTCACCCGCCTGATCGCGGTCGCGTAGGCATCGCGACGCACGTCCGGGTCCGTGCTGCTGCCGCCCCGCAGCACTAGGTCCCGCACCTCGGGGTCCCTGGCGTAATCCTGCTCCCCGAAGGTCAGGAACACCGGCAGGGACGCCGAGGCATCATTGATCGAGTAGCTGCCCCAGCTTCCCAGGTCGAGCGGGTTGTGCCCAGCCATGCTGCGCGCCAGCGCCACGCCGGCCTGCAGGTTCTGCACCGTGGCATGTATCCCGACCGCGGCCAAATAGCCCCGTATGGCCTCCTGCCACGGAGGCAGCAGGTAGCCGACCAGCTCGGTGTCGAGGCCGTCGGGGTAGCCGGCCTCCGCCAGCAGGGCACGGGCCTTTGCCGGGTCATAATCATACTTGGCCGCAACGGCCTGGTCGCAGCCGAACTGGGTCGGAAAGCACGGCGCGTCCAGCACGCGGGAGCCGCCGGGCATGAACCCTCGCGCCATCGCCGTCCGGTCCACCGCGTGCATGATCGCCTGGCGCACCTTCTGCTGCTGCAGCGGACTCGGGCCGGTGCGTCCGGCGGCGTCCATCAGCATGTAGCTGAACCGCATGCTCTCCTGGCGCAGGGTTTGCAGCCCCGGCGTGCGGGACAGGGCATCCAACTGCTCCGGCCCGAACTGCCAAATCCAGTCGGCGCGCCCGTCCACCAGCGCCGCCAGCTCGGCGGCAGAGTCCGCCACCTCGGTGATCTGCAGCCGCCGTATCGCCGGCTTGCCCTTGGGACCGTCGAAGTAGGCGTCGTTGCGCTCCAGGGTGATCGCGCTGGTGCCATCCACCTCCGTGATCCGGTAGGGGCCGGTGCCGACCGGTGCGGTCGAGAAGCCAGTGCCGACTCGCTCCCGGTAGGCATGCGGCAGGATTGGCAGCACCATCGCCAGGTACTCCAGCGCGGCCGGGAACACCTGCTTGAGCTTGATCCGCACATGCAGGTCGTCCACCCGCTCCGCCCCGGCCAGGAAGCTGTAGTTGCTGGGCACCGCCACGGCCTCCGACAGGACGACCTGCACGGTATAAACGACGTCATCGGCCGTGAACGGGCTGCCGTCATGGAAGGTGACGCCCGGCCGCAGCTCGAACTCCAGGGTCAGCGGATCGAGGTAACGCCAGGTCGTGGCGAGCAGCGGCTTGAGCTGCAGGGTCTCGGGATCGCGGTAGATCAGGGTATCCCAGGCATGATGCGCCAGGACCAGGCCAGTGCGCAGGGTGTTGCGATAGGGGTCCACGTCAGGAACCGCATCGCGCCAAGCAATGCGCAAAGTATCCTCAGACTTTTGGGCATAGGCAGGCAAGGCCGCAAGAACCAGGCAAACGAAGAGGGCCAACCTTCTTCCCCCTCTCCCTCCGGGAGAGGGTCGGGGTGAGGGGGCGGGCAAGCGCCAAACTAGCCCGGCAAGGGGCCGTGTCCCAGCAGCACAGGCGGTCCCTCGCGCCGCAACCAGAACCCCCTCACCCCAACCCTCTCCCGGAGGGAGAGGGAGAAGAGCGCGCCATGCCAGACGCTTCCAGAACAGGCCGAGCATCGGTTCTCGTAGCCTCCGTCTCCCCACCCCCTCCCGTAAGGAAGGGGCGACTCGTCTCACCCCATCGTCGCGTTGAACGCCCCGCCGTCCAGCAGCAGGTTCTGCCCGACGATGAACCCGCTCTGCGCCGCACAAAGGAACACGCACGCATCGCCAAACTCCGCCGGATCACCCACCCGGTTGGCTGGCGACTGCTTGGCCCGCACTGCGATCTCCTCCTCCACCGAGCGCCCCGACTTCGCCGCCAGCGCCTCCGTCGTGGTGCGCAGCCGGTCCGTCAGGAACGGACCCGGCAGCAGGTTGTTGATCGTCACGTTGTGCTGCGCCACCTGCCGAGCCAACCCGGCCACAAACCCCGTCAATCCCGCCCGAGCCCCGTTGCTCATGCCCAGCGTCGGGATCGGCGACTTCACGCTGGCGCTGGTGATGTTCACGATCCGGCCGAACCGGCGCGCGGTCATCCCGTCCACCACGGCCCGGATCAGCGCGATCGGCGTCAACATGTTGGCATCCAGCGCCTTGATCCAGTCGCCGCGTTCCCAGTTCCGGAAATCCCCCGGCGGCGGCCCGCCGGCGTTGTTGATCAGGATATCCGGCGCCGGACACGCGGCGAGCGCGGCGGCGCGCCCCTCCTCCGTCGTGATGTCGCCTGCCACCGCCGTGACCTGCACACCGGTCGCGGCCTGTATCTCCTCCGCCGCCTGATGCAGCGGACCCGGCGTGCGTGCGGTGATGGTGACCGCCACGCCCTCCCGCGCCAAAGCCATCGCGCAGGCCCGGCCCAGGCCCTTGCTGGCCGCGCAAACCAGGGCGGTGCGCCCTTGCAAACCCATATCCATATCTTATCCTTCGATCACAAGCGATTGTAGTATGCGGCGCCACTCATCCGGCAGCGGCGCCGGACGCCGAGTGGCGCTGTCCACGCACACATGGACGATGAAGCCCTCCGCCGAGGCCATCTCCTCATCGCCACGGAACATCCCGACCTCATACCGGATCGAGCTGCCGCCCAGCCGCGCGATTCGCACCCCGGCCTGCACCTGGTCGGGAAAGCCCATCTCGGAATGGAAGCGGCAACCACCCTCGGCGACCATCACGATACGCGGCGATTCCTTCCAGCTCAGCACCCCGGCGCGCAGCATGAGGGTGGTGACGGCCGAGTCGATGTAGCCGTAGTAAACGGCGTTGTTCACATGGCCAAACACGTCGTTGTCCCTCCAGCGGGTGGTGATGGGGACGAAGCTGCGATAGTCGGCGCGGGCGCCGGGTGGAGGTCTGCTCATGCCGGCGCAATCATGGACAGCCCGGCGTCTGCGCGCTAGATGCCCGCGCCCCTTTGAGGACCTTTGCTTGCGCATCTTCCTTCTGCCGTTCCTGCTCATGCCCTTCCTGATGCTGCCCGGCGCCGCCCACGCCCATGCCATCCTGATCGACAGCCAGCCTGCCGCACGCGGCACCGCCGCGCCGGGAACCGAGCATTTCGTCCTGCGCTTCAACAGCCGCGTGGACCACGGCCGCTCGCGCCTGGCGCTGCGGACCGGCGGTGCAGAACAGGTGCTGCACGTGTCGCCCGCCGGCGCCGACGACGTGCTGGAAACCCAGGCGGACCTGGCGCCCGGCGATTACGTGCTGCGTTGGCAGGTGCTTGCGGTGGACGGGCACATCACCCGCGGAGACGTGCCGTTTCAAGTGAAGGCGCCTTAGCTTGAGCCTGCTGGTTGACCTGTTCGGCTACCTGTCCATCGTCCTGCACGGCGTCACCATCGTGGCGCAGAGCATGGCGCTGGGCGGCGTGCTGTTCCTGTTGTTCCTGGCCCGGCCGTTCCAGGCATCCCTCCCGGACGGCGCCGGCCTGTCGCGGCGCACGGCGGTCATCGCCGGTTGGAGTGCCCTGGCCCTGGTCGCCTGCGAGGCCCTGACCGTCGCCATGCAGTCGGCCGTGCTGATGGACACCCTCGACCTGCCGTTGCAGGGAGTGATCGGCGCGAACTTCGCCGTGGCCGGCCTGGTGAAGATGGCGGCGGCCCTGGCGCTCGCGGCGTGCATGTTCACCCGCCGCCCGGTACCAGCAGCCCCGCTGCTGGGGCTGGTCGCGGTGACGGTCGTGGCGGCCACGCTGACGACTCACTCCGTCGCCCGCCTGCAAGACGAGGGCGTGCTGTTCGCCGCCAGCGCCCTGCACATCCTGGGCGCCGCCATCTGGATCGGCGGCATCCCGTGCTTCTTGATGGCGCTGGGCCGGCTGCACGACGGCGCCGCCTTCCGCCGGGTTGGCGCCCGGTTCAGCCGGATGAGCATGGTCGGCGTCGGCTGCATCCTCGTGTCCGCCACCGTCTTCAGCCTGCTGTATATCGGCTCCTGGAGCGGGGTTTACGGCACCGCCTACGGCGTGATGGTCACCGCCAAGGCGGCCATGTTCGGCGCGCTGCTGCTGCTGGGCCTCGGCAACTTCGTGGTCGTCGAGCGCCTGCGCCGCGACCCCGGCACTTCCGTCCTGCGTATGCGCCGCTTCGCCGAAGTAGAGATCGGCATCGGCTGCAGCATCTTCTTCGCCGCGGCGTCGCTGACCTCGGTGCCCCCCGCCGTGGACCTCAGCCAGGACCGGGTCGTCTGGTCGGAGATCGCCGCGCGCAACACGCCGGAGCTGCCGAGCCTAGCCTCCCCAGACCATGACAAGCTCGCCCTGCCGGCGTTGCAGGCGCAACTGGACGCCGAGGCCGCCAAGAAACAGGCCGCCGCGCCAGAGGCCTTCGTACCCGGCTCGGGTGAGCTGCCGGTCCGCAACGCCGCGGATGTCGCCTGGAGCGAATACAACCACCACTGGTCCGGCCTGTTCGTGGTGTTGATCGGCGTGCTCGGGCTCCTGCACCGCGCCGGGGTGCGCTGGGCGAGGCACTGGCCGCTCGCGCTGCTCGGCCTGGCCGTGTTCCTGTTCCTGCGCAGCGACCCCGAGGTATGGCCGCTCGGCGAGATCGGCGTCTGGGAAAGCCTGCGCGACGTGGAAGTATTGCAGCACCGTGTCTTCGTGCTGCTGATCATTGCCTTCGCACTGTTCGAGTGGGGCGTGCGGACCGGGCGCCTACGAGACCCGCGGGCCGCGCTAGTGTTCCCGCTGTTGACGGCCCTGGGCGGCGCGCTGCTGCTGACCCACAGCCACGCCATCGCCAACATCAAGGACCAACTGCTGATCGAGCTGTCCCACACGCCGTTGGCCCTGGCCGGCATCGCCGCGGGCTGGTCACGCTGGCTGGAGCTGCGGGCCGACGGCCCGGTGCGTCGCTGGGCCGGCTGGGTCTGGCCCGTTTGCTTCGTGCTGGTCGGCGCAATCCTGCTGAACTACCGCGAAGCCTGAACTACCGCCCGGCACTCCGCACCGCGACATGCTGCACCGGGTGGTCCGCCGTGCTGCTCCGCCCATCCAGGAAACCGGGTCCGGCCAGCAGCAGCCACATCACCCCGGCAAAACCCAAAGCCGCCGCAACGCGCCCGCAGCCTCGCGCCACCGCCCGCGTCCTCGCGATGATGTGTTCGGTATGTTCTGCCTGACACAGGTGAGCCGCATCGGGCCGCGACCATTGCATCGTGCGTGCGTACATAATAAGAACATCTCCGGTCCAAACCGAAGCGCCCTCCATGGGCGACTCCCAATGTTCCTAATTTGTTCTAAAGCGTTAGGGAGAGTCAAGCCTTGAGGCTGACACCCTCCGGCAGCAGCGCACTGATCTGGGCAGCCAGGGCCGCACTCTGGACCGGCTTCTGCACCAGGATCACCCGGCCACCGGCCATGTGTGCAACCGCCGACTCCAACTCCGGCCCGGAATGTCCGGTCAGCAAGATGGCCGCCAGGCCCGGGCGCAGCAGCCGTGCCTGGCGTATCAAGGTCATGCCATCCGTGCCCGGCATGGACAGGTCGCTGATGAGCAAGTCAGGGGTGTCATCGGCAATGCGCGCCAGCGCCGACGTCGCATCGGCATAGCCGGACACCCGGCAGCCATGCGACGCCAGGGTATCCGCCAGGACGTCCCGCACTTCGATGTCGTCGTCCACCAGCACGACCACGGGCCGGGTGTCCGGCCGCACTGGCGCCGCCGCGGCTATGATCGCCGGAAGCCAGATCCGCACGGTTGTACCCTGCCCGGGAACGCTCTGAATGGCCATCATGCCACCCGACTGCTCGGCAAAGCCGCGTGCCACCGACAGCCCCAGCCCGGTGCCGCGGCCTCGCGGCTTCGTCGTGAAGAACGGCTCGGCTGCATGGGCCAAGGTGTCGTCGTCCATCCCCGGCCCGCTATCTGCCACCTCCAGCCTGACATAAGGACCGGCCGGCAATCCCGGGGCATCGTCGTCCCGGGCGGCATGCAGGCTGACCCGGTTGGGACCTGCCCCTGGCAGCCCGGTCTCGTCCAGCAGCGCGTCACGTGCGTTGGTGGCCAGGTTGACCAGCACCGTTTCCAGGCCGCCCTTATCGGCCATCATCGGCGGCAGGTCCGCCTCGGCGCTGGCCTGGACCGTGATGCCGGACCCCAGGGTGCGGGCCAGCATCTCACGCAGGTCTTCCAGCAGCGGCGAAGCCTCCACCGGTCCCGGCTGCAACGACCCGCGCCGGGCGAAGCTGAGCAGCCGGCGGGTGACGGACGCCCCCCGGTCCGCCGCATCCACCACCAGCCCAGCCAGGCGCCGCACCGAATCCGGGTTGTCCGGGCGCCGCTGGATTAACCGCGCGCCGCCGGCAATAGCTTGCAGGACGTTGTTGAAATCATGCGCGACACCGCCCGCCAACTGGCCCAGCGCCTCCATGCGCTGCGACTGGCGGAGGCTTTCCTCGACGCGGGCACGCTCCGCCACCGCGTCGGCCACCCGTTGCTCCAGCGTGGCGTTCATCGCCTGCAGCGCCGCCTCCGCGGCACGGCGATGGCTGATGTCCTGAACCGCGGCGATGATGTGCTGCGGACGGCCCTCCGCATCATGCGTCACGCTCATGTGGCTGATCACCCACACGTCGCTTTCGTCCGGCCGCACCAGGCGCTTCTCGATCACGAACGGCTCCCCGGTCGCGAGCATCCGCGCCTGGCCGGCCCGATGACGGTCACGGTCCTCCGGATGGGTCAGATCATGGATGCGGAGGGTTCGGAGTGTGTCCATCTCCCTCCCCAGCAGAGCGCAATACCGATTGTTCGCCAGAAGAAAGCTTCCCGACAGGTTGGTCTGGCAGATCCCGACCGGCGCCTGGTTCAACAGGGTATAGAACCGCTCCTCGGCGTCATGCAGCGCATGGGCCGACTGGTTCAAAGCCTGGCGCAGCCGCCCGCCCTGCCGCAGAGCCATCACGCCCACCGGCAGCAGCAATGGAAGCAGCCGCAGCAGCCTAAAGGCTTGGCCGCGGCTCCGGATGTCGGATTGATTGCCGGGCAACCGCTGGCGCAGGCCGGGATCAGGCGCGAAATAGAACGTCATGATGAAGCAACGCACAAGTAGCGGATCGGCTTCCCATGCTACTTGTCAACTTTTACTAAGCTCGGAAACTCCGTCCCTCGTCAATCCCGCAGTCCGGCGCTTCCTATGCAGCATCCCGCCGGCGTCGGGAGGAGGGCACCGGCTCCGGAGTGCCCTCCTCCGGCAACTGCAGCGCCGCCAGCAGCGCCTGCCGCAGGGAGGCCAGCTTGCGCTCGTTCTCCACCTTCAAGCCGAACACGTCCTTGACATAGAACACGTCCACCGCCCGCACGCCGTAGGTGGTGACGTGGGCAGAGGCGATCTGCAACCCCTGCTCGCTGATCGCAGCGGTCACGTCATGCAGCAAGCCCGGCCGGTCGCGCCCGTTGACCTCCAGCACGGTGTGGGTGTGGCTGGCGCGGTTATCGACCACGACGCGCGGCGGCACATGGATCGCCCGCATCCGGCTGCCGAGCACGCTGCGCGACGCCCGGCTGATCTCCCCCGCCAGCCCCAGCCGCCCGGACAGCGCCTGGTCAATCAGCACATGCAGCCGCGCCAGCCGGTGCGGCGCCTCGAACGCCCCGCCGGCGGTGTCCTGTATCCAGAACGTGTCCAGCGCGCTCCCGTTGGTCAGCGTATGGATGCGCGCGTCCACGATGCTGGCCCCCGCCACCGCCAGCGCCCCGGCGATCCGGCTGAACAGCCCGGCGTGATCGGCGGTATATACTGTCACCTCCGTCACCGCCCGCGACGGCAGCGGCTGGGTGTCCACGGTCAACGGCGCATGCCGGGCCTCGGCATCCCGGATCAGCCGGGCATGCCGGATATGGGTCTCTGGATCGAAGCTGAGCCAATAGCCGGGATACCCCAGCCCAAGGAAGAAATCGCGGTCCCCCTCCGCCCAATCCGCCAGGTTCTCGGCCACCACCTCCTTGGCGCGGGCCACCCGCACGTCCCGCTCCGTACTGGCCAGTCCCCCGGCCAGCACGTCGGCCACGCGCGAATACAGCTCCCGCAGCAGCGTCGCCTTCCAGCCGTTCCAAACCTTGGCGCTGACCGCCCGCATGTCGGCCACCGTCAGCAGCAGCAGCAGCTTGAGCCGTTCCGGCGACTGGATGGTGTCCGCCAGGTCCATGATCGTCTTGGGGTCGTCGATGTCCCGCTTGAAGGCGGTCTGGCTGAGCAGCAGGTGGTGCAGCACCAGCCAGCTCACCGTTTCCGTCTCCTCGATGGACAGGCCGATGATCGGGCCGATGCTGGCCGCAAGCTCGGCGCCCAACTCGGAATGGTCGCCGCCCCGCCCCTTGGCGATGTCGTGCAGCAGGGTCGCGGCATACAGCGCCCGCCGGGATTGCAGGTCCTCGACCAGGCCGGAGGCAACAGGCGCCACCTCGCCCAGCTCCCCGCGATCCAATGCGTTCAGCACCCGTATGGCCTCGATGGTGTGCTCGTCCACCGTGAACACATGGTAGGTGTCGAACTGCATCTGCCCCACGATGCGCGCCCAGTCCGGGATGTAGCGGCCCATGAACCCCGTCTCGCTCAGCAGGCCGATCCAGCGGGCGCCATCGGCCCGGCCGTGCTCGCCGTCGTGTCCGCTGAGCAGGTCGAGGAACATCTCCCCCGCCGCCGGGTCGCCGCGCAGCAGGACGCCGCCGCGTTCGTGCCGGATCAGCGCGCGTATCGCCAACGGATGCAGCTCCAGCCCGCGCTCCCGTGCGACCTGCAGGATGCGCAGCATCGCCAGCGGGAACCGCCCGAAGTCATTGCCCGGCATGCACAGCAGCTTGCCGTCCGCCAGCATGAACCCCTCGTCGCGCAGCACCGGGTCTCCGGCATCCCCGCCAAGGGCAGGAGGGCCGAGGGCGGCACGCACGATGGCCGGCTCCAACACGGCGGTGATGCGGGTGATCTCCCGCGCCGTCAGGAAGTAGTGGCGCATGAAGCGCTCCACCCCATCCTGGCGGCCATGCCGCGTGTAGCCCATTCGGGCGCCGACGACCGGCTGCAGGTCGAAGGTCAGCCGGTCCTCCGCACGCCCGGCGACGTAGTGCAGGTGGAACCGCACGGTCCACAGGAAATCCCAGGACCGCCGGGCGTGCTTCGCCTCGCCAATGGTCAGGATGCCGCCGCCGGGCGACTCCGGACCGACCAGCTCCCCCATCACCTGCGTCCCGAACAGGTAGCGGCTCATCCAGTACAGCGTCTGCAGGTCGCGCAGGCCGCCGCGGCCCTCCTTGATGTTCGGCTCGACCAGGAACGGCGTTTCGCCGTAGCGGTGGTGGCGCATGTCGCGCTCGGCCTGCTTGGCGGCGATGAAGCCACCGGCGCCGGCCTCGTTGCAGAACAGCAGGAAGCGGTTCTCGAACAGCCCAAACAGCGCGGGGTCGCCGGCCAGCAGCCGCGCGTCGATCATGCTGGTCCGCACCGTCAGGTCCCGGCCGGCGTCGGCGATGCAATCGTTGACCGAGCGGGTGGCATGTCCGACCTTGAGGCCAAGGTCCCACAGGAAATACAGCATGAACTCGACCGCGGCCAAGCTGCGCGGCCCCGGCGCATCGGCGGTGATGAACAGCAGGTCTATGTCGCTGAACGGCGCCAGCACGCCACGGCCATAGCCGCCGGTGGCGACGACCGCCATCGGCTCCTGCACCGTCGCAACCTCGGCGTCGGCAACATAGCCGCGGGCGTAATTGTACAGCGACAGGATCACGCCATCCGTCAGCCGCCCCAGCAAACGTCCGGCCTGCAGGCCGCTCATGCCGCCGTCCTCGAATCCCTGCTGCACATGGTGCTGCAGCCGGGTCAGGTAACGCCGGAACACGCCGAGCACCGCGTCGCGCGGCGGGGGCTGCCCGGTATCGGACAGGGCGCCCAACGACGACGCCAGGATGGCCATGGCGTCGTCGGGCTGGTCGGGCAGGGGCAGGGGGCTGAGCATTACGGCGATGCTAATCCGGGTTGCGGCGGCATGACAGCCGCGAGTGTCCTCAAGTGATATATCAGTTCCAACGCCTCACGTGGGCTGAGCCGGTCGGGATCGGCGGCCAACAGGGCTTCACGCACCTCATCCGCCGCGCCTGCCGGGTCCGCTGCGGCTGGCGCAGGTCCGGCTACTTCCGGCTGCGGCGCCGCGGCGAACAACGGCAGGGGGGGCGGCATCCCGTGACCGCTGCGCTCCAGGTGCGTCAGCAGGGCGGCGGCCCGCTTGACCGTGGCGGCAGGCACGCCGGCCAGTTGCGCCACATGGACGCCCCAGCTCCGCCCCGCTGCTCCTTCTGCGACCTCATGCAGGAACACCACGCCACCCTTCCACTCCTTGACCCGCATGGTATGCGGGCGCAGGCGGGGCAGTTGCTCGGCCAGCCCCGCCAATTCATGAAAGTGGGTAGCGAACACCGTGCGGCAACGCACCAGGCCATGCAGCGCCTCCAATACGGCCCAGGCAATCGCCAACCCGTCAAGCGTGCTGGTGCCGCGCCCGATCTCGTCCACGATCACCAGGGAGCGCGGACCGGCCCCATGCAGGATCGCGGCGGTCTCGATCATCTCCACCATGAAGGTGCTGCGCCCGCGCGCCAAGTCGTCCGCCGCGCCCACCCGGCTGAATACCTGGTCCACCACGCCGATCTCGGCAGACTCCGCCGGCACCGGCAGCCCGGCCTGCGCCAGGACGGCAATCAGCGCGTTCTGCCGGAGGTATGTGCTCTTGCCCGCCATGTTCGGACCCGTCAGCAGCAGCACCCGGCGGCCCGGCGACAGGTCGCAGTCATTCGGCACGAACGCGGCAGCGCCATCCAGTGCGCCCTCCACGACGGGATGGCGGCCCGCCCGGATACAGAAGGCGTCGTCGCTGGTCACATGCGGGCGGCGCCATCGCCCGCCCTCGGCCAGCCGCGCACAGGATTGCAGCACGTCCAAGCGCGCGAGGGCCGAAGCACAGGCCGCCAAGACATCGGCATGGGACAGCACCGTCCCAACCAGGCTGTCCCAAACCAGCCGCTCCCGCGCCGCCGCGGCGTCGGCGGCCCGGCTGATCCGCTGGTCCAGGTCGGCCAGCTCCGCATTCACGAAGCGGGCACCGTTGGTCATCGCCTGCCGCATCGTCAGCTCCGGATGCGCCCGCAGCTTCTCGACCGCGGCGGCCGGCGCCTCGATCACGTAGCCCAACTGCTGATGATGCCTGATTTTGAGCGAAGCCACGCCATACCGCTGCGCCAGGTCCAGCGTCAGCCCCGACACCACCCGGCGGCTGTCGTCCCGCAGCGCCCGCTGCGCGTCCAGCTCCCCGTCGAACCCGGCGGCGATCACCCCGCCATCCTCCAGCCGTGCCGGCGGGGCCGGGACCAGGGCGCGGGCGAGCAGGTCCGCCAGCGCCGGGTCAACCCGCAGCGCCGCCAAGCCCCAGGGTGCCCCGTCCAGCGCCGCCGCCGCCTCCCGTGCGCTCGACAGGCCGACTGCGACGGCGTCCATGTCACGCGGCGCCCCCCGCCCAGACGACAAGCGGCCCAGCGCCCGCGCCAGGTCCGGCACGCCGCGCAACGCCGTCCGAAGCGCCGCCAACGCCGCATCCTCGGTCAGCAGCCAGCACCAGCCGTCCTGCCGCCGTGCAATGGCGGCGGGGTCCAGCAGCGGCCCGCCGAGCCACGCCGCCAACAGCCGCGCGCCCGGCGCCGTCAGCGTCCGGCTGACCGCCGACAGCAGGGTATGCGCCGAGCCGCCGTCCCGGGCGCGGGTGATCTCCAGGCTGGCGCGGGTGGCCGCGTCCAGCATCATCTGCCCGGCCAGCCCCGCCGGCTGCGGCCGGGACAGCCGCGGCATGGTCCCGGCGCCAGCCGCCTGCACATAGGCCAGCGCGACGGCCGCCGCGACCGCCTCCGCATCGGAGAAGGTGCCGAAAGCATCCAGGCTGGCCGCCCCGAACGCCGCGGCGACCTGGCGCCCAGCCGCCGCCGGGGCAGGCGGAGGAGTGTCGGGGCCACGCCGGTTGGACCAGTCCCCCAGCGGCAGTCCATCCGGCGCCAGGATCTCCGCCGGTTCCAGCCGGCCCAGCAGGCCAGCCAGCCCGGCCGGCGCCAGCGCCTCCGTTTCGAACAGCCCGGTAGACACGTCCAGCCAAGCCGCGCCCAGCGCCGGGCCAACGCGGGCCAAGGCGAGCAGCAGGTTGGGCCGGTGCGGCTCCAGCAAGCTGTCTTCCGTCAGCGTCCCCGGCGTTACCAGTCGGACCACCGCGCGTTTCAACGGACCCTTGCCGGTGCGTCCCTTGGCCGGCTCCATCTGCTCGGCGACCGCGACGCGGTATCCCCGGCGGATCAGCCGGGACAGGTAGGCGTCGGCGGCGTGGACCGGGACGCCGCACATCGGGATCGCCGCGCCGTTGTGCTCGCCGCGCCGGGTCAGCGCGATGTCCAGGGCGCCGGCCGCCGCCTCCGCATCGGCGAAGAACAGCTCATAAAAGTCCCCCATGCGCAGGAACAGCAGCGCATCGGGATTTTCAGCCTTCAGCTGAAACCATTGGGCGATGGCCGGCGACGCACCCTGGGATGACGCGCCCGGAGATGACGCACCCTGGGAGGGAGAGGCCGGCGGCGGGGACGCGCCTGCGCTGGGAAGGTCCATCGCCCCACGATATCGCGTCATGCCGCACCTGCGAAGCGGCTGGGTTACGTGGCCTGCGCCCCTGGCGTATGCAGGACGGAACCGCAAGACACAGGAAACGCCCTCATGGCCGACGGCACCATCACCCCGAGCACGGGCACCCCGAGCACGCCCACCCCCAGCGAGAACGAGCCCCGCACCTCCCGCGTTTCCGCCGAGGAGGCCCTGGCCCTCCACTCGTCCGGCCGTCCCGGCAAGCTGGAAACCCGCATCAGCAAGCCGCTGGTCACCGCGCGCGACCTGAGCATGGCCTACTCGCCCGGCGTCGCCGAGCCCTGCCTGCACATCCAGCGCGACCCGGCGCTTGCCTACGAATACACCACCAAGGGCAACATGGTCGCCGTCGTCAGCAACGGCACCGCCGTGCTCGGCCTCGGCAACCTCGGGGCGCTGGCCAGCAAGCCGGTGATGGAGGGCAAGGTCGCCCTGTTCAAGCGCTTCGCCGACCTGGACGGCATAGACCTCGAAATTTCCACCGAGAACGTGGACGAGTTCGTCAACTGCGTCCGCTACCTCGGCACCGGCTTCGGCGGCATCAACCTTGAGGACATCAAGGCCCCTGAGTGCTTCGTCATCGAGCAGCAGCTGCGCGAGCTGATGGATATCCCGGTGTTCCACGACGACCAGCACGGCACCGCCATCGTCGCCGCCGCCGGCCTCATCAACGCCTGCCACCTCACCGGCCGCACCCTGGCCGAAACCAAGCTGGTGGTGAACGGCGCCGGCGCCGCCGCAATCGCCTGCGTCGAACTCCTGAAGGCGATGGGCATGCGCCCCGAGCACGTCATCCTCTGCGACACCAAGGGCGTGGTCTATCAGGGCCGCACCGCCGGCATGAACCAGTGGAAGTCCGGCCACGCCGTCGCCACCGACAAACGCACGCTGGCCGACGCCGTAGCCGGCGCCGACGTGTTCTTCGGCCTCTCGGTCCGCGGCGCCCTGACCCAGGACATGGTACGCACCATGGCGGACAAGCCGATCATCTTCGCCATGGCCAACCCCGACCCGGAGATCACCCCGGAGGAGGCGCGTGCCGTCAGCCCGCACGCCATCATCGCCACCGGCCGCAGCGACTACCCGAACCAGGTCAACAACGTGCTGGGCTTCCCCTACATCTTCCGCGGCGCGCTGGACGTGCGGGCCAGCACGATCAACGACGCGATGAAGGTCGCCGCCGCCGAGGCCCTGGCCGCCCTGGCGCGCGAGGACGTCCCCGATGAGGTCCACAACGCCTCCGCCGGCGGCAAGCGGCTCAACTTCGGCCCGGAATACATCATCCCCAACGCCTTCGACCCCCGCCTCATCAGCCGCATCCCCCCCGCGGTGGCCCGCGCCGCCATGGAAAGCGGCGTCGCCAAGAAGCCGATGACCGACCTGCGGAAGTACTCCCGCGTGCTGTCGGGCCGCCTAGACCCCACCGCCAATGCCCTGGACGCGATCATGGAGCAGGTGCGCGCCAATCCCCGCCGCGTCGTCTTCGCCGAAGGCGAGGAGGAAAAGGTGGTCCGCGCCGCCGTAGCCTTCCGCAACGCCGGCTATGGCACCCCGGTGCTGGTCGGGCGCGAGGACCGGGTGCGGACGACCCTGGCCGGGCTGGGCCTGGGCTCGCTGGACGGCATCGAGATCCACAACGCCCGCCTGTCCCACAAGAACGCCGAATACACCCAGTTCCTTTATGCCCGGAAGCAGCGCGAAGGCATGCTGCAGCGCGACTGCCAGCGCATGGTGAACCAGGACCGCAACATCTTCGCCGCCTGCATGGTGGCCGCCGGCGACGCCCACGCGATGTTGACCGGCCTGACCCGCTCGGCGGCGGTGTGCCTGGACGACATCGGCCACGTCGTTGACCCGCTGCCCGGCAAGGTCAGCTTCGGCCTGACGCTCATGCTCGGCGCACACGGCGCGATCATGGTCGCCGACACCCTGATCCACGAGCGCCCGACCCCGCAGCAGTTGGCCGACATCGCCGTCGGCGCGGCAGCCGCGGCCCGGCACCTCGGCCACGAGCCGCGGGTGGCGCTGCTGTCGCACTCCACCTTCGGCAATCCGATGCACAGCACGGTGCAGGGCATCCGCGAGGCCGTGGCGATCCTGGACCGCCGCGGCGTGGACTTCGAATACGACGGCGACATGAGCCCGGAGGTCGCCTTGGACCCGGCCATCCGCGCCATGTATCCATTCTGCCGGCTCACGGCGAACGCGAACCTGCTGGTGATGCCGGGCCTGCACGCCGCGCACATCGCCTCCCGCCTGGCGCCGCGCCTGGGTGCGACCAGCACGATCGGGCCTGTGCTGCTCGGCTTGACGCACTCGGCGCAGATCATCCCGATGGGCGCCTCCGTCAGCCAAATCGTTGATCTCGCGGGAATTGCCGGTTATCAATCCATAACAGCTTAAATATGGGGTAGTTCGTGGACCAGCGGGTTGCCGGCTCCGCCGGTAAGGAGGGCGCAGGCGTCGTCGCCCAGCGTCTGCGGAGCATCTTCAGCGGCTCCGTCGGCAACCTGATCGAGTGGTACGACTTCTACATCTACAACTCGTTCGCGATCTACTTCGCCAAGCAGTTCAGCAGCAGCACCGACCCCACGGTGCAGTTGCTGGAAAGCTTCAGCATCTACGCCACCGGCTTCCTGATCCGCCCAGTTGGCGGCATCCTGCTGGGCTACTACGCCGACACGCGCGGCCGCCGCGGTGCGCTCACCCTGTCGGTGATGCTGATGTGCGCGGCATCGCTGATGGTCGCCGTCATCCCGACCTACAGCCAGATCGGCGTCGCCGCGCCGGTGCTGCTGCTGGTGGCGCGGCTGATCCAGGGCCTGTCCCTGGGCGGCGAATACGCGGCGTCGGCCACCTACCTGTCCGAGATATCCTTCAGCCGCCGCCGCGGGTTCTACACCTCGTTCCAGTATGTCACGCTGATCGGCGGCCAGGTGCTGGCCTCCCTGCTGCTGATCGTCATGCAGCAACGCCTGACCGGCGCCCAACTGGAGGCATGGGGCTGGCGCGTGCCCTTCGCCATCGGCGCGCTGCTGGCGGTCTATGGGCTGTATCTCCGCCGCAACATGCTCGAAACCGAGGACTTCGTCCGCGCCTCCCGCACCCGCACCACCAGCCCGCTGCGGGAAGTGTTCCGCCACCCGCGCGAGCTGGCGCTGGTGTTCGGCCTGACGATGGGCGGCACCGCGGCGTTCTACACCTTCAGCACCTACATGCCGACCTTCCTGGTCAACACCGTGCATCTGTCGCGTGAGGATGCGACGCTGGTGTCGTTCGGCACCCTGTTCTTCTTCGCGGCGCTGCAGCCGGCGATGGGCGCGCTGTCCGACCACATCGGCCGCAAGCCGGTGCTGCTGTGGTTCGGCTTCATGGGCACCCTGTGCACCTACTTCATCATGACGAAGATGGCGGCCACGCGGGATGTGCTGTCCGTTACCCTGCTGCTGATGACGGCGCTGGCTATCGTGTCCGGCTACACCTCCATCAACTCCGTGGTGAAGGCGGAGTTGTTCCCTGCCGGGGTGCGCGCCCTCGGGGTGGGGCTGCCCTATGCGGTGGCCGCGTCGGTGTTCGGCGGCTCCGCGCCCGCAGTGGCGCTGCTGTTCAAGAACCAGGGGCACGAGAACTGGTTCTTCATCTACATCACCGCCCTGATCTTCGGCTCGCTGCTGGTCTACGCTACGATGCGGGAAACCAAGGCGTCGTCGCTGATCGCCGAGCCCGGCGCCCCCATCCCAGCCTTGCCCCGTGCGGGAAGGCCAGGCGCGGCAATGCCAGGCGCGGGCCTCCGCGCAACGGCCACGCCCACCCGCCGCCGCGCCCGTCGCCTGGTCTGGATCAGCATGATCGGCGCAGCAGGCGTCGTCATTGCCACCCTGCTGTTCAGCCAGAGGTTCTGGGGCAACACGGCAGAGCCTGCAAAGACGCCAGCCCCGACCGCGCCGCGATCCGAGGCCAGCCCGGCCCCTGGCGCCTCGCCGCCCGCAACCTCGGCCGCAGCTCTCGGCAGGGGCGCCGCCACTCCAACGCCTGACGTCGCCACCCTTCCGCCGGTGGCGCTCCCGACAATGGCTGCTCCGGTGGTGCCGGTGCCCGGCAATGACGCGGCGACGCGGCCCGCAATCGCCGCCGGTTCCACGGCACCGGGCACTGCCGCCGCGCCGCAAACGGATCAGGCCACCGCACCGCCTGCTTCCATACCGGCGCCAACAGCCGCTCCTTACGGGCTGCAGCAGCGGCCCGCCGGCGCCAATGCCCCGCCGCCGCAGACCGCAGCCAACGGCGCCCCCGCGCCGGCAACAGTGCCGACAGCCACCGACGCCGCGCGCACGCCTGCCGCCATCGCCGCCCCAAGCATGATCGAGATGCCCGGCGGCCCCTTCCGTATGGGCGGCAGCGACGACCCGGCGGAGCGGCCGGCCCACGCCGTGACCGTTGCACCGTTCCTGCTCGCGACCCATGCAACGACGATGCGCGAGTGGCAGCAGTGCGTGGATGCGAACGCCTGCCCGGCCGTGTCCAAGGGCAAGCCCGACGAACCCATCACCAACGTAAGCTGGGACGATGCCAAGGGTTACGCCACCCGGTTGTCCGGCGTCACCAAGCAGCCCTACCGGCTGCCCACCGAGGCGGAGTGGGAATACGCCGCCCGCGCCGGGACGGAGACGCGCTACGCCTGGGGCAATGCGGTCGTGCCAGGCAAGGTGAGCTGCAAGGGATGCGCCGGGCCGGTCAGCCTGCAAAATCCGCCACGGATCGACGCTTATCCGCCGAATGCCTCCGGATTTTTCGGCATGGGCGGCGGCGTGGCCGAATGGGTCGCAGATTGCTGGCACCGCACCTACCAGGGTGCACCGCGCGATAGCTCGGCGTGGGACGCCCCGAACTGCCGCGACCGGGTGCTGCGCGGTGGGTCATGGATGGAAGAAGCCAGCGCGATCCGCCCTGCCAGTCGCCAATCCTATGACGCCACAGTCCGCTATCCCACCCACGGCATCCGCCTCGCCCAGTCCAGGTGAACCGGACTTGGCAAACGGTAGTGTCTCAACTTGAAATCCGGCTAGGTCTGGCGGTCCGCTATCGACCGTCTACGGACCATGGCCTTCGCCTGTTTTCCTCATCAATATTGGTCCCATGAGCACGCCTGAGCCGCCGACCATCCTTGTGATCATGGGTAGTGTAAGAGCCGGCCGACGATGCCCGCAGATCGCGGAGTGGGTGCTCTCATTGGCAGACAAGTCAGGCCAGCTCGCCTACGAGATCGTCGATTTGCAAGAATGGCAGCTTCCGTTCGGCGACGAGCCGGGCATTCCCGCGAAGGGCGCCTACACTCACGACCATACGCGGGCGTGGAGCGCCAAGGTCGCCGACGCGGACGGCTTTGTAATCGTCTCGCCGCAATACAACTGGGGCTATCCCGCAGCGCTCAAGAATGCCCTGGACCACCTTTACAAGGAATGGAGCGGGAAGCCGCTGGTGATCGTGACCTACGGAGGGCACGGCGGCAACAAGTGTGCTGAACAGCTTCGACAGGTCGCCGGCGGACTGAAGCTGCGGCCGGTCGCCACCATGCCCGCTATCACGGTGTCGCGTGAGTCAATCGAGAACGACGCGCCTCAGAGCCTAGAAGACCTGAAGCCGTTCGAGACATCGGTCCAGCAAGCCCTTGCCGAGCTGAGCGCCATGCTCGCCGACGCCGGATGAGCAACTGAATGACTGCTTTCCATCAACAACGGAGCGCAACCTCGGCGACCCGGCGTCAGCCGGTTTGCCAACGGTGGCTGGATCAGGCCCGGAACTCAAACTGAGACACTCCCTGGCAAACCGCTTCGTGGTGCAACCCGCCGGGCCAGCCCGTGCCGGCAAGGCGACCACACCGGCCTGAACCGGCGGGGACGCCGCAGCCAGCCCGGCCACGCCGCAGCAAAGACCCCCCACCGGGTCAGCGCCATCGTCAGATCGAGGGCGTCCACATCACCGGCACCAGCGAGTAGCCGTCACCCTCGCGCACGATATGCCCCGTCGCCGGGAATGGCGCATGGTAGAACGACACCTGCATCCGCTCCGTCGCGGCGATGTCCAGCATCCGGTGCCGAGTGGCCCGCGCCCCTGCGGCATCCTGATCGAATACGGCGGACCAATCGGGGTGGCGGGCGAAGATCAGCGTGTTGTTGGTCACATCCGACATCACCAGCAGCTTCTGCCCGCCGGACACGATGGCAAAGCAGGTATGCCCCGGCGTATGCCCGGCAGCCTCGATGCTGGTGATGCCCGGCAGCACTTCCTTGTCCCATCCGTAACGCGTGACCTGCCCCGCAACCGGGTCGAACACTCGCCTCACGTTGTCGAAGTTCGCCCGCAACCCATCCGGCGACGACGCCCGCTTGTTATCGCTGGTCCAGAAATCCCACTCCGCCGCCGGCACCATGATCTCCGCCCGCGGGAACACCGCAGAGCCGTCCCTGAGCCGGAACCCGTTGATGTGGTCGGCATGGAAATGGCTGAACAGCACCACGTCAACCTGCGCCGGATCGAACCCGGCCGCACGGAAGTTGCTCATCCACGTGCCGCTGGTCGGCGCGCCCAGGTCGCCATTGCCGGTATCTATCAGCACCAGCTTGCCCCCGGTGCTGACCACCAGCGTCGTAAAGGTGATCGGGAAGCGGTCGGTCGGCAGGAAGTTGTCCGCCAGCGCCTGCTGCACCGCGCCAGGCGGCGCATTCGGGATGAAGCCGTCCAGCCCCCGGTAGGCCAGGCCGTCATGGATGGCCGTAACCTGGATGTCGCCGACGCCGTAACGGTAGAAACTAGGCGCCTGGCTCAACGGAGCCGCGGCGTCAGCGGCCTGGCGCAGCATCGAAGCGGCCACCGCCGCTCCCATGGTGGCCCCTATCAGGCGACGTTTGATCGGCATGTCCATCTTCCCAGCAGCGTTGCCGGGAAGACTAAGCCGGGTTCCCGTCGATCTGCCAGCCCAACGTGCTCGGCAATGCGCTCGGCAATGCGGACGACATCAGCGCCGGCTCGGCCGCGCGCGGCGGCAGCACGGCGCCTTCCTGGATCATCTCGATCCGGCCGGTGATCTGGCCGCCATCCTCCACCTGCAGGCGGCGGCAGCGGGCGGTGCCAAGCACCTTGCCCGTGGTCCGCACGATCAGGTTGCCGCGCGCGGTCAAAGTGCCGTCGATGACGCCGGCGATCTCCGCGTCCTCGACCTCGACCTCGCCCTTGAAGATGCCGCCCTGGGCGATGCTCAGCTCAGTCGCCTGGATCATGCTGGCCTCGACCGTACCCTCGACCACCAGGCGCTCGGCGTCGGTGACGGTGCCCTGCAGCGAGATCCCCCGGCCGACGACCAGGGTGCGGCGCTCCGCCGGCTCGCGTATGCGGTTGGGCGGGACACCGGGGCGAGGCTGCGAGCTTACCATGCCCGGCATCGGCATCGGCGCCGGGCCATTCGGGGTCGGGACGGGAGGGGAACTGGGGGCAGGGAACGGTGTGCGGCCCATAACGGGTGCCTCCTTCGGCGCGGCGGGACGATAGGGGGGAACGCCGACGCCGTTATCGGCGGGCGGATAGGGCGGTGGGGGCGGAACGGGCAGGGGGCCTGAATGGACATGAAGCAGGGCGTCGCCATCACCAGGTAGGGCAGAGGCGTCGTCAGGGGCTTGGTCAGGTTTGCGGCGCTTGAACAAGGGGACGCCCCTCCAGGGATGCTCGCCCGTTGCAGGAACGGCAGGCGATGCGGTTGGAAGACTTGCCCCTAACATGCCGTGATGCCGCGCAACAACCCGCAAACACGAACGTGGGAGCGCCTACAGCAGCCGTGCCGCCCAGCCCCCCCTTTGCCGATGCAGCACGTGCACCATCGCCGCCGTGCCCAGCACCGGCACGAACAGGTTGAGCAGCGGCACCACGCTGGCCGCCGCCAGCGCCGCCCCTTGCGCCAGCACGATGAAGCGGCGCGAGTCGTATAACGCCAATGCCTCCTGCCGGCTCATGCGGCGCATGGCGACGCCGACGAACAGGCCGCGCCCGATCGCCCATCCCGTGATGATCCAGCCCAGCACTAGCCCGACCCCCGGCAGCAGCACCAGCAGCACCAGGGCCAACACCTGCAGCGCCAGCACCTGCAACCCCAGCACCGCGCCGTCCCAGGCCTGCACCGTCAGCGGCGCACCCTGGGGCCGCGGCAGCCCCGGGTAGAACCGCTGGTCCACCGCGTCGGCGATGCGGTCCATATACAGCGATGCCACCAGCAGCGCGGCGGGCACGAACAGATACACCGACAGGAACGCCGTCCCGGCCCCGCCCAGGATCGCCGCCAGCCAGGCCAGCCACGCCGGCCAGCCCGGCGCCGTCACCAGCGCCTGCACCCCCCAAACCACGGCCGCCAGGATCGCGAGGAACAGCAGCAGCGACAGCGCCAGGCTGCGCAGCACCGCTCCCAGGAACACCGGGTCGTCAAGCTGGGCCGCAGCGCGCAGCAGCGGTTGGAACATTTGGCCTCCTGGGTTGCCGTGGATGGGGCCGGATGTTAGGCGCAGCCGCCGCTCCGCACACCCCCAGCCTCGTCAGGACCCTCAATGCCCCAGAACCAGCCGCGTTTCGACATCCTGGGCATCGGCAACGCCATCGTGGACGTGGTTGCGCCCACCGGCGAGGACTTCCTGTCCCGGCACGACCTGCGCAAGGGCGGCATGGCGCTGATCTCCGCCGAGCAGGCGCAAGCGCTGTATGCCGCGATGCCGCCGGGCCAGGAGAGCAGCGGCGGCTCGGCTGCCAACACCTGCGCCGTCGCGGCCGGGCTGGGCGCGCGCGTGGCCTACCTCGGCAAGGTCGCCAGCGACGCCCTGGGAGGCGTGTTCCGCCAGGATATCACCGCGGCCGGAGTGCACTTCCCGACCTCGCCGCTGGACGGCGGAGCGCCGACTGCACGCTGCCTGATCGCCGTCACCCCGGACGGGCAGCGCACCATGAGCACCTTCCTCGGCGCCTGCGTCACCTTCGGCCCCGCCGACCTGGACGAGGCCGCCGTGGCCGACAGCGCCGTCACCTACCTGGAGGGCTACCTGTTCGACCCCCCGGCGGCAAAGGCGGCGTTCCAGCGCGCGGCAGAGGTTGCGCACGGCGCCGGCCGGCTGGTGGCGCTGTCGCTGTCCGACGCCTTCTGCGTGGACCGGCACCGCGACGCCTTCCGCGCCCTGGTCGCCGGCTCGGTGGACATCCTGTTCGCCAACGAGGCCGAGCTATGCAGCCTGTATGAAGAAAACGTCTGGGAGGACGCGGCGGCCCGCGCCGGGCAGGACGTGGACCTGGCCGTGCTGACCCGCGGCGCCGATGGCAGCCTGGTGCTGCGCGGGGCCGAGCGGGTAGCGGTCGCCGCCGCCCCGGCGCAGGTCGTGGACACCACCGGCGCCGGCGACGCCTACGCCGCCGGATTTTTGGCGGCCCATGCAGCCGGACGCCCGTTGGCCGCATGCGGCCGGTTGGGCAGCCTCGCCGCCGCGGCGGCGATCGAGGCATATGGCGCACGGCCCGCGGTTGACCTGCGCGCAATGGCGGCACAGGTCGCCTGAGCAGGGCGCCGCGGCGTCAGGCCGGAACCAACACGGGAGTGACTCGTTCCGACGTGGGAAACGGTGCTGCGTGCGCGCTCGCGACCGCCATGACGGGGGACTTCCTAGTGCGCAAGGTTCTGATGACGTGCGTGGCGTTGCTTTCCATGGCGGCTGGGCCAGTGCTGGCCCAGCAGGCGATTCCAAGCGGCAGTGCCGTTGACATCCCCGGCAGCACTGCATCCAGCAGCCCGGGCACTACGCCCGGCACCACCACTCCTTTGCCGGACACCGGTGCCGTGAGCGGCGGCGGCATGACCGGGCTCCGGCCCATGCGCGGCCAGCCCAAGCAGGCCATCGGCATGAACCATTTCACCCACAAGCCGCCAGTTCCGGTCCGCTCCAACGCGAGGCGGCGCAGCAGCCCTGTGACCCATACCAGCGCGGTTAGCACCGAGAGGGCCAGCGCTCCGCGCACTGGTGACGGCACCGGCGGCAGCGCGTCAACAAGCAGCACCGTGACCCACTGAAAGCCACGAGGACTCTGCCGCCCGGGATTGCGCCGGGCCTGCTCGACCGCAGTCCCCCCGGCAACCTCCCGCAGGCTCGTCTCGCGCGTCGCGGCATGCGCTGTGCTTGAACTAGAATGGCGCGGCGCAGGGGACGCTCGAAGGCCGTCATCGGCTATAGTTGAACCTTTTGCCCCCTGATTTGCGGCTGCCATGGGCCCTATCCACGTCAGCTTTCCAGACTTCAAGCGTCTGGACCAGCCCGCCAGGTAGAGTGTGCGAGACTACCAGGGAATAGTGGCGCGAGGGCTAGCGGCTGCCGCATGTGATCGAGGAAGGCGGTGTGCCGGGCAAAACCGCAAATAGCCGCCGCAGCATCGTCCGCCCACCGGCAATCAGACAGTCACGTTCAAGCCGCTCGATTCGTCGGCCTGAACCTTGGCATCCGCCTGCGTGGCGGCCTGCGCGGCCGTCTTGACGGTCTGTTCGTCGGTCTTGATGGTCGCCGCCTTCGCCTTGGCCTGCTGATCGGCGGCGAGTAGGGCCGCTGCCTGGGTGGATGCGGCGTCGGCAGCCTTGGCGGCCGCTTTGTCCGTGGTCAGGGTGGAGGATGAGCTGCTGCTCGTGCTCCTTGCGCTAG
>CAXTCI010000029.1:0-23189 GCA_964242325.1 uncultured Acetobacteraceae bacterium
GCTGGCCACGCTTGCGCCGATGGCGATTGCCTTGCCGCCGGCCTGCACGATGTCAGCGACGACCCGGTCCGCGCCCTCCTTGCTCGACGAGTAATTGACGACAACCGACGCGCCTTCCGCCGCCAGCCGTTTCGCGATGCCGGCGCCGATGCCCTTCGAGGCGCCGGTTACGACGGCGATCTTATCGGTGAACCTTGCCATGGCAGTACTCTCCTAATCACGGTGAATTGGAGAGAACGCTCCAATAATATCGCAGATGGAGCGGCGTGGACCTGCAATCAAGGAGGATTTTGGAGCGGCAGCAACAATTATCGAGTGGCCGCCTTGCCGGGACGCAGCCAATGCACCGTGCCCTCGGCAAGGTCGTCCCTATTCCGTGCGGGTTTGAACAACCGATGACCGCGCTCGTGACTCTGGGTGATTGGCGCTCGCGGGCTCACTCGGCGCCGAGGGCCAAGCACGCATGCCGACTTCAACGATCTCCAGAAGACGCTCGCGGGATGCCCCGTCGCGGGCCTGGACGACCATGCCGCGCGACAACGCGCTGAAAAAAGCGGCCAGCGCCTCGACGTTAGTATCCTTCGGCACGTCCCCCTCGTCGATGCCTTTGCGGATGCGATCGGCCATGGCCGACTGCGCGGCTTCCCGATAACCCGCCATCCTATTCCGCAAGGCGGTGAGCGCAGGTGGAACGTGCGTGCCGGCCAGCGAGATCATGCAGCCGGCGGGCATGTCATCCAGGGTGGCCTCACGGGCGGTCGCCTTCATAAGCTCGTGGAATGCGGTTCTTGCATCCGTCGCAGCGCCAAGTTCCCCGGCGAACCATTCGCCCGAGCGCGCCATGAAGGCCTCCGTGGCCTCCAGGTACAGCCGCTCCTTGCTGCCGAACGAGTTGTAGAAGCTGGACGGACTGATGCCCATGGCGGCGATCAGGTCGTCGAACGAAGTGCCTTCGTAACCACGCTCCCAGAACAGCTTCATCGCCTGCTGCAGAGCAATCGAGCGATCAAAGTTCCTGGGCCGGCCACGGCCACGCTTCGCGCTTACTTCTGTTGCCATCGCTCCGACCAGCTTGACCACAGGCCTCCGTGACCCGGGTTATCTAGTATGGGAGTTATCGCTCCAAAATGAAAGCAATTGTCGGCAAGGCAAGCCGGATCGCCAAGCAGAGCGCCGCCGGGTCCAGCGGCCTGCTGTCTTGGCACCTCCTATTCCGCCCGGCCATCCGTCGCCTCCAGCCGGAGTTGGTCCTGGGAGCGAAGGTGGAGCGGGACGCTCGGACCCGGTCCGCACGGGCATCCATGCCATGCAGCCGGCCCGGCGCCGCTCAGCCTCCCACCATCCAGCGCGCCAGCGGCGGCACGACCAATGCCGTCACGACGCCATTCAGTCCAATGGCCAGGCCGCCATAAGCGCCGGCCGTCTCGTTCAGCAGCAGGATGCGCGCCGTCGCCAACCCATGCGCCGCAGTGCCGGCAGCAAGCCCGCGCGCCCGCCAGTCGATGACCCCCGCCAGCCGCAGCAACGGCGGGCCGAGCATGATGCCCAACAGGCCCGTCAGCAGCACGAACACCGTGGCCAACGACGGATTGCCGCCGATCTGCTCGGCCACACCCATCGCAATGGGCGTCGTCACCGACTTCGGCGCCAGCGACAGCACGACCTGGCGCGACCCGCCCAGGGCACGGGCCACCAGCATGGCGCTGCCTGCGGCGGTCACTGCGCCCGCCAGCACCGCCGGCAGGATCGCATGGGCGTTGCGTCGTATGCTGCCCAGGGCGGAATGCATCGGCACCGCAAGCGCCACCGTCGCCGGGCCGAGCAGGAAGTGAATATACTGCGCGCCCTGGAAGTACGCGGCGTAGGGCGTACCCGTCAGCAGCAGCAGCGCCGACAGCAGCACGATGGCGAGCAGCACCGGGCTGGCCAGGGGATGTCCCCGCGACAGGCGGCTGCACGCCTCGGCCACCTGCCAGGCGACCAGCGTGCTGACCAGGCCAAGCAGCGGCGTGGATTCCAGGTAAACCCAAAGTACCCCGAGGCGGGGCGGTATCAACCTTTCACCGGGACAACCGCTGCATTACCCATCCCGTGACCACGAGGGCCAGCGACGTTGACACCAGCAACGCCCCGGCGATGGCCACCCAGTCGTCCCGCAGCGCATCCAACTGCGTCACCACGCCGACGCCGGCGGGGACGAACAGCAGGGACAGGTGGCGCAGCAATCCACCGGAGGTATCCCGCATCGCCTGATCCGGGCCGCCGCGCCAGACCAGCAAGCCCAGCAAAATCAACAGGCCCAGCACCGGGCCGGGCAGCGGCAGGTCCAACCCACGGGCCAGGAGTTCGCCGACGAACTGGCAGAGGATCAGCGTCGTCAGCGAACGCAGCACGCTACGGGACGCCTGCGGTCCGGCGCCTCACTGCGATTGCAGCGGCATACGCAAATTGAAGCCTGCAGCAGGCTTCGCCCGCCGGTCGGTGTCCGCCTCGGAGGAGGAACCGGGCGAGTAACCCTCCCCGCGGTAAAGCTCCTTGCGGGTGAACAGTCCGGGCGTGAGTTCGGCTGAATTGCTGGCCCGCGGACCGGCCGGGCCCTCGTAATCACGGTTGGGCAGCGGTGCCGGCTGGAACTCACGCGGGGCCGGGTTGGCCCGTGGCGTGGAGGGCACGGGCACCAGCGGCGAAGTCGACGGCTGCGCCTGGAGCACGATGCCGCGCCCCTGTGCAAAGGCGGAGGCGGGTGCCCCGGCCAGCAACGCCGCAGTCAGCAGTGCCGTCCTCACAGCGCTGCCTGAGGCCGGGTTTCCGGCGAGGTGCCCCGGGTGTCGGAGACGGGGTTGGTCGCTGGAGCGCCAAGTGGCCCGGTGCCGGCCTGGCGCCAGGCGTGGAGCGACCAATGCACCGACGGAAACGCCAACTCGTTCCACGGGATATCCTCCCAATTGAAAAGCTTGACGTCGAGGCTTTCGACGCCGGGGGCAAAGCGCGGGCCATTGGCGAAGGCGCCGCGGAAAATGACCTGGACCTGGCCGATCCGGCTGATGCTGTAAAGCGCCAAAGTGCCGTCGAGCCGGATCACTGCGCCGGCCTCCTCGAACGCTTCGCGCTGCGCGCCTTCGGCAAGGGTCTCGCCATGCTCCAGGTAGCCGGCGGGCAGGGTCCAGAAACCGCGTCGCGGCTCGATGGCCCGACGGCAGAGCATGACCTGCCCATTATGTGCGATGACCGAGCCTACGACCACCTTTGGGTTGTCATAGGCCACCCATCCACAGGTGTCGCACACCGCGCGTTGGTGCGAGTCGTCAGGCGGAATACGTGTCGTGAAGGCAGGCATGCCCTAGGGTGCGGTGCCGACCCCCGGCGATCAAGCGCCACGCGAAGTATTGATCGTTAAACTTGCAGATTGAGCAGGGAACCCCGCGGAGTGTTGCCCGGCGGCACCACTCCCGGCTGTGTGCCAGGCTGCAGACGGAGCGTGGGCGCGGCCTGGGCCGACTGCGGCACCAGGTCCCGTACCGGGCGGACCGAGGTAGGGCCGCTCGGCGCCGCTATGGCGCCGGAGAACGCAGACAGGGAGCTAGAGTGGATCATGCCTGCGAGGGTAGCGGGGGATGGTTAATGAAATGTTGATGTTTGGCGGGTGGGCAGGGGAAGTGCTTGAGATGGCTTTGTTACGGGACAGCGTGGTTTGCCCTGGCCGCTGCTAGGACCCTTCAGCTCGCCGTCAAACGGTTTCACGCTGTGACCCCGGAGGGAGAGGGACCTTACGTGGCGTAGTCCGGGCACTCACGGTCCAGGACGCGCTTCACGCTGTCCAGGTGCAGGCGGGCGGCCTCCTCGCCGCCGGACTGCATCTGCCGGGCCGTCGCCTCGGCCACCGCGTCCGGCACCGGGCGCAGGGCGCGGCCGGTGCTGAGCGCCAGGCGCTGCACCTCGCACGCGCGCTCCAGGTAATACAGGTCGTCCCACGCCGCGTGGATGCTGCGCCCCAGGACCATGATGCCGTGGTTGCGCATGAAGGCCACGTCGGCGTCGCCCATGCTGGCGGCGATGCGGTCGCCCTCCTGCTCATCATGCGCCAGGCCGTTGTAGTCGTCGTCCACCACGGTGCGGCCGTAGAACTTCAGCGCGGTCTGCCCGGCCCAGGCCAGTGGCGGGCCGTCCAGCATCGCCAGCGCCGTCGCGTTCGGCATGTGGGTGTGGAACGCCACCCGCGCCCGCGGCAGGCGCAGGTGCAGCCGGGCGTGGATGTAGAAGGCGGTGATCTCCGGCACCCCCACGCCCGCCACCACCTTGCCCGCAAAGTCGCACACCAGCAGCCGCGATGCCGTGACCTCGCCAAAGCCCCAACCGTAGGGATTGACCAGGAACAGCTCGTCCGAACCGGGCACCATCGCGGACAGGTGGTTGCAGATGCCCTCGTGCAGGCCCAGCCGGTGGCAGGCGCGGAAGCAGGCCGCCAGGTCCACGCGGGCCTGCCAAACGGCGTCCCGGTCCAGGGTGTTGCTCAGGGTGGACGCCATTGGGGCCTCATGCACGGGGGTTGCGGTTGCGGGCGGCGTGAGCATGATGCCCCGGCGCAACCAGGGCGGCAATCTATGGACGGCACCATCTCCCAAGCTTCCCAGCTTCCGGCAACCACCAACCGCCGGGTCAACGGCGTGCGGCTGTGGGACAGCCTGCACGAGATGGCCGCCATCGGCGCCACCCCCAAGGGCGGAGTCCGTCGCCTGGCACTATCCGACCTGGACCGCCAGGGCCGTGACCGGTTCCGCGAGTTGTGCGAGGCCGCGGGTCTGCGGGTCCGCGTGGACGCCATCGGCAACATGTTCGCCCGGCGCGAGGGCGCCGACCCCAGCCGTCCCCCCGTGCTGTTCGGCAGCCACCTCGACAGCCAGCCCAGCGGCGGCAAGTTCGACGGCGCGCTGGGCGTGATGGCCGGGCTGGAGGTGATGCGCACCCTGGACGATCTGGGCCTGCAGACCGACGCCCCGTTGGAGCTGGTCAACTGGACCGATGAGGAAGGCGCCCGCTTTGGCCGTAGCCTGATGGGGTCGGGCGTTTGGGCCGGCGTGTATGACCCGGCGGTGTGCGAGGCAGCCACCGACCTGGACGGCATCACCGTCGGCGCAGCGCTGGACTCCATCGGCTACCGCGGTCCCGAGCCGGCGCGGCCCTTCCCGGCCGATGCCTATTTCGAACTGCACATCGAGCAGGGGCCGATCCTGGAACGGGAAGGCCGGCAGCTCGGTATCGTCACCGGGGCGCAGGCACAGGTATGGTGGGACGTGGTGGCGACGGGTCAGGACAGCCACGCGGGCACCACTCCGCCGGGCGCGCGCAAGGACGCGCTGGTCTGCGCCGCGCGGATCGTAGACCTGGTGGACCGCATGATGCGCGCCCGCGGCGAAGACGGGCGCGGCACGGTGGGCCAGATGCAGGTGCTGCCCAACAGCCGTAACGTGATCCCCGGCGAGGTCCGGTTCTCCGTCGAGTTCCGCCACCCCGACGGGGCGGAGATCGAGCGGTTGGCGGTGCAGTTCCCGCGGGAGGCCGGCTTCATCGCGCGGGACTGCGGCGTGCGGGTTGAGCTGCAGGAGCTGCTGCGCATGCCGGCGCAGCCGTTCGACGCCGGATGCGTGGACCTGGTGCGGCAGGCGGCGGCTAAGCTAGGGTATTCATCGCGGGAGATCGTGTCCGGTGCCGGCCACGACGCGGTGTATGTGGCCCGGCACGTGCCGACGGCGATGATCTTCACGCCGTGCAAGGACGGGCTGAGCCATAACGAGGCGGAGAGTATTGAGCCTGGGGAGGCTGAGGCTGGGTGCCAGGTGTTGTTTGAGGCGGTAGTGGGGCGGGCTTGTGGGACTTTGGCTAGAGAGGTGGTGTCATGATGCCGTAGGGCGGGAAAGCGAAGCGCCTCCCGCCACACCGCACCCTCATCCAGGGCAAAATAAGCTACAATGCAATGAAATTTTCAAATGGTTTGCCGATAATTATTCTGACTCAATCGAATTCGCTCATAGAAACCTGAGAGCAAGGGTCACATGATTGAGAACTTTCAAAAGAGTTTCCGCGACTTCAGCAAGTTAGATATTGATGGAAACTGGGAAATCAATGACGATACTATGGAATTCCAAGGTGGCGAGTTTGATCTAATCCAATCAGAGCCCGATCCGTTGGAGCATGTACCAAGCCCTGAAAACAAAGCCAAGCAGAAAATAGCGGCTGCGGGGACTGTAATATTTGGCCAAAAATTTCGGGACGGTCGAATTCAGGCTCAGGTCGAATTCGATGAGGTGGATCACCGCTCAGCTGCTGGCATAATAATACAGCACAACTCACAAACCAGGGACATGTTGACATTCACAATCTCAGGGGGAAGCATTCCTTACGGGCCGGGAGCTTCCGGTTTTCAGTTCAGACTGCAATCTTGGGGGGCTAGACCGGATCAACTTCGCCAACAGCAGGGTGCAAGTACAGGCTTAGCAAAAGTTTGGACAACTCTCTTTGAAATTGGGTTGGGTTCAAATCTTAAAGCCAACCGGCCATACATTATGGAAGCATCTGTTCGCGGCGCGACGATATCATTGCAAGTAGATGGTGTTGAGATTGGAAAACATGATCTTTCGTCACCATCACTACCAGGATTTCCATGTGGTGCATTCTGCATAAGCCACAGCAAGGTGTCTTTCAAAAATCTTTCCATTGAGATCAATCCACCCAAAGCATTTATCGTAATGCAATTCCAAACACCGGAGTATGAAGCCCTTTTTCGAGACGTGATTGCACCCATATGCAGAGCTGAAGGCATTTATCCATACCGAGCCGACTCCACCTACCTGCCTGGGTTGATTATTGAAGACATTAAAAAGCAAATTGCGGAGTCTCATGTGATCATTGCCGAAATAACGCCGCTGAATCCGAACGTCTATTACGAAGTAGGTTATGCGGACGCGCTGAGAAAGCCGGTAATACTAATTTCAGACAGAAAAGAAGGCTTAAAGCCGTTCGACGTCAGGGCCTATAGAACTATTTTCTATGATAACAGTATCGGAGGGAAATCTCAGATTGAAAACGATCTCCGAACCTATCTTCGCGGTATCATGGGTAACTACAAATAGCGAGTATAGGACGACCGGAAATAGGCCCTTCTGCCGTGTTGCCATTAGGGCGGCTCTCCCGTCTCGTGTGGTTCTTCGGCGCTACCCTGCCACGCATCTGGGTAGAGTCCCCGACGGACGCAGCCAGAGAAAGAGGAGAAAGGCCATTCTATCACATGCCGAACCAGCCCATGCCTCACCGGATTGAAGTGAATGTAGTCCATATGAACCAGATAATCCCGATCGTCACAAATTGTATGCTCCCAATATCGGCGCTGCCAAATACCTCGCTCGCCACGATCAACCATCACGGCTGAGCGCCGTTCGCCGCCAGGAATTTGTTTAGAGAACGTCTTCTTGATCTCCCGCCATCGGCCAGGAAAATCGGCATCTCCATCTGGCAAAGTCCAAAGGCAATGCATGTGCTCTGGAAGAACCACCCATGCATCAATGTGGAACGGCCTTTGCGCTCGCACCTTCCGGACTGCCAGTCGTAAAGCATCAACATGTGTGACGAGAAGATCGGACCGGCGGTCGGCAAGGTTTACGGTAAAGAAGTAGGTGCCGCCTGGGACGCGGTTACGGCGATAGTCAGGCATCTTTAACGTCTGCTCTGGCTGCCGAGGTGGCGGAAGGCGCTTCGCTTTTCCGCCCTACGCCGAAGCGTTTAGACAAGCCGGCCATCATCATACAAGTCCTCTCGGCGAAGCGAAACACTCCCATGTCAGGGTATGTCATGGATGGGCAAGTTCTCCATCGTGAACGGCTTCCCTTTTGGCGGCCGCATTGCAGTGGTCGCCACAGTTATTGCAGCGTCATACTCACCGGGCGTCAACTGACCAGCAGGCATCCGGCCAGAGATGGTACCATCCTCCGCAACGGTGATGCGTGTGGTGACAACAGTCATGCGCACCTCCCGGAACCCGGCCAGAACGGCGCAGCCACCCCAACCATTTCAGCCCAAGCATAACAGGTCCAGCACCACCGCACATCCCCCCTACGCAAGCCACCCACCCTTGCCCCCCAACCCCCCGCCCCGTATAGCCCCCAACAAACCCCCCGCACCCCACCCAAGGGCCGCGGCACCCGGAGGACGGATGACAGGCGCGCCAACCGCCACCCTAGACCCCCCGCAAGCAACCGCCCCGGCCCAACAGGCCCAGGCGGCCATTCTCGCGCGCCCGGCCACCATCGAGCGGCGCATGGCCGACGCCATCCGCGCCCTCGCCATCGACGCGACCGAGGCCGCAGGCTCCGGCCACCCCGGCATGCCCATGGGCATGGCCGACGCCGCCACCGCCCTCTGGTCCCGAGTGCTGCGCTACGACGCCGCCGACCCGCGCTGGCCCGACCGCGACCGCTTCGTGCTGTCCGCCGGGCACGGCTCCCTGCTGCTCTATGCCCTGCTGCACCTGACGGGACACACAGGCATGGAGCTCGAACACCTCCAGCGCTTCCGCCAGCTCGACAGCCCCGCCGCCGGCCACCCCGAGCACGGCGAGCACCCGGCCATCGAGGCCACAACCGGCCCGCTCGGCCAGGGCCTAGCCACCGCCGTCGGCATGGCCCTCGCCGAGCGCATGATGGCCGCCCGCTTCGGCCGCAGCCTGGTGGACCACCGCACCTGGGTCGTCGCCAGCGACGGCGACCTGCAGGAAGGCGTAAGCCACGAAGCCGCCTGCCTCGCCGGCCACCTGCGGCTGGAAAAGCTGACGGTGCTATGGGACGACAACACCGTGTCCACCGACGGCGACACCGGACCACTATCGTCGGCGGACCCGCTCAAGCACTTCGCCGCCCTGGGCTGGGCGACCAAGCGCGTGGACGGCCACGACCCCGCAGCCGTCGCCTCCGCCCTATCCCTGGCGGTACGCTCCAAGAAGCCGACGCTGATCGCCTGCCGCACCATCATCGGCCTCGCCGCCCCTACCCAGGCATCCCCCACCCAGCCCGGCACCCCAGCCGCACAGGGCCGCCCCCCCGGCGACTCCGAAGCCGAGGCCGCCAAGCGCGCCCTGGACTGGCCGCACCCGCCGTTCTCGATCCCCCCCGACCTGCAGGCCCGCTGGTCCGCCGCCGGCGCCCGCGGCACCGCCGCCCGCCGTGCCTGGCTCAAGCGCCTGACCCGCCACCCCCTGCGCACCGAGTTCGAGCGCGTCCACTCCGGCCGCCTCCCCGACCTATGGCACGAGGCCACGGCCGAGCTGCGCGCCGAACTCGCCGAAACCCGCCCGACCATGGCCACCCGCGAAGCCAGCCAGCGCGCCCTAGACGCCCTGGCCCCCGCAATGCCGGAGCTGGTCGGCGGCGCCACGGACGCAACCGACCACAGCCGCACCCTGGCCCGCGGCATGGCGGCGGTGACGCCGGGCAGCTATGCCGGACGCCACATCCACTACGGCGTGCGCGAGCACGGCATGGCCGCCTGCCTGAACGGCCTGGCGCTGCACGGCGGCATCCTGCCCTATGCCGGCACCTACCTGGCGTTCAGCGACTACATGCGCCCCGCCCTGCGCCTGGCCGCGCTGATGCGCCAGCGCGTCATCATGGTGCTGACCCACGACAGCATCGGCCTGGGCGAGGACGGCCCGACCCACCAGCCGGTCGAGCAGCTCGCCAGCCTGCGCGCCATCCCCGGCGTCAACGTCATGCGCCCGGCGGATGCCCTGGAAACGGTGGAGTGCTGGGAACTCGCCCTCCGCCGCAACGACGGCCCCACCCTGCTCGCCCTATCCCGCCAGCCCGTCCCGGCGCTGCGTACCGACGCCGGTGAAAACCGCAGCGCCCGCGGCGGCTACGTGCTGCAGGACGCCGACGGCCCCCGCCAGGCCACCCTGATCGCCACGGGCTCGGAGGTCGCGGTGGCAATGGACGCAAGACGCATGCTGGCCGAGGCCGGCATCGCCGCCGCCGTCGTATCGCTGCCCTGCTGGCAGCTCTTCGGCCAGCAGGCCCCGGAATACCGCGCCGCCGTGCTGGGCACCGCCCCACGCTGGGGGATCGAGGCCGCCTGCGGCTTCGGCTGGGAGCGCTGGCTGGGCGACGGAGGCACCTTCATCGGCATGGACGGCTTCGGCGCCAGCGCCCCGGGCGAGCACCTATTCCGGCACTTCGGCATCACGCCGGAAGCCATCACCACAGCCGTCAAGCGGCGGCTGGCACCCCAAGAGGAAGACCCAAATGGCCGTTAAGGTCGCCATCAACGGATTCGGGCGCATCGGCCGCCTGGTCCTGCGCGCCATCATCGAGAGCGGGCGCACCGACGTGGAGCCCGTCGCCATCAACGACCTCGGCAGCGTTGACGACAATGCCCACCTGTTCCGCTTCGACAGCGTCCATGGCCGCTTCCCCGGCACGGTGGAGGTGAGCGGCCAATCCATCACCATCCACCACAACGGCCGCACCTACGGCCCCATCACCGTAACTGCCGAGCGCGAGCCGTCCAAAGTGCCCTACCAGGGCGTGGACGTCGCCATGGAGTGCACCGGCCGCTTCACCACCAAGCAGGCGGCATCCGCCCTCATCACCGGCGCCGGCGCCCGCAAGGTGCTCATCAGCGCCCCGGCGGACGGCGTGGACGCGACGGTCGTCTATGGCGTGAACCAGGGCGTCATCACCAAGGACATGACCGTCATCTCCAACGCCTCGTGCACGACCAACTGCCTGGTCCCGATGGTCAAGGTGATGCACGACAACTTCGGCGTGCTGCGCGGCTACATGCTGACCATCCATGCCTACACCGGCGACCAGAACACGGTGGACACCCTGCACAAGGACCTGCACCGCGCCCGCGGCGCCGCGGTCAACTCCATCCCCACCAGCACCGGCGCCGCCAAGGCCGTGGGCCTGGTGATGCCGGAGCTGAAGGGCAAGCTCGACGGCACCTCCATCCGCGTCCCGGTGCCGAACGTGAGCCTCGTGAGCCTCGACGTGAACCTGCGCGACAAGGCCACGGTCCAGCAGATCAACGACGCCATGAAGGCCGCCTCCACCGGCGCCATGAAGGGCATCCTGGACTACAACACCCACAAGCTCGTCAGCTCCGACTTCAACCACCAGGCGGCAAGCTGCACCTTCGACGCCACGCAGACCGCGGTGGTGGACGGCGAGCTGGCCCGCATCATGGGCTGGTATGACAACGAGTGGGGCTTCAGCAACCGCATGGCCGACACTGCCGCCCTGTTCGGGGCGATGTAATGGCCGCAGCCACCCTGGACGGCGTGGACGTAAAGGGAAAGCGCGTACTGTTGCGCGCCGACCTGAACGTCCCCATGCGTGACGGCCGAATCAGCGACCTGACCCGCATCCAGCGCCTGTCCCCCACCATACGCGAGCTATCCGACGCCGGCGCCCGCGTCATCGTCTGCAGCCACTTCGACCGGCCCAAGGGCAAGCCGGTCGAAAGCATGTCGCTCCGCCCGATGGCCGCAGCCCTCGGAGAAGTTTTGGGCCACCCCGTCGCCTTCGCCGCCGACACGATCGGCCCGGCCGCGCAGGCGGCGGTCGCAGCCCTTGCCGATGGCGGCGTCCTGGTGCTGGAAAACACCCGCTTCCATCCGGGCGAGGAGGACAACCACCCCGAGTTCGTCACCGCCCTGGCGTCCCTCGCGGACCTGTATGTCAACGACGCCTTCTCCGCCGCCCACCGCGCCCACGCCAGCACGGAGGGCGTAGCCGGTCACCTGCCCGCCCATGCCGGCCGCATGATGCAGGCGGAGCTGGACGCGCTGGACGCAGCACTCGGCAACCCGCAGCGCCCGGTGATGGCGATCGTCGGCGGCAGCAAGGTCTCCACCAAGCTGGAGCTGCTCGGCAACCTGAGCCGCCGGGTGGACGTGCTGGTGATCGCCGGCGCGATGGCCAACACCTTCCTGGCCGCGAGTGGCACGGACGTGGGCCGCAGCCTGCAGGAAACCGAGATGCACGCCACCGCCCGGGAGATCATGGAGGAGGCGCACCGCGCCGGCTGCACCATCCTGCTGCCGAGCGACGCGGTCGTAGCGCGCGAGTTCCGCGCCGGGGCGCCGACGGAGACGGTATCCACCGACGCCATCCCCGCCGATGCCATGATGCTGGACGTCGGCCCCAACACCGTCCAGGCCCTGCGCGACCGCCTGCCGGACATGCGCACCGTCGTCTGGAACGGCCCGCTGGGAGCCTTCGAGACCCCGCCCTTCGACGCCGCCACGGTGGCTCTGGCGCAGGCGGTGGCCGACATGACGGAGCAGGGATCGCTGCTGAGCGTGGCCGGCGGCGGCGACACGGTGTCCGCCCTGCGCCACGCCGGCGTCCTGGACCGCCTCACCTATGTCAGCACCGCCGGCGGCGCCTTCCTGGAATGGCTGGAGGGCAAGACCCTCCCCGGCGTCGCCGCATTGGATCGGGGGTAGCCATCCCCTCCGTCCCGCAACGGCCCAAGCTCTCCGCGCTCCTCCGCCTGCATCAGGCGGGGCGAGGGGGGCTGGTCCTGCTGATCGCGCTGCTGCCGTGCTGCACGCTGATAGATCAAAACACCTTCCGCCCCGGCGCCAGCACCGCTCCGGTAATTCCCCCCGCCCCGCCGGCGCCGGTGTCGGCCGCAGCCTACCCCGGCCCGCCGCCGCTGCTGATCCTGCCCGCGAGCCAGCCCGGCACGGATGCGATCCGCTCCGCCGTGGCCGCCGCCCGCGCCCGCAAGCCCGGCGTGGAGTTCGACGTGGTCGCCATCCTGCCTGGCACCCCCACGGACGAGGCCGCCCGCACCGCCACGCTCGGTGCTGCCGATGTCGCCCGTACCATCATCGCCCAGGGCGTCCCACAATCCCGCGTCCGCGTCCTGGCCCGACCGGAGCCGACGGCGACGGTCGGAGATATCAGGATTTATGTGCGTTGAGCTTGAGCCAGCTTCCCGGTGCCAAGCTGCGCACTCGTTTCCAGCCCTCCGGAGGGCGTATTGTGTTCGCCGTTGGCGTAACGCCACTCCTACCGGGCGCAGCCTACGCATATGGTATAGGCCACCCGCTTAATGGTGACCTGATCCTTTGGGCGTTCTTTTGTAGTTTTGTCACTTATCCCGTGGCGTTCGTCGTCGGTGTGCCGCTCGTGGCCTGTATGCGGAACTGGCCGCGGCCAAGATCAGTATGGACGGTGCTCGCTGGCAGCGTCCTCGGTGCGGCACTGGGACTGCTGCAAATCGGTAGTGCCAGGTCAGCCCCCTATTGGCAGGGTCTGGGCATCTCCGCACTTTGGGGTGGCATCATCGGTGCGGCGTGTTGGTTGGCTGTTGTCCCCGGCTCTTACCGACGGGTTGACGAAGCGGAAACGTGACGCCGCGCCACCTGCCTGATACCCCACCCCCATGCACCCCCTGATCCGCCTGCACCCCAAGCAGGACCGCCGCCTGAAGTCCGGCCACCCCTGGGCCTTCAGCAACGAACTCGCCACCACCCCCGAGCACCGCGCCTGGCCCCCCGGCGGCATCGTCCGCATCGAGGGCGACGACGGCTGGCGCCACGGCACCTTCATGTTCAACCCGCACAGCCTGATCGCCGCCCGCCTGCTGGACCGCGACCCCGGCGCGGAGATCGACGCAGCCTGGGTCCGCGCCCGCCTAGCCGACGCCATCGCCCTCCGCGCCCGCGTCACCCCCGGCGCGCATCACCGCCTCGTCCACGCCGAGGCCGACCGCCTGCCCGGCCTGATCGTGGACCGCTTCGGCGACGTGGCCGTGCTGCAGGCCAACACCGCCGGCATGGACCGCCTGCTGCCCGAGATCGCCGCCGCCCTGCTGGACCTGCTCCCCCTACGCGCGATCATCGCCCGCAACGACAGCGCCGCCCGAGTGCACGAGGGCCTGCCGCAAGACGTCCGCCTGCTGCATGGGGATGCCGCCGACGCGGTGGCGGAGGAGGGCGGCGTCCGCTTCCCCATAGACCCCACGTCAGGCCAGAAGACCGGCTTCTTCTGGGACCAGCGCCCCAACCGGGACATGGTAGCGGGCCTGGCGTCCGGCAGCCGGGTGCTGGATGTGTTCTGCCACACCGGCGCCTTCGGCCTGCGCGCCGCCGCCGCCGGCGCCACGTCCGTGACCCTGGTGGACAGCAGCCAGCCCGCCCTCGACCGCGCCATGGACGCCGCCGCCCAGAACGGCCTGACCCACGTCGAGGCCACACGCGGCGACGCCTTCGACGTAATGGGCACCCTGGCCGCCGCCGGGCAAAGCTACGGCATCGTCGTCTGCGATCCGCCGGCCTTCGCGAAGTCCAAGCGGGACCAAGACGCCGGCCTGCGCGCCTATCACCGCATGACCCGGCTGGCTGCGCCCCTGGTGGCGCCCGGCGGCTTCCTGTTCGTGGCGTCGTGCAGCCATCATGCGCCGCTGGACCTGTTCAGCGCCCAGGTGACGGCGGCGCTGCTGCGTGCGCGCCGGGACGCCCGGATCATCCACACCGGCGCCGCCGGGCCAGACCATCCCGTGCATCCACACCTGCCGGAAAGCGCCTACCTCAAGTCGCTGTTGCTGCAACTGGCGTAACCGCCCGGGCTCATCCAGCCGTGCCGCGCCCCGGCCGGCCCGGCGCGATGCACGCGGGACCGGGACGCCAACGCCCACACGCGTCCGGGGCTGAGGCCAGCACCGCCCCGACGGGAACCGGCGCTTATTCCCGTCCCAGCAGCACCGTCAACGCAGCATGCAGCGCCTGGCGGGTGTAGGGCTTCGCCAGGAACCGCGTGTCGCCCGGCAAGCTGCCTCCGGTTCCGTCCAGCGCCGCCGCCCAATGGTCGGTGTAGCCGGACGTCAGCAGGACGCTGATGCCGGGCAACTGCGCCCGGGCCTGCGCCGCTAACGCCACGCCGTCCACCGGACCGGGCAAGCGCACGTCGCTGAACAGCAGGTCGAATCCCTCGGGATCCCGCAACCACGTTGCCGCGTCCGCTGCGGTCAGGGCCGTCGTGACTTCCAGCCCCATGTTCGATGCCATGCGTGCGGCGGTGGCCAGGACGGCCGGCTCGTCGTCCACGACCAGGGCGCGCAGCCCTCGGTTCTGCCAAGCTGGGACGGACAAGGGCGGAGCTACCTCACCCTTCGGACTGACCACAGGCAGGAACAGCCGCACGGTCGTGCCGGCCCCCAGCTCGCTGCTGATCATCGCCTGTCCACCCGATTGCTTGGCGAACCCGTAAACCATGCTCAGGCCCAGCCCGCTGCCGCGGCCGACGTCCTTCGTGGTGAAGAACGGCTCGAACACCTGCGCCAGCAACTCCGGCGGGATGCCGGTGCCCGTGTCGGCGACGCTGATGCGGAGATATCGCCCCGGCGCCAGGTCGTCCGGCACGTCGTGCCCGGCCCGGCCCGGCAGCACGTCCGCAGCGGCGACGGTTGCCAGCGAGGTCGAGACCCGGATGCAGCCGCCATCCGGCATGGCGTCGCGGGCATTGATCACCAGGTTGATGATGGCGTTTTCCAACTGCGCCGGATCGATGAAGGCGGTCCCGTCGTCATGCACCTCCAGCCGTAGGTCATACCGCTTGCCGATGGTGCGCGTCAGCAGGGGGCGCAGGTTCTCGAAGAACCCGGACAACCGGACCCGCTCCGGCCGTAGGGCTGCGCGGCGGGCATAGGACAGGAGCTGCTTGGTCAGCTCCGCCCCGCGCACCGCGGCGTGCATGGCGGGCTGCAGGACGTCGCGCAGCGGCCCGTCTTCCGGGATCGTGTCCAGCGCTTCCTCAAGGTTCAGCGTCACCACCGTCAACAGGTTGTTGAAGTCGTGCGCAATGCCGCCGGTAAGCTGGCCGATGGACTTCAGCTTCTCCGACCGCAGCAGCGCCATCTCGGTCTGCTTGTGCGTGGTGATGTCCTGGCAATAGCCGTATAGGCCCGTGACCGTTCCGGCGTCGTCCAGCATCGGGCGGGCGTCCAGGCGGCAATGACGCACGCCGCCCCCAGGCAGCACGATGCGGAAATCCACCATGCGGGCGGCTCGCATGGTGGCCGCGTTGTTCTGTACCAGGCGCAGGGCCGCATGGTCGTCCGGATGGATGCGGGCCAGGGTTTCCTTCATGGACGGGATGCCCGCTGACTGGGGAAACCCGGTGACCTCGAACATCTCGTCCGACCACATCACGTCGGAACCGTCCAGGGAGCGGCGCCAGGCGCCCAGCCGGGCCAACCGGTGCACCTCCGTCAACTGGGCGGTCCTCGCCTGCAACTGCCGGGCCAGGTCCTCCAAGCGCAGGTTCGCCTCCTGCATGGCGCGGCGCGCCGCCTCCACCTCCGTCACGTCTTGCAGCACCGCCATGACGGCATCTTCCCCGGCATACGTCAGCGCGTGGGAGGCGACCGTCACCTCCATGCGGCTGCCGTCGGCCCGCAGGTGGGTCCAACTGCGGCGGGCGATGTCGGTGACCTGGTCGCCGGCGATCAGCGTGCCGAAGGTCGGCTGCTCGTCGGCAGCCAGCAGGTCGGGCAGCGACATCGCCAGGAACTGCGCCCGGCTCCAGCCATACTGGCTGACCGCGGCGCCGTTCACGTCGAGGAAATGCAGGCTGTGCCGGTCGAACACCAGCGTTGGCATCGGCGACTGCTCGAACAGCGTGCGGTTGCTGGCTTCGCGTTCCCGCCCGGCCTGGTCGGTTTGGCGGCGCAGGGTGATATCGCGCTGGATGCTGATCCAGAGGGTCTGCCAGCCCGTGGCGTCCGCCAGCGGCGTCACGTCCATCTCCACCCAGAACCGGGTGCCATCCTTGCGGCAGTGCTCAACCTCCGTCCGGGTCGGCGTGCCTTCCCGCATGGCCCTCGCGAACTGGCCCTGCGCCAGCAGGTCGGCGTCCGGCCCCAGCAGCAGGCGCGGCGACTGTCCCACGACCTCATGCGCCGCATAGCCGGTCGCGCGGCAGAACGAGGAGTTGACGTAGGCGATGCGCGGCCCCGACGGATCGTGCGGCGGCGCTTCCGTTATCATGACGGAGTCGTTGGCGCGGTCCAGCGCGGTGCTGAGGAGGTGCATCCTCTCCTCCGCCACTTTGCGGTAAAGGGCGGGGCGTATGGTGTCCGCCAGCGCCCCCACATCCTCCAGCACCAGGTCCAGGTCGGTACGGTCGGTGTCGAAAAAGAGGGTGATGGCGAATTGCTCCCCCGCCACGCGGAGCGGCTGGATCACCTGGCACATCAGCCCGTGCCGCATGATGGAGGCGAGCATCGGATAGCGGTGCAGGTCCGCAACGCCAGCGAAGCGCACGGCCCGCGGCTTGCCGGACACGATGGCATCGGCGGTCAGCGAATTGCCGGGCTTGGCGCCAAGCCTGCGCGCCAGCTCGAAATGCGCGTCCATCTGGATGCGGTTGCCAGGGTTGCGGCTGACCTCGCGCAGGACCTGATCCGGCAACGTAAGGCGCCAGATATGGCCCGCAGCGGCGCCGTGGTCGTCGCACAAGCGGGTCAGCAGTCCCGCCAGCGCCTGCTCGCACGTCGCGGCGTCGGCGACGGCATGCATCATGGCGTCTGTGCGGGCGCTGCGCTGGTTCAGCCGGGCGAACGCTATGGTGCGCCGCCGGTGCTCAAGCTCTTCGGACACGATGGCCGCCAGGTCGGACAGTGCCGCCTTGTCGTTGTCGGAAAAGGGCCGGCTGCACCGGTCCATGATGCACACGGTTCCAACGTGCTCACCGCGTGCCGCTATCAGGGGTGCGCCGGCATAGAAGCCGCATGCCGCACCGAGTGGCCCGGCGCCGCCGAGCCAAGGTTCGGCCTGCGCGTCCTCGACCACCAGGATGTCCGGCGACCTGATGGCCTCGCTGCAAAACGACCCGGCACGGAGCTGTTCGTTCGATTCGGTGCCGGCTTTCGCCTTATACCAGACCCGGTTCTCATCAATCAGGCACACGAGTGCAACCTCGGTTCCGAAGATGCGCACCGCCAGGTTTACGATGCGGTCGAACCCGGGCTCTGGGGCAGTGTCGATGATTTCGAACGAGTCCAGCGCGTCAAGGCGGCGGATTTCGTCGATGTCCAACGCTTGTCCCCCGACCGGAGCGGCGGCAACGCCGGCCCACGCAGCACCATCGGGAGGAGTCCTGGACTCAACCCCGCCTGGCAGGACGTTTTCTGAATGGACAGGACGCGTTGCAGATGCCTGCGGTCCATGTTTCCCCGGTCCTACATCCATGCACCGAAATCCATGTTGTGTAGCTGCATATCCCACCTACCTGAATTGTTCATTCCGGTCAAAACAACAGGCCTCAGTTTATACACAACATAACATGACAAATTTTGGCTCTGGCAGTATTAATATTCACACCGCTGTGACCGAAATAGGATGCTAACTGTTAGATGCGGAGACGGTAAGGCCACATGATCCACCAGGAGGCCGGCAGTTAACCTCGTTTGAATGCACAGAAGCCACGCTATTCGGAAATATTTAATGAAGTGCAACCAATCATACACTTGTCAACAAAGATTGTGCTAACAAGTCGATGTCAGTAGTGGAAAGGGTCAGCTTAATGTCCAGCAGCGGCGCAAACCCGGACGCAATGCTGTCAAACCCACGGGTGCTGTTGATCGAGGATGACGAAGCCGTGGCGCGCGCGTTCGTACGCGGGTTCGAGCGGGCCGGCATGCAGGTCGCATGGGCCGGTACCGGCAACGCCGGGATGGCGATGAAGGCAAGCTTCCGACCGGATGTCGTGCTGGTGGATTTGACCCTCCCCGACGTGAGCGGCGTTACCTTGATCGGCCGTTTGGCAGAAGCGCGCGACTGCGGCGTCATCGTCGTCTCCGGCATGGGCGACGAAGCCGACCGGATTGTCGGGCTCGAATTGGGCGCCGACGATTACATCGCCAAACCACCCGCCATGCGTGAGATGATCGCGCGTATCCGGGCCGTCCACCGCCGGGTCAATACTCGGCACGACCGTGTGCCTGCCCCGGCGCCGTCAGCCGTGCTGTCCATCGGACCCATCCGCATCAATCTGCAGCACCGCACCGTCCACACGGCGGATGGCCGCCGGCTGAACCTCACGTCGGCGGAGTTTGCCGCCCTGGAAACGCTGGCCGCCGCCGCCGGTCAGCCAGTATCGCGTGACCGCCTGTCAGAAGCGGCGTTGCGACGGGCCTGGCGAGCAGAGGACCGCAGCGTTGACCAGCTCGTGTTCAACCTGCGCCAGAAGCTGCCGCCGGACGAGAGCGGCACCATGCTGATCCAGAGCATCCGTGGCTCCGGCTACTGGCTGCGTGCGCCGGAGGTGGGACCTGACGCCCCGCCGCCGCGGGCGGACCAGAACGCCTGGGTCAACTAACCCGGCGCCGACGGTCGGCGCCGTAGGCTCAAGCCGAGCAATCTAGGTCCGGAGGCTGGCAACCGCGCCTGAGCCAGCATGCGCATCGCCGTAGCCGGGGAGCCGAACCAACCGCGGCAGCTTGGCAGACCAAAGGTGTTTGCCAGGTCCAAGCCGCGCGTCCATCCGATGTTCGGCTCAGCGGCCAGTGCGCGCCTCCGTCACCGCGGCACGCAGGTCGTCGAGGGCTACGGCCCCTGGGATCAGCCGAGCGCCGATCACCATGGCTGGTGTGCCCTGAAGCCCGATCTGCTGTGCAAGTGCGATGTTGGCGTCCAGCCGAGCCTTGATCGCCGGGTCGTCCATGTCGCGCAGCAGCGCGGCGCCGTCCAGGCCCTGCCGCTCCGCCTCTGCCCGCAGCGAATCGCGAGTGGACGGCGCGCTGGTCCGCATCACTGCGGCCTGCAGGCGCAGGTAGCCACCCTGGCGTTGCGCCGCCAGCAGGGCGCGGCTTTCCAACTGGCTGGCCGGACCAAGGATCGGCAGGTCCTTGAACACGATCCGCACGCCGGGATCGGTCCGCAGCAACTCCTCCGTTACCCCCATCATCCGGCGGCAATAAGGGCAGCGCGTGTCGTAGAACTCGACCAGGGTGACCGCCGCCTCCGAATTGCCGGCGACGGGGTCGGCGGGGTCCACAAGCTTGCCTGCCAGCAACCGCAGCACATCGGCCTGCGCGGTATCGTGCTGCCGGTCCTCGTCGGCCTGCAGTGCCGCCAGCGCATCGCGCAGGATGCTGGGATCGGTGCGGAGCGCGTCGCGCAGGATAGCCACGACCTCCGCCCGTTGCGCCGGGGTCAGCGCGGGCGCGTCCGCGGCCAGAACAGGGCCGGCCAGCGGCCCGGCGATAGACGTAGCAAGCAGCAAGGCGGGCAACAGGCGCATGGCGGCGGTTCTCCGGGCGGGCGGCATGGGGCAGATTGCAATCGGGTCCAGGTGCGAAGCGGCCGGACCCAACTGCGGGCATCTGTTGGCAAACGACAGAGCTAAAGCGGCCTGCATACAGACTTGGGCGCAGACCCCTCCAGCCATAGCATCGGTTGCCCCCCCTGGCGAAGGCGGTTATGCCAACCGCTTGTTCGACCAGATCGAGGTGGCGTCCGTGCGCAGCAGGCAATCCTTATCCGCCCGGCGCACCTTGGCCACCGGGCGCATGGCGGCGCTGTTGCTGGCGGCGGCGTCGCTCAGCGGGTGCGAGACGGTCAACTCCGTCAAGAACACCTTCCTGGGCGGCAGCAGCGCCGGCAGCGGGTCCGGCCCGCAACGGCTGGAGGGCTTCATCGGCGGCGCCGTCGCGGACGAGCCAAGGGCGGCGCTGGCGGCGCGCGAGGTTCTGGCTGTCGGCGGCAACGCCACCGATGCCGCCGTGGCGCTAGGCTTCACCCTGGCCGTCACCCTGCCGTCGCGCGCCGGGCTGGGCGGCGGCGGCGGCTGCCTCGTTTACAACCCTAGCCCGGACGGCCCCGGCCGCGGCAACCCGGAAGCGGTGGTGTTCGCCCCGCTTGCGCCCACCGAGTCCAACGGCCCCGCCGACCGGCCCGCGGCGTTGCCGATGATGGCCCGCGGCCTGTTTGCAATGCACGCCAAATACGGCAGCCGCCCCTTCGAGGGCTTGGTCGTGCCCGCCGAGCAGTTGGCGCGCTTCGGCGTGCCGGTCTCGCGCGCCCTGCTGCAGGACCTGGCCGTGGTTGCCGGCCCCTTGGCGCAGGACCCGAACGCCCGCGCCGTGTTTGCCCCTGGCGGTCAACCCTTGCGGGAAGGCAGCACGCTGACCCAGCCGGACTTGGGTGCAACGCTCGCGACGCTCCGTACGGCGGGGGTCGGCGACCTGTATCAGGGCGCCCTGGCCCGCAAGCTGGAAGACGGCTCCCGCCTGGCGGGCGGCGGCATGACGGTGAACGACCTGCGCAAGGCCCTGCCGCGGATCGGCGCGCCGCTGACGGTGCGCGCCGGACGGGACTACGCATCCTTCGTGCCTGGCAACAGCGGCGACCAGGCCGCAGCGGCCCTTCGCGCATTGCAGGAGAACCCCCGCGACATCGGCGGCGCGCAGGCCGCTGCCGGGCAGGGCGGAGCCAAGCCGGCCTCCACCGGCTTCGCCGTGCTGGACCGCAACGGCAACGCCGTGGTGTGCACGCTGACGATGAACAACCTGTTCGGGACCGGGCGGATCGCCCCCGGCACCGGCATCTTGCTGGCGGCGTCGCCGCGGGCGGTGCCGGCGCCCTACCTGGCGGCTGCGCTGGCGTGGAACAACAACGTGCACGCATTCCGCGCCGCGGTGACGGGAACAGGCCAGGACGGCGCGGCACTGGCGGCGGCAGTGGCGCTGAACAACACCCTTCGCGCCAACTCCGCCATGCCGGCGACGGTGCCGGAGCCGGGGCGGGCCAACGTGATCGCCTGCGCCCGCTATTTGCCCGGCAACGAGAGCCTGTGCAGCGCCGCCGTTGATCCACGCGGCACCGGCCTCGCCGCCGGCAGCAACTAACGGTGCTGAAAATCGGCCGCGGCGCGTCGGCACCGCCATTCTTGGTGATGGACGTGATCGCGGCGGCCAATGCCCGTCAGGCCGCGCTGCCGCCAGGCGCCCCGAGGGTGATCCGCATGGAGGTCGGCCAGCCCGGCACCGGCGCCCCGGCCGGCGCCGTGGCCGCCGCCGCCGCGGCAATGGGTGGCGCGGACCCGCTGGGCTACACGGAAGCGCTCGGGCGCCCGTCGCTCCGCCGCCGCATCGCCCAGCATTACCGGGACTGGTATGGCCACGACGTCGCGCCGGAGCAGATTGCCGTCACCACCGGCGCCAGCGGCGCCTTCCCGCTGGCGTTCCTCGCATCCTTCGACCCCGGCGACCGCGTGGCGCTGACAGCGCCGTTCTACCCGCCCTACGTCAACATCCTGACCGCACTCGGGCTGCAGCCGGTCATCGTCGAGGCCGGCGCCGACACACGCTACCAGCCCACCGTCGCCCTGTTGGACGCCCTGGACCCGGCGCCGGACGGCCTGATCGTCGCGAGTCCCTGCAATCCCGCCGGTACCATGCTGGCGCCGGACGAGTTGGCCGCCATCGCCGCCTGGTGCGACGCGCGGGGCGTGCGGCTGGTATCAGACGAGATCTACCACGGCCTGCAATACAGCCGTCCCATCGCCACCGCTGCCGCGCTCAGCCCGCATGCGGTCGTGATCAACAGCTTCTCCAAGTATTTCAGCATGACCGGCTGGCGCGTCGGCTGGATGGTGCTGCCAGCCGACCTGGTGCGCCCGGTTGAATGCCTGGCGCAGAACCTGTTCATCAGCGCGCCGCATGTTTGCCAGGTCGCGGCGGAGGCGGCGATGGACTGCGGGGCGGAGCTGGACGCGAACGTCGCGCGCTACCGCCGGGCGCGCGACCACCTGCTGCGGGCGCTGCCCGGCGCCGGGTTCCCGGACATCGCGGCGGCGGATGGGGCGTTCTACATCTACGCCGACGTGGGCGCGCGCACGAACGACAGCACGGCCTTCTGCGCCCGGATGCTGGCGGAAGCCGGGGTAGCCGCGACACCCGGTGTGGACTTCGACCGCACACGCGGGTCGCGCACGGTCCGCTTCAGCTATTGCGGCCCCGAGGCCGACATGATCGAGGCAGCCGAGCGGCTGACGCAGTTCCGCTAGCCCCCCGCGTCACTCTCTTCTCCCTCTCCCTCCGGGAAAGGGCCGGGGTGAGGGAGACGGCAAGCACCAACCCCACTCCAGAGCAGCGTAGCGTGAGCCATACCGCTAGGTCCGCACCCG
>CAXTCI010000029.1:23289-36295 GCA_964242325.1 uncultured Acetobacteraceae bacterium
GGCGCCGCTTCCGGCTCCTCGACCGAGACCATCTCGGGCAGCACGATCACCGGTTCCGTCAGCAGCATCTCGTCGATCACCTGGCCGCCGCCAATCCTGGCCTCAGCCGCATCGTCCGCGGCAGTGGCCAGGGCGGTCTGCTCCGGTTCAGGCTGCACCGCCGCTGCCGCCGGGGCTTGCGGTGCAAAGGCCGCCAGGGCGCGTTGCTGCTCCGCCTGCTCGATGGCGTCGAAGATATCGAATGCCGCCCCGCCGCCGAACGGGTCAGCAGGCGTCGGGCCAGAATAGGCCGGCGGCGCATAGGCCGGCGGTGCATAAGCTGCAGCCCCGGCAGCCGGCGCCTCCTCGGTCCCATCCTCCGCGGCACCCGCCTCGCCATCCCTGCGCCGGCGGCGTCCACCTCGGCGTCCCCGCCGCTTGGCGCGGTCGCTATCCTCGGCCTGAGCGGCGTCACCCGTCACGGCGGCATCCATCCCACCGCCTTCACCGTCCCCGGCTGGCAGTTCTTCCGCTACCGCTTCACCGACTGCCAGCACGGCGTCGAACTCATGCGGCACCTCGGCCTCGGAGACCGGGGCCTCGGGGACGGGCAGGGAGGCATTGGCATCGTCGGCCGCCACCTCATCCCGGCGTCCTCCACCCCGGCGGCGCCGGCGGCGGCGTTTGCCGCGCTGCTCCTGCTCCTCCGCGGTTTCACCGGGCCGGGGAGCATCGGCCTCATCGTCGTCCGCCTCCTCGGCAGGAATGGTCTCGGCCGCCATCACCATGGCGTCCGCAGGCTCCTCGTCCGGGTCCTCGAACGGCTCCGGCGGAGCCAACTGCTGCACCGGCACTGGCAGGTCGGACGCGGCAGCGGCACGCACGCGGTCAATGCGCACCTCAGGCGGCAGCAGCGACTCGTCGGCGGCGAAGGACACCTTCATCCCATGCCGCTCCTCGATCTCGCCCAGCCGAACCCGCTTATTATTCAGGATATACAGCGCGATGGCGCCCGCCACATAAACGACGATCTCCGCCGCACGCCGCTTGCCGCCTTCCTCCTCGACGGCGCGCAGCACGTGCAGCGCCGCGCTTTCGGTGCTGCGGACCGTGCCGGTCCCGGCGCAATGCGGGCAGGTAATGAAGCTCGTCTCGGCAATGGACGGGCGCAGCCGCTGCCGGCTCATCTCCAGCAGGCCGAAGTGGCTGATGGAGCCGAGCTGGATGCGCGCCCGGTCGTTCTTCAACGCGTCCTTCAGCTTCTTCTCGACCGCGGCGTTGTTGCGCCGGCTTTCCATGTCGATGAAGTCTATGACGATCAGCCCGGCCAGATCGCGCAGCCGCAACTGCCGCGCCGCCTCCTCCGCGGCTTCCATGTTGGTCCGCAGCGCCGTTTCCTCGATGCCGCGCTCCCGCGTGCTGCGGCCGGAGTTCACGTCGATCGCAACCAGCGCCTCCGTCTGGTTGATGACCAGGTAGCCGCCGGAACGGAGCTGCACGGTCGGCAGCATCATCCCATCGAGCTGCGTTTCCACCTGCGCCTTGGCGAACAGCGGCTGCGGGTCCTTCCAAAGCTGGACCTTCTTGGCGTGGGTCGGCATCAGCATGCGCATGAAGTCGCGCGCCGCGCGCCAGCCCTGCTCGCCGTCCACCAGGATGTCGTCCACATCGCGGGAATACACGTCGCGGATGGCGCGCTTGATAAGGCTTGCTTCCTCGTAGATCAGCGCCGGCGCCATGCTCTTCATGGTCAACTCGCGTATCTGGTCCCACTGGTCCAGCAGATACTCGCAATCCCTGAGGATTTCCGCCTTCGGCCGCTGCGCCCCCGCCGTCCGCACGATCAGGCCCATGCCGCGCGGCAGGTCCAACTCGGCGGTGATCTCCTTCAAGCGCCGCCGGTCGGACGCCGAGGTGATCTTGCGGCTGATGCCGCCGCCACGGGGCGAGTTGGGCATCAGCACGGAAAACCGTCCGGCAAGTGAAATATAGGTCGTAAGCGCCGCGCCCTTGGTGCCGCGCTCCTCTTTCACGACCTGGATCAGCAGGATCTGCCGGCGCCGGATCACCTCCTGGATCTTATAGTTACGCAGGAAACGTGGGGTGGCGCGCTGTTCCCGCGGCTCGTCGCCATCTGCGGCGCCTGCCGGCTCCGGCGGCGGCTCGGAGGGACCGGCATAGTCCGCCTCCTCCTGCGGCGACAGCACGGCGTGGTCCGCGCCTGCCGAGCCGGCATCATCAGGACTCGCGACGTTATGCGCGTCGGTGTCATGCCCGTTGGCGTAGGCGTCCACCAGCGTATCCGCCGTCTCCGTCAGCCCGGCGTCGGATGGCATTGCTTCCATCAGCAGCGGCTCGGCAGGGGCCCCAGCCGGTGGGGAGTCCACCGGGTCGGGCGTAACGGCCGGGCTGTCGGCGTCCGGCGCACCCTCGACGCCGCCCTCCTGGCGCGAGCCATCGTCCCGCGAGTTATCGCCCGGTACGTCGGGCTGGTTGGTTTCGGACGCCTGGGGCTGATGGACCTCGGGCGCGTCGGGCATCACGGGTTCGACGCCTTCCGGCGCCATATCGGCGCCGTCGTCGGACACGGGGAACATCGCCTCCGCATCCCTAGGGGCGATGAGAATGTCCTGAGTAATGGCTGCGGCCTGCGCGACCTGGCTGGGCCGTGGCATCGGCTCGTCCCCGTCAGCGCCGGGCGTCGCCACTGCATCATCAGCGCCTGACGCCGCCAATGCGTCATCAGCGCCAGGCGCCCCCATCGCATCATCAGCGCCAGGCGCCCCCATCGCATCATCGGCGCTCGGTGCCCCTATCGCATCATCGGCGTCCGGCTCCGCCAGTGCGTCATCCGAGCCTTCGTCCGCGCCGGCCTGGAAATCCCGGGCGACGTCAACCGCCGCCATGTCGGCTGCCGCGGCGTCGTGGGACGCCGGGCTGCCGCCCCGCCCTTGCTGGCGTTCGCTCCGGGCCTCGCGGGCGGCGGCGCGGTCCTCGGCCTCCTCTTCCTCGCGGGCTTCCGCTTCCTGCATCTCCATCAGGCGCTGCCGGTCGGCAACCGGGATCTGGTAATAGTCAGGATGTATTTCGCCAAAGGCTAAGAAGCCGTGCCGCCCACCGCCATACTCGACGAAGGCGGCCTGCAAGCTCGGCTCCACCCGGACGACCTTGGCCAGGTAGATGTTGCCCTTGAGCTGCTGCTTGGTGGAAGTTTCTACGTCATAATCTTCAAGGCGGTTACCATCCAGGACTACCACGCGGGTTTCTTCGGCGTGGGTGCTGTCGATCAGCATGCGCTTCGTCATGGGATTGCGGACTCCGGTGGGCCAGCGGCAAACGCGTGCGCAGCACGGCGCGGCGGCGGCGATGGGACGGTGAAGAGAGGGGCTCCCCGCGTAGGCATGGGGCTGCGCGCGACGTGTCGGGTCCGGGAAATGGATGGACGGGCACGGCGCTTCGCATTTAGTCCCTATAGCTGGCGGGACAGCGCATGGGATGCGCTGTCCAGGTTGAACAGGCGTGGTCATCCTGCCCGGAGGTCCCTTGCCGTGCGGCGTTTGGACCCCCGAAGCAAACCCGGCGCGCGGTGACGCGCGGCGCGGGCGGCAATGCAAGCCGGGCAGGGGGGCGCTGCCATCTCGACTGGCCGCGGATACGCCAAGACCGCCGGCGCATTGCCAGGGTGTTGCAACCATGACGCAATTGAGAGCGGCCTGCAAGCCTGCCCTGTTCGGCGGTGATGTATAAACGGCCCAAGCTATGCTAGGAGGCTGCAATGACGCCGCTATCCCGCCGCTCGCTGCTGGCCGCCGCCGCCTCGGCACCTGTGGCGGCTGCCGCAGCGCCACATATCCAAGTGGCGCCGCGCGCCCCGGCGCCAGCCGTTTTGCGCCGGCCGCCGCCGCCCTTGCCGCTGGTCATGCTGGACCCCGGCCACGGCGGCAAGGACCCTGGCGCCATCGGCGTTACCGGCACCTATGAGAAGCACATCGCCTTCGCCGCCGCCGAGGAGCTGCAGCGCAACCTCAACCGCGCCGGGCGCTGCCGGGTCGAGCTTACGCGCGGCCGGGACGTGTTCATCCCCCTGCAGGACCGCGTGGCCATCGCGCAGCACCAGGACGCGCGGCTGTTCCTATCGCTGCATGCGGATGCGTTGTCCGACCCCGGCGTGCGCGGCGCCAGCATCTATACATTGTCCGGCACCGCGTCCGATGCGCAGACCGCCGCGTTGGCCCGGCGGGAAAACAGCGCCGACCGCTTCGGCGGCCCTAGCTTCCGCGACATGCCGCCCGCCGTCGCCAGCATACTGGGCAGCCTGGTCCGGCGGGAAACCCGGGAAGGATCGGTCCGCATCGCCCGCCACCTCGTCGATGCCATGCGGCCGGCGGATGGCCAGCCCGGTATAAAATTGTTAACTCATCCCACACGGCACGCCGGTTTCATGGTATTGCGCGCCGCTGATATCCCCAGCGCGTTGGTGGAGATGGGATTCATGTCAAACCCGCAAGACGAGACAGCGTTGCGCCATCCAGAGTACCGCGCCCGCGTGGCAGCCGTGTTGGCCCAGGCGATCGAGGGGTTTTTGGCCGGGTCCGACCACGGGGCGCGGCTGGCGGGCTAGGGTAGGCAGGGCAAGGGCACATGACCGATTACATTCCGCTGCCAGAAACGCCGGGCCGGAAGGCGCCGGTCCAGTCCGTCAATATTCCGCAGCGTCCAGCCGATCCCGTGCTGACGGCTGGCCCGCCGCCCGCCAACCGGCGCGGGGCGAAGGCCGCCGCCGCAAAGCCAGCCCGGCGTCGCAGTCCGTTCCGCTTCCTAAGGCGGGTCGTCGGCACCGTCGCGGGCCTGGGCGTCGCCGCCAGCGTCGTGGGCGGCATCTATGCGCTGCACACCTATAATAAGTACGCAGCCGACCTGCCCAACCTCGACAGCCTCGCGCATTACCAGCCCAAGGTCATGAGCCGCGTTTACGCCGGCGATAGCCGCCTGATCGCCGAGCTGGCGACGGAGCGGCGCATCTACGTGCCGATCAGCGCCATTCCCGACATGGTGAAACAGGCCTTCCTGTCGGCGGAGGACCAGAAGTTCTGGACCCACAAGGGCGTGGACCCGCTCGCGATGCTGCGCGCCGCCTGGTACGACGTGGCCCTGCGCAGCGCGGGCAAGCGGCCGATCGGCGCCAGCACCATCACGCAGCAGGTCGCCAAGAACATGCTGCTGAGCAACGAGGTTTCGGTCGCGCGCAAGGTCAAGGAGATGATCCTGGCCGTGCGGATCGACCAGTCGCTCACCAAGGAGCACGTCCTCGAACTCTACCTGAACGAGATCTTCCTGGGCCTGCAATCCTATGGCGTGGCGGCAGCGGCGCAGACCTACTTCAACAAGAGCCTGGACGAGCTGACCCTGCCGGAAGCGGCGTTCCTGGCGGTGCTGCCCAAGGCGCCCAACAACTACAACCCGTTCCGCTACCCCGAGGCCGCCAAGGCCCGGCGCGACTGGGTGCTGGACCGCATGGCCGAGGACCGCGCCATCACCCCGGAACAGGCCGCCGCAGCCAAGGCGACGCCGATCCAGCCCTCCGCCTTCCGCCGTCCGGAGACCGTCGCAGGCTCCGACTGGTTCGCGGAGGAGGTGCGGCGGCAGGTGGTGGACACCCTCGGCGCCGACGCCACCACTACCGGCGGCCTCACGATACGCACCAGCATGGACCCGTCCTTGCAGGCCGCTGCCGACACCGCGCTGCGCAAGGGCCTGCTGGCCTATGACCGCAACCACGGCGGCTGGCGCGGCCCGGTCGGCCACCTGGAGGGCGGCGCGAACATGCGCCTGGGTTGGAGCAACCGCCTGGCCGCCATGCCGCGCCCGCCCGGCCTGTTGCCCGAGTGGAACCTGTCGGTCGTGCTGGAAACCACCGGCGACGAGGCGAAGATCGGTTGGGTCGAGCGCGGCAGCGATGGCGCCTCCCGCACCGGCAGCCTGTATGCATCCGACCTGGCCTGGGCGCGTCCGGTGCGGTCAGGAGGCGGCTTCGGCCCCAGCCCGCGCAAGGTCTCGGACATCCTGCAGGTCGGCGACGTCATCATGACCGAGCCTGCCGGCGCCAACGAGCGTATCCGCGGACCCGCGCGTTCGGACCGGCTATGGCTGCGCCAGGTGCCGCAGGTCCAGGGCGCGCTGGTATCGCTCGACCCGATGACCGGCCGCGTGCTGGCGATGTCGGGCGGATGGAGCGGCGACGTCAGCCAATTCAACCGCGCCACCCAGGCGCAGCGGCAGCCCGGCAGCTCGTTCAAGCCCATAGTATATCTGACCGCGATGCAGTCCGGCCTGTCGCCCAGCCAGCGCGTGCTGGACGCGCCGTTCGTGCAGAAGCTCGCCAATGGCGATACCTGGGAGCCGAACAACTACGGCATGACCTTCGCCGGCCCCGTGCCGATACGCATTGCGCTGGAGCGGTCGCTGAACCTGGTCACGATCCGTCTGGCGGAAAAGGTCGGCATGGAAGCCGTGGCGGACAACGCCATCGCCTTCCATGTGGTGGACGGGATGCCGCACGTGCTGCCGGCGGCGCTCGGCGCGGTGGAAACCACCGTGCTGCGCCAGGCCGCCGCTTATGGCGTGCTGGCGATGGGCGGGCGGGACGTGCTGCCCTCCATGGTGGACTCCATCCAGGATCGCGACGGCAAGGTAATCTGGCGGGCGGACAGCCTGTCCTGCACCGGCTGCGACGACGCAAGCCATCCGCCCACCGTCGCCATCGCCGACAAGCGCCAGCAGCTCGCCGATCCGCAAAGCGTGTTCCAGGTCGTGACGATGATGCAGGGCGTGGTGGCGAAAGGATCGGGCTTTGCGGCCGGCGCCGGGCTGAACCGCGCCATCGCGGGGAAGACCGGCACCAGCCAGGACTCGAACGACGCCTGGTTCGTCGGTTTCACGCCGGACCTGGTGACGGCGGTGTGGGTCGGCTTCGACAACAACACCAGCCTGGGCGACAAGGAAACCGGCGCCAACGTGTCCGCGCCAATCTGGCACGACTACATGGCGGTGGCGCTGAAGGACCGGCCCAACCTGCAGTTCCGCATGCCCGAGGGCCTGACGATGGCGTCGTGGAGCAGTGGCAGCGGCACCCGTACCGACGCCTTCAAGCCGGACCAGGTGCCCGGCGCCAGCAGCGGCACCATCGGCGGGGGCAGCGGCGGCGGCGGTGGCGGCAAGGGCAGTGACGGCGGCAGCGTCGCCGTCAGCAGCGGCGTCGGCGTGGACAGCGGCATGGGCGGACTATATTAAGCCGGGTCATGTCCAACGATTCCGACACGCTCCACCAGCAATTGAAGCAGTCCTTCGCGCTGCTAAGGAGGCATCTTTGACTGGGATGCTTCTGTCGCACGCCTTGACGAGCTGAACGCGCTTTCCGAAGACCCGGCCCTGTGGAATGACGCCACGGCGGCTCAAACCCTGATGCGCGAGCGCAACCGCCTATCCGGCCTGATCGACGGCGTGCGCAAGATGGAGGGCGAGGCGGACGACGCCGCCGAGCTGATCGCGCTCGCGGAAGCCGAGGACGACACGGCGATGGTCGCGGACGCCATGGCAACGCTGCAAGCCGTCCAGGAAGAAGCCAAGCGCCGCGAGATCGAAAGCCTGCTATCCGGCGAGGCCGACCCGAACGACGCCTACCTGGAGGTGAACTCCGGCGCCGGCGGCACCGAGGCGCAGGACTGGGCGGAGATGCTGGCGCGCATGTATAGCCGCTGGGCCGACCAGCACGGCTACAAGGTGCAGCTCATGGAGCAATCGGAGGGCGAGCAGGCCGGTATCAAATCGGCCACCTTGCAGGTCACCGGCCCCAACGCCTACGGCTGGTTGAAGACGGAGGCCGGGGTCCACCGGCTCGTCCGCATCAGCCCGTTCGACAGCGCCGCCCGGCGCCAGACCAGCTTCGCCAGCGTCTGGGTCTATCCCGTGGTGGACGACAACATCGAGATCGAGGTCAACGAGAGCGACATCAAGGTGGACACCTACCGGGCCAGCGGCGCCGGTGGGCAGCACGTGAACAAGACGGACTCTGCCGTTCGCTTCACCCACATCCCGACCGGCATCATCGTCGCCTGCCAGACCGACCGTAGCCAGCACCGCAACCGCGCCACGGCCATGACGATGCTGAAGGCGAAGCTGTATGAGGCCGAGCTGCAACGCCGTGAGACCGCGGCCAACGCGCAGGAAGCCGCCAAGACCGAGATCGGCTGGGGCCACCAGATCCGCTCCTACGTGCTGGCCCCCTACCAGATGGTGAAGGACCTCCGCACCGGCGTCGAGAAGGGCAACCCGTCAGCCGTGCTGGATGGCGACCTGGACGAGTTCATGGCTGCCGCCCTGGCCGCCCGAGTGGGCGCCACGCGGAGCGACGCGAGCGCACAGGCACAGTAAGCCGTCAGCAAAGCGAGCCCCGGATCAAGCGCCAGCGCCGCTCTAGTTGGCACTCGGTGAGTTCCAAGCCAACACGGCCGGCGTCCTTAAACAAGCCCGGCAGAACCCATCCTCCATGATGTCATGCAGCGGCGAGGCAGCTGCCGAACCGTGCCTACTTGCCACACCTACCCTGGTCCGCCGCCAGCCCAGCCGTTTGTAGGCTAGCCATGTTATCGCCTGAACCAGACGTGGCTAACGTCGCCGCGGAGCGGACTAAGCGCTTCGACAAGCAGTTCGCAAGTATCTCCCAGGTCTTCGGACAGCCCATGGAACACGAATAAACGCTGGTCGGCCTCAAGCAGCTTTGAACCTTGGCATCACACTGGCGATACTTAGCCAAGCTTCCGGCCTTCTATGGTTCTATGCTGCAAGGGAACGTCTATATCTAATCTGGCGTCTTCAGGCCAAGCTGGCACAAGCGCGCAGGCTGATCGAGGCATAGTAAGGCGGCGGCCTTGCCCATCCCGCGCCGTTCCCGGATAGTGCTCAACTCGACCTGCGTTGAACTCCAGTCCGGCTTTGCTGGAAGGCGTGGATTACCGTGGACAGCCGGACCATCGGCGCGAGCGGGTTTTATGCGTCCAACGACATAAGAACTGGCAGGGAGGACCAATGAGCATCACCACCGCTGACATCTTTGAAACCAACGTACCCCAGCGTTTGGACCGGTTGCCCTGGAGCCGGTTCCATACGCTGATCGTGATGGCACTGGGGATTACCTGGATCCTGGACGGGCTGGAGGTGACGCTGGTCGGCTCGCTCGCCGGCGCCATCGCCGCCAGTCCCCGGCTGCAGATGACCGACTTCCAAGTCAGCCTGACCGCCAGCTCCTACCTTGCCGGCGCCGTCGTGGGGGCGCTGTTCTTCGGCTGGCTGACCGACCGTCTCGGCCGCAAGAAGATGTTCACCCTCACGGTGCTGATCTACCTGCTCGCCACCATTGCCACCGGCTTCTCCTGGAATTTCTGGTCCTTCGCCCTGTTCCGCTTCATCACCGGCGCGGGCATCGGCGGCGAGTATGCCGCGGTCAACTCCACGATCCAGGAGCTGATCCCCGCCCGCAAGCGGGGCTTCACCGACCTGGTCATCAACGGCAGCTTCTGGATCGGCGCGGCGCTTGGCTCGCTCGGCGCCGTTGTGGTCATGAACCCCAGCGTCATGAATCCGGAACTGGGCTGGCGCGTCGCCTTCGTCATCGGCGGCGTTATCGGCGTCGTCATCCTGTTCCTACGGCGTTTCATCCCGGAGTCCCCGCGCTGGCTGATGACGCATTGCCAGCCGGAGGAGGCGTCCCGGGTCGTGAGCGGCATCGAGGCATGGGTGGAACGGGACACCGGCCAGCCTCTGCCGCCGCCGCCACCGGGCATGCTGCGGCTGTGCCGCCGTCAGAAGGAATGGTTCCTGCCCAGCCTGCGGACCCTGGCAGTGGAGTATCGCAGCCGCACCGTGCTGGGCATCGCGCTGATGGGGTCGCAGGCTTTCTGCTACAACGCAGTACTGTTCACCTACGCCCTGGTGCTGACCCGGTTCTACGGCGTCGAGTCCGGACAGGTCGGCTGGTTCATGCTGCCCTTCGCGCTCGGCAACTTCATGGGACCCCTGCTGCTCGGCAGGTTCTTCGATACGCTGGGACGCAAGCAGATGATCACCGCCACCTACGCCCTGTCCGGGATCCTGATGGCGGCAGTGGGTTGGATGTTCGCGCAAGGCTGGCTGGACGCGACGGAGCAGACGCTGGCCTGGACGGTCATCTTCTTCTTCGCCTCGGCCGCTGCATCATCGGCCTACCTCACGGTCGGCGAAACCTTTCCCCTGGAAGTGCGGGCGGTCGCCATCTCGGTGTTCTATGCCCTGGGCACGGCATTGGGTGGCATCGCCGGCCCGGCAGTGTTCGGCCATCTGATCCAAACGGGGTCGCGGGACGAAGTGCTGTGGGGATACCTGCTCGGCGGTGGGTTGATGGTGGGCGCCGCGGTGGTGGAATGGGTCCTGGGCGTAAGCTGCGAGTGCCAGTCCCTGGAGGAAGTCGCACCGCCGCTGTCCGCTGCGTGAAACCATTGCCTAGCCGCGCCGTTAACATGATCGCGGCATTAAGCCGTCGTGGAGTGACTGCAATGGTTGACGAAAACCGGGTTGAAGGCGCTTGGGACAAGGCCAAGGGTGCCGTCAAGGAAGGCATCGGCAAGCTGACCGGCGACGAGAAGCTTCAGGGCGAAGGCATGGCGGACAAGGCCAAGGGTAAGGGCGAAAGCGCTGTTGGCGGCGTGAAGGACACCGTCCGGGATGCGGCCGACAAGATTTAGCCTTTCCAACTGGACTGATGCGCGGGCGTCCTCTGGGGCGCCCGTTTGCGTTCCGGCCTCTCCCGTTCCACCACGGAATGCGCCATATGGCTCCTGACATAGGGAGTGCTGGGGTTGATTGACCGTCAAGGCTATCGGGATGCAATGGCGCGGTTGGGCGCAGCCGTCAGCGTCATCACCACGACCGGACCGGATGGGGATGCCGGGTTCACGGCATCTGCAGTGTGCAGCGTCACCGACGACCCGCCGACGCTTCTGGTCTGCATGAACCGGGACAGCAGCCTGCATGACACGCTCAAGGCCAACCGCGTCCTCTGCGTCAACACGCTCGCGGCGGAGCAGGAGGCGCTGTCCCCATTGTTTGCGGGGCTGACCGAAACTCCAATGCCGGAGCGGTTCGCCGCCGCAGACTGGACACGTTTGGCCACGGGGGCGCCGGTGCTGGCTGGCGCCGTAGTGTCGTTCGATTGCCAAATCGCCCAGGTCGTCGAGGTCGGCACCCACAGCGTGATGTTCTGCGAGGTGCAAGCCATCCAGGCCGGGGAGAACCACGAGGGGCTGATCTATTTCGGCCGATCCTACCATCGGATCACGGTAGTGGCGGCTTAACGGTTGGACCGACATTCGGCGGCGTGGGGCAACCCAGCCGCCGGCAGCGCCAGAGCCTGGTGCAAGCAGGTTGAACCATAAAGGCGCCGCTCCCCCGGCTCCCAAATACTCTCCACGATCTATCCGCCACTGCGAGGGGCAAGCGACGTGGCAATCCAATGGCAGCCGGGAAACGGCGCTGCCGCCATCCCCAAACAGAACGGCCCGGGACATACCCGGGCCGCACGGCGTGCAGAAAGGCGAGCGTCCTACATCTCCGAATAGTTGCCGTTCTTCCAAACGTAGAAGACATAGCCTGCCGCGGTCACATCGCCCTTCTTGTCAAAGGAGATGTCGCCCAGGACGCTGGTGAACGGCTGCCCCGCGTGCAAGACGTCGGCGACCTTCTTGCCATCCACCGAGTTAGCCTTCTTCGCCGCCTCCGCCCAAATCTGCAGGGCGGCGTAGGTATAAAGCGTGTAGCCCTCAGGGTCGAAGTTCTTGGCCTTGAACTCCGCCACGATCGACGCGGCCCCGGCGCTCTTACGCGGGTCCGGCGGGAAGGTCATAATCGTGCCCTCGCCGGCGGGTCCGCTGATCTGCCAAAACTCGTTCGTCACCAGGGCGTCGCCGCCAACGATGGTGACGTCCATGCCTTGCTCCTTGGCCTGGCGCGCAATCAGCCCGGTGGCGGTGTGGTAGCCGCCGACATAGATGACTTGGATTCCGGCCTGCTTCATGCGGCTGATCAAGGCGGAATAGTCGCGCTCGCCGGCGACATAGGCAGTGTAAAGCGTTTCGGTCACGCCGGCGGCATTCATGGCCTTCTTTGTCTCGTCCGCCAGTCCCTTGCCGTAGGCAGAGTTGTCCTGGATGATCGCGATCTTCTTGTCCTTGAACTTGTCGGCCAGATACTTGCCGGCCAGGGCGCCTTGCTGGTCATCGCGCCCGCAAACGCGGAAGGTATTCCAGCTTCCCTCGTCGGTATACTTCGGGTTGGTGCTTGCCGGGCTGATCTCCAGGACGCCCTCTTCCCCATATACCTTGCTGGCCGGGATGCTGCTGCCGGAGCAGTAGTGCCCGGCGACCACCGCGACCTTACGGCTGGCCATCTGGTTGGCAACGGAGACGGCCTGCTTCGGGTCGCAGGCATCGTCGCCGACCTCCAGCACAAGCTGCTGGCCGTTGACGCCGCCGGCCTTGTTGATGTCGGCGACCGCCTGTTCGGCACCAGCCTTCATCTGCACGCCGATGGCGGCATATTCGCCGGTCATCGGGCCAACGGTGGCGACGCGGATTTGCGCCTGCGCCGCACCGACGGTAGCCAGCAGCGCGGCGGTGGCGAAGAGAGTCCTGCGGAGCATGATGGGGTTTCCTCTTATTTCCTGAACGATTGGAGCGTAGGCGAGACAAGTGACGCCGGGAAGGCGATAAAGTAGAAGTCGAAAGTCTTCCCCCCCTCCCCCTCCAGGAGAGGGCCGGGGTGAGGGGGCCTTGGCTGCGGAGCAGGGCGCACGCCTGCAACCCGAACACAGCCCAAGCCGGCAAAGCTTGTGCCTGAAAACCCCCTCACCCCAACCCTCTCCCGAAGGGAGAAGGAACAGAAAGCCTAGTGCCCGCCTTCCAGGTAAGCCGCCCTGATCTCCGGCCGCGCCAGCAGCTCC
>CAXTCI010000030.1:0-36275 GCA_964242325.1 uncultured Acetobacteraceae bacterium
GGCGCCGAAAGCCTGCTCGTGCAGGGACGTGCCGTGCCCGGCGTGCCGGTGTCCATCATGCGCGGCGGGCGATGGGACGGCGTCACCGTCGTCTCCAAGTCCGGCGCCTTCGGCCATCCCACCCTGCTGCGCGACCTGCTGCGCTTCCCCGAGCTTGAAAGGACGGCTCCATGACCCCGCTCCACCTCGCGATCACCATGGGCGACCCCGCCGGCATCGGGCCGGAGATCATCGTCAAGGCGGCCGTCCGCTTGCAGGCCCGCATTGACGCAGGCGCACTCCGCCTGCTGGTGATCGGCAGCACGGCGGCGCTGGACACCGCACGCCGCCAGCTCGCGCCAAGCCTCGACATCCCCCTGGTGACGGAAGCCGACGCGCACTGGCCCGCCCTGGCCGCCATGCAGGCGGGTCCGGAAGGCGAGCCAATCCTGCCGGGCCAATTATCCGCCGATGCCGGCCGCTTCGCCTTCTTCGCGGTGGAGCGCGCCGTATGCCTGGCGCAGGCCGGCCGGGTCGGCGGCATCGTCACCGCCCCCCTCAACAAGGAGGCACTCAACAAGGCCGGCTACCACTACCCCGGCCACACCGAGATGCTCGCCGAGCTGACCGGCGTGAAGGGCTCCTGCATGATGCTGGCGCACGGCAACATGCGGGTCAGCCACGTCACCACGCACATCGCGCTGGAGGACGTGCCGCATCGCGCGACGCCGGAACGGCTGCGCCGGGTTATCGAGCTGACGCACGGTGCGCTGACCCGGCTCGGCACCGGCCGCGCCCGCATCGCGGTGGCGGCGCTGAACCCGCATGCCGGCGAGGGCGGGCTGTTCGGCCGCCACGACATCGACGTGGCCGGCCCGGTGATCGCCCAGGCGGTGGCGGAGGGGCTGGACGTGGTCGGCCCCGTGCCGGGAGACACGGTGTTCGTGAAGCTGCGCGCCGGGCAGTATGACGCGGTGATCGCCAACTACCACGACCAGGGACACATCCCGGTCAAGCTGCTGGGCTTCGAGATCGACCCGGCGACTGGCAAGTGGAACGAGCTGTCAGGCGTGAACATCACCCTGGGCCTGCCGGTCATACGCACCTCCGTGGACCACGGCACCGCATTCGACATCGCCGGCAAGGGCATCGCCAACGAGCAGAGCCTGGTGGAAGCCATCGAATATGCCGAACAACTGGCCCAGCCCACCCGGGCGGTAGCGGCATGATCGTTCCAGGAGTTCGCAGCGCCTCCACGATCAACCTATCCGCTAGGCCAGCACGTCGCCTTGGTCACCCCATTCGCTCGGAATAATCCTGCCGTGGCTTTCCAGCATCACCCGGTGAAACGCAGCCTCGATCAGACCGCAACTCAGTAAGCAATACGCAAGTTTCTGGCGTGAAAAGTTATGACCTTATTTACGCCCACCTCACAACATTTCCTAATTTGAGATCGTGTTAAGCTTTGTGTATTTCGCCTGTGCTAGTTGCAGTTAACGTATCGAGCGTTTGACTTTCAAGCAGGCCGGCAGAAGCGATCCTGCGCTTTGACTGTAACTGTTTGCGTGCAAGTAATCGCTTTGCAACACCTGGGCCGGAGATTGAGATGGCGTGCATCCTGCTGGTCGAGGACGAAACCGATATCCGGACGGTGCTGGCAGAAGTGCTGCAGGAGGCCGGCCACGAGGTGGTCGAGGCCGAAACCGGCGACTCCGCGGCGCTGCTGCTGGATAGGTCCGCCGGCTTCGACATGCTCGTCACCGACATCAACATGCCCGGCTTGCTGGACGGCATTGGCTTGGCGGCGCGCTTCCGCAAGCTTTATGCTGCCCGTCCCATACTTTACGTAACCGGGCGTCCCGATGCGCTGCGCCAGGTTGCGATGCGGCCCAACCGCGAAGCCGCCCTGTTCAAGCCATACGGACTTCTGTCGCTGGTGGCCACCGTGCGGACCATGCTCGCTGCTGCGGCTGGAGAAGCCGAACGGCGGGCCTCCCCTGATCAGGCCCCTTCGCTGCATGGGTCCCACATGGTCCTGACCGCAGCTTGAAACGCACGGGCGGTCCGGATGGAGATTTTGGCAGCCCTCCAGCTTGCCTTGCCGACGCTGCTGGCGGGGTGGCTGATACGCGAACGACAGGCTAGACGCCGGCGGGACGCCGACTTCAACCGGATCGCTGAACGCGACCGCGCCCAGGCGGCCAAAATGGCTGCAATCCTGAAAGGCATGCCGGACGGGATCGTGGTCCTGGATCGAGATCTCAGGCTGGTCGAGTGGAACGACCACTTCCCTGAGTTCGCGGGCGTGCCAAGCGGGATGATGCGGGCCGGCCTGGACTATTCCTACGTGCTGCGTGCCCAGGCCGCCGCCGGGGAATTCGGGCCCGTTGACGTGGAGGCCGAGGTGGAACGTCGCATGGCCCTGCTGCGATCGGGTGGCAGCACCGGCGTGATCGAGCGGTCGCGCCCGAACGGCAACACCCTCGAGCTGCGGCGAAGCCCCTTGCCGGAGGGTGGGTTCGTCACGCTCTACACCGACGTTTCGGCGCGGCGCCAGGCCGAGACCCAGTTGCGCCAGGCGCAGAAAATGGAAGCGGTCGGCCATTTGACCGGAGGGGTGGCGCACGACTTCAACAACCTGCTGATGGTGATCCTCGGCAACCTTGAGCTGGCGGTCCAAGCGCTCGGAAGCCATGACCTGATCCGCGCACAACGCAAGGTCGAAGTCGCCCAGGGCGGCGCCCAGCGCGCCGCGGCGCTGACCCAGCGCCTGCTGGCGTTCTCAAGGCGCCAGAACCTCGATCCCCGGCCAGTTGACGCCAACAAGATCGTGACTTCGATGTCGGAGCTGCTCCGCCACTCCATCGGCAGCGGCATCGAGCTGGAAACCGTCCTGGCCGGGGACCTGTGGGAAGCGGTGGTTGACTCGAACCAGTTGGAAAACGCCCTGCTCAACCTGGCGATCAACGCCCGGGACGCGATGCCTGCAGGCGGCAAGGTTACCGTGGAGACGGCCAACACGGTCCTGGACGCCGCCTACGCCGCAAGCCATGACGAGGTGACGGCTGGCCAGTATGTGCAGGTGGCCCTAACCGACTGCGGCACCGGAATGACGCCCGATGAAGCAGCGCGGGCATTTGAGCCGTTCTTCACCACCAAGGGCGTTGGACGCGGCTCAGGGCTGGGGCTGTCGCAGGTCTTCGGGTTCATCAAGCAGTCAAGCGGACACGTCAAGATCAACAGCGTGCTGGGCGCTGGCACGACGGTGAAGCTGTATCTGCCGCGCCTGATCCGGAATGACGCATCAGCAACCGAGGCGGTGATGCCCCCAATAAGCTTGCCTCGTGCACGCGGGGAGGAATGCATCCTGGTCGTGGAGGATGACCCGGACGTGCTGGCATTCTCGACGGATGCCCTGGAAACACTCGGATACTCCGTCGTCAGTGCTGGAGATGCCGAGCAGGCCCTGGTCATCCTCGACAAACGGAGCGACATCACGCTGCTGTTCACCGACGTCGAGCTGCCGGGTGCGAACGGTCAGGAACTGGTTAGGGAAGCCCTGTCGCAACGGCCAGGCCTGCCCGTGCTTTATGCCACGGGATACCAGGAAAACGCAGGCCCGCACCGTGGCTCCCTCGACCGGGAGGTCACGTCCCTCGCCAAGCCATTCACCGTTGGCGACATGGCGAAGTCGGTGCGGGAGACGATCGACGGGGCAATCCTCGAGGACTCGCTGCACAAGGATTGCCGTTGATCTGACGACACCGTCGGGATCACCGTTCCGATGGTGATGGCGGAACAATGCCAGCAGCCATCCGCATTGCCTACGCAGGCCGCGCAGCGATCCAGACGCCCAGGGACGGCCAGCAGGCTCCCGGCGAGCCGCATCGCAATGCCGGCTAGGATGCAGGGCGCCGTTGCGCCCATCCAGCTACCCATACCCGTATAGCCGCGCTGGATTGGCCACCAGGATTTTGCTGCGGGTGGCCTCATCGGGCACCCACTCCGCCAACAGGTTGAACAGCTTTCCGTCGTCCACGTCCTGCGCCGGGGCGGGGTCGGTGGGTTTGCGGCCCGGCACTGGCGCGCTATCGGGGTGCGGCCAGTCCGTGCCCCAGACGATCCGGTCCGGGTTGGCTGCCACCAGCGCACGGGCCAGCGGCGCCACATCCGTCCAGCCCGGCGCCGTGGAGGCGCGATACGCGCCGCAGATCTTCACGTATGCCCGGCCCGACCGCACCAGGTCCAGCACGGCGTCGAACCCCGGTTGTTCCACCCCCAACGCCGCCTGCGCCCCGGCGAAATGGTCGAACACCACCGGCACCGGCAACGCCGCCAACTGGTCGTGCAGCGGCGCGATTACCGCCAGCCGGGAATATACCTGCAGGTTCCAGGGCCGACCCGCCAGTTGCGCCATCACCCCGCCCAGCCGCTTCCCCAGGGCTGCCGGGTCGAACTCGCCGGCCTGCTCCAGGTTGACGCGGACGCCGCGGATGCCTTGGGCGTGCATGGCGTCCAGTTCCGCCGGCTGCGCGTCCGGCCCGATCACGGCGATGCCGCGGGTACGCTTGGGGCCAAGCCGGCGCATCCCTTCCAACGTCGCCCGGTTGTCCGTCCCGTAAACGCTGGGCGTGACGATCACGACGCGGTCCAGGTGCAGGGCGCCCTGCAACGCCAGCAGCGCCTCCGGCTCGGCCGGGGGCGGGGTGTAGGCGCGGCCGGACCAGTAGGGAAAGACAGTCGGATCAGGAAGCACGTGGACATGGGTGTCCGTGGCGCCCGGTGGCGGTGTGAAGCTGAGGGGCGTGCGGACCGTGGGCGCCTCTGCCGAGGCATGCGCCGGGCCAGCACGCAGCAGGGTGGCGGGAACTGCGGCAGCAAGCGCGAGTCCAGCGCGGCGTGTCATCATGGCCGATACCTCCCAAGGTCTAATTTTGCGGGGATTACGGCACGGGCGTCCCGGGGTGTCCAGACAGGAGGGACACTTAGGACACTTCCCGGCGGCCCGATGTAGCCCAGGTTGGCAGCGCCAACGGGCCGACTGTATCCAAGGTATGCAGCATATCATCCGCCTTCCAAAATTCTTCATGTGAAAACAGCTACTTGCCCAAACGCCACCGCTCGGCACGCCGCTCGCTACTGCACCGCCGAAACAAGGATGGGCCGGTGCATGTTCGACGGGGTGGGCAGGGATCACGGGGCGGTGGAATGGCCGGACATGGCGGCGCATGTCGGCCCTGCCGGCTGGGCGCGGTTGGCACCCGCCATCCAATGGCGGTTCGGCGCCGCCCAGGCGCATCGCCCACGGGTCTATCACGGCGCGATGGAGGTGTGGCGCTCCCCGGCAGGTCTGCTGTTCGCGCTGCTCGGCCGTGCCTTCGGTGGCCCACTTCCCCTCCGCCAAGGGCGCGCCGTGCCGGCCGAGGTGCGGGTCCGGCCCGAGGGCGCCGGCATGTCCTGGGAGCGCCTGCTGCACTTCGGCCCCGGCCGGACCGAGCGCGTGGCCTCCACCAAACAGGACGGCCCCGGCGGGCGCCTCTTGGAGCGTACCGATGGCGGCCTGATCATGGAGCTGGACGTGTTCGAGCAGGGCGGCGCCCTGGTGTTCCGCAGCCGCCGCTACCTGCTGGATGTCTTCCGCTGGCGCATCCCGGTCCCTGCGCTGCTGACGCCTGGGGCTTGCGAGGTCAGGCACGAGGATGCCGGGCCCGGCCGCTTCCGCTTCACGCTGACCGCCAGCCATTCCGTCTGGGGCGTGACCTTCCGCCAGGACGGCCTCTTCAACGATCCCGTGGAAACCAAGCCATGCTGAACACAGCCTTTGCCGTGCTGTCCATCCAAGCCGTGATGGGCGCCTTCGACAACCTGTGGCACCACGAGCTGGAGGCCAAGCTGCCCTCCACGGTGTCAGCCCGCTACGAGCTGCTGCTCCATGCCTCGCGGGAGGCGATCTATGCCATGCTGTTCGCCGGGCTGGCCTGGGCGGAGTGGCGGGGCGCCTGGGCCTGGGGCTTGGCCGCGCTGCTGCTGGTTGAGATAGTCATCACGCTGGCCGACTTCATCGAGGAGGACCTGACCCGGCGCCTGCCGCCGCTGGAGCGGGTGCTGCACACCCTGCTCGCCCTGTCCTACAGCGCGTTCGCTGCCCTGCTGGCGCCAGTGGTGGCCGGCTGGGCGACAGTACCGACCGCAGTGGCCGCAACGGATTACGGCTGGGTGTCATGGTTGCTGACGCTGTATGCCATCGGCGTCGGCGCGTGGAGCATCCGCAACGCGGTTGCGACCGCACGGCTGTTCCGTCTGGCACGTACTTCGGCGCCGTCCCCAGTCCCGGGGCACGGCCCGGCGGTGCTGATAACGGGTGGGACCGGCTTCATCGGGCAGGCGCTGGTGCGGCGGCTGGTCGGGGAGGGCCACCGGGTCATCGTGCTGTCCCGCGATGCCCGGCGGGCGCGGGCGCTGCTCGGCCCGGCCGTGCACGTCGTGGAAAGCCTGGACGCCCTGCTGCCGGAAACGCGGCTGGCCGCCGTGGTGAACTTGGCCGGGGCGCCCGTGGCAGCCGGGCCGTGGACTCGGCGGCGGCGGCGCGTGCTGCTGGACAGCCGCATCGTCACCACGCAGGCGATCCTCGGCCTGCTGGCCCGGCTGGAGCGCCGCCCCACCGTTCTGGTATCGGCCTCCGCGGTCGGCCTGTATGGCGACCGCGATCCGGATGAGCTGCTGAATGAGGACGCAGGCGGCCGCCCCGGCCAGTTCCAGTCTGACCTGTGCCGGACCTGGGAGATGAAGGCCGCCCGTGCCGAGGCTTGGGGCGTCCGGGTTGTCCTGCTGCGCTTCGGCGTGGTGCTGGGCCGGGGCGGCGGGCTATTCCCGCTGCTGGATACGGCGGCACGGCTCGGCCTCGGCGCGGTGATGGGCCGTGGACGGCAGGCATTCCCCTGGGTGCACCTGGATGACGCGGTGGGGCTGATCCAGCACGCGATGCAGGACGGGCACATGCGAGGACCAGTCAACGCCGTGGCGCCGGAATGCCCGGCGCAGGCAGAGTTCACGCAGGCACTCTCCCGGGACCATGGCCGCACGGTGCGGCTGCGCGTGCCTGCGGGATGGCTGCGGGCCGGGCTGCGGGAGATGGCCGACCTGTTCCTGGCCGGGCAGCGCGTGTTGCCGGAGCGGGCGCAGGCGGCTGGCTATTCCTTCACGGCCCCGACGCTGCAAGCGGCGCTCGATCGCTTGCGGGGGCCGAAGGCTAGCTTGCCTCGGGGATTGGCGAAGTCCCGCCCGCAATCCGACTCGCCGCTGGACCGCCACCCCGCTTCGCAGCTTGCGGCGGCGGACGGAGGCGCGCCAAAACGGTGAACGGCACACGGTACGGTTCGCTTGGCGCCCGCAAGCATGAGGCCACCGACTCTGCTCTGTGAGGCGCCGGTTGGCTGCCGGACCAGGCGGACCCCAAACTGGCAAGATGCTCCTGCCCGACATAGCCCTTCCCGAAGTCACCTTCATCGCCCCCGTGTTCCTGCTGGCCGGGTTTGTGCAGGGCATGGTTGGGCTGGGCCTGCACTTGGCGGTGCGCGGCCTGGCGTGACAGGTTTAGGCGCCTTGATGGAGAACCCGGCATGACACAACTCTGGCGCCTGTCCGCCACTCAACTGGCTGCCCGCATAAGGGCGCGCGACGTGTCCGCGCGTGAGGCCGCTCAGGCCGCGCTGGACCGCCTGGATCAGGTGAACCCGGCCCTCAACGCCGTCGTGGACCACCGCCCCGCCGACGTGCTGGCCGAGGCGGACCGGGTGGACGCGGCTATCGCCCGAGGCGAGGACCCAGGCGTGCTGGCCGGAGTGCCGATGACCGTGAAGGTCAACCTGGACCAGGCAGGCTGGGCCACCACCAACGGCCTGCGCCTGCAGCGGGATCTGATCGCCCGGCAAAACAGCCCGGTGGTGGACAACCTCCGCCGGGCCGGCGCGGTCATGCTGGGCCGGACCAACGCGCCGGCATTCTCCCTGCGATGGTTCACCAGCGGCGGAGTGCACGGGCGCACCCGCAACCCGCGCAACCCCGCCCTGACGCCCGGCGGTTCGTCGGGCGGGGCGGCAGCGGCGGTTGCGGCTGGGATCGGCCACCTGGCGCACGGGACGGACATCGGCGGCAGCATACGCTACCCCGCCTATGCCTGCGGCGTGCATGGGCTGCGTCCGACGCTGGGCCGGGTGGCGACCTGGAACGCCAGCGCGCCCGACCGCGGCATCGGGCCGCAACTGATGGCGGTGTCCGGGCCGATCGGGCGGACGATCGCGGACCTACGCGCGGGCTTGCAGGCGATGGCGGCGCCGGACCCGCGTGATCCCTGGTGGGTGCCGGCGCCGCTGGACGGCCCGCCGGCGTCGCGCCGGGCCGCGCTGTGCCTGCGGCCGGGCGGGCTGGCGATCGTGCCGGAGGTCGAGGCGGCACTGCTGGACGCCGCCCGGCGCCTGGAAGCGGCGGGCTGGACCGTCGAGGCCGTGGAAGACACGCCCCCCATGCACGAGGCGACGGAGCTGAACATCCATCTATGGCTCGGCGACGGCTTCGCCGGCATGGCCGCGCGGGCGGCGGAGGAGGGCGATCCGGCCGCCATCACCCTTTTGGAGCACCACCGTGCCACGGCGGAGGCGCTTGCCCCGGACGCGATCCCGCGTGCGCTGGTGCGCCGGGCCGGGCTGCTGCGGGAATGGTCGGTGTTCCTGGACCGGTACCCCGTGCTGCTGCTCCCGGTGTCGGCGGAGCTGCCCTTCGCCGACGACCTGGACCAGCAGGGGCCGGCGGCGATGGCGCGGGTATGGGCGGCGCAACTGACGCAGACCGCCCTGCCGCTGCTTGGCCTGCCGGGGCTGAGCGTGGCGACCGGCATGGCGGGGGATGCGCCGGTCGGGGTGCAGTTGGTGGCGGGGCGCTACCGGGAGGATCTGCTGCTGCTCGCGGGGGGGGCGATCGAGGCTGGCGGCGTACCGGCAGCGCCGGTGGATCCGGTGTCGGCGGCACCGTGACGCGGCGGATCGGCTTACGCGGTCAGCCAGGCCGGATCGGCAACCACCTCACAGGACGCTCGTGACCGACCGGCCTGCGGCGGGGTAGGCGGTCCAGCAGCCTGTTCCGGTCCGGTATGGGTCGGTCCCGCAGGTCCATGCCGCCCTGGAAGCGTCGGCTCCTCGTCCCGATGCACCGCATCGGACCTGCGGTCCGTCCCAGGGCCGCCGAGCCGTTGAAACCGGCATCGGCCGTCGATGATCGGGCAACGCTCCGGCCCAGGAGCGTCGTTGCGCGGCCCCGTTGAGGACTTGGCCGTCCGCTGCAGCTTCCTTGTTTGCAGGCAGACGCTTGCAGCTTTAGCCCGGCCGCTCCAGGCCGGAAGCTGACTGCGATCTGTCCAGGCCAGCGGCACGTTCTTGCGTCGCTCCACGAATCTGATTCGAAGTAGCAACAATTATGTTGCAACAACGAATGCTGACATATTATGGTGCCATGTAACTGATGGACTAACCGCCAGAGACGAAACAGGATTTAAAATTAAACCCGCGTTCATTGCGATCTGTATAAGAGGCGTGATGTCCGGCGACGCCCATCCCTCGGCTGAAATCGTTGCACAACAGACGTGCATTCCAATGGACTACGGAACGCCGCAAACAGGGAAAACGTCATGAACACGGTCCAAGCATATTGTGCGAGACTCCGCGGCGCCCGCCTTGTTGCCCTTGCACTCCTTGGCTTCGGCATGTCGGGCGCAGCCGCGGCTCCGCTGCAAGACCCTCCGGTCTTCGCAAGCCAAGCAGGGTCGCTCAGCGTCCTGATCATCGCCGCCCAACGGCCGACCACGCAGTTCGGACCGATAGCGACGCAACCATGGACCTATGAAGTCTGTTCGCTGCCCTCGCCGACCGCCACTGCATGCCCGGCCGGCACCAGCAAGGCCGGGCTTGGCGGCGTGCGCCTCGCCCTGCAGCCCGGCGACGTCCTTCGCATCCGTCTGGTCAACAACCTGCCCTTGGCCGACGGCGCCGATCACGTGGCCGACAACTGTTATCTGTATAACAACCCAACCAACATCCACACCCACGGCCTGATCGTCGAGCCGCACCGCGCCGTCAGTCCCACGGACACGTACGGCGACTATGTCTTCCTGGAGCTCGACAACACTAAGAACCAGGGTGTCCCGCATGCCGCGGACGGCAGCGTCCCCGCCAACTGCCAGGCGTTGCTGGACCCGGCCAACCCCGGGCATCTACTGCCGCACGCCCACCCCGGCAATGACCTGGCGCTACAGCCGGTGAACTACCTTTATAACATCGAGGCGACCCATCCCCCGGGCCTGTACTGGTTCCATCCGCACCTGCACGGCATCTCGCTGCCGCAGGTCAATGCCGGACTGGCAGGCATCCTGACCATCGGCAACCCCGCCGATGAGTGCGGGGACGCCGCATGCAAGGCTGCCGTCGCCGCCTCCAACGTGCGCCACCTGGTCCTCAAGGACACCCAGATCCAGGCCAGCGGCGCGCTGCAGGTCCAGCCTGACCCCGCATTCTGCGATGGCGCACCCGCGACTCCGGCTCGCCAGGGCGCCTGTCCCGGGCAGAACGGCGGGCCGGGCGCCAACTATACCGGGGGCTACTGGGTCCATACCGTCAATGGCCAGGTTTATCCCACCATCGACGTGGGTCCAGGGGGCGACCTGTGGCGCATCGTCAACGCCGGCGGCAGCCGGTCCTATGACCTGTCGCTGAACGACGCGCAAACCGGCCAGCCCCTGCCGATGCAGTTGATCGCGATTGACGGCCTGACCGTCAACTTGCTCCCTGGCGCCGATCTGGCCTCCCTGACCGCGGCGTTCGGCAGCAAGGCCAAGCTGATCGAGTGCCCCGGCGTAAGCCCGGCCTCGCTGGCCGGCCTGTCGAGCCGGCCGATCTGCGCCACCAGCCTGCGCATGATGCCCAGCGCCCGCGTGGAGGTCCGCGTCCTCAACACGGGCGCCGCGCCGGTGAATGCGGTGTTCCGCACCGCCGAGTATGCCACCGGCGACACCCTCGGCAACCAGAGCGCCGGCGACCGTTGGCCGCAGATCGACCTTGCGGCCGTCACGTTGGCACCCAGCGCCGGGGCGGCCGCGCCGGTCGTGCTGCTGGGCGCGTCCGCAAAGACGGCGCTGACCACCACCGGCCAACTTGGTGCGCCAGCCGTGCTGCAGACGCCCGGAACGTCTGCCTTGGTCTCGGCCGCCACTGCCGGAAGCACGGTCACGACGCCGTCCACCGGGGCCGTACTACAGCCTGGGCTATTGCTGGCCGCCAACGGCATCACTCCCTCGATCGCTGCGGGGACGGCCCTGTCCAACTGCCCGCCGCTGCCGCCGGGCCATCACCGCAAGATACTGTTCGGCTACCCGACGCCCACCAGCTTCGGCCTCGGCTACGTCGAGGTGGACGCGATCGGCCAAGACATCGAGGCAACGCGCCTGCAGATCCAGGAATTCGACCCGAAGACGCCCATGGTCTGCGTCCCGCTGCCCAACGGCGGCTCGGCCTTCGAGGTGTGGGAACTCGTGAACCTCACCAGCGAGGACCACAACTTCCACATCCATCAAACCCGCTTCCTGCTGCTGGCCGGCGGCACGGCGTCGGGCACCAGCATCCTGCCTTTCCTCAACGGCAACATCGTGCTGCAAGACAATGTGCCCGTGCCGCGCCCAACCCCGGCGTCCAACTCGCTCGCCTGCGATGGCACCATGGCTTCGGTCAAATCAGGGGCTTGCAAGCCGAGCAGCACCTTCGTGGGCATCCCCTTCCGCGAGGTCGGCGACTTCGTGTTCCACTGCCACATCCTGGAGCATGAGGACGGGGGCATGATGGCGCGCATCAGGGTCATGCCCATGCTGGGCCAGGCCGCGCCCGCCACGGCCCAGTAAGCGTGATGGCGGCCCTGCTCCACACCATGGCCCGGGACGCCGCATCCCTGCTGGTTGCGGTGCTCGCCCTGCTGCCCGGCGCGTCCACCCAACCGCCGGCTTTGACACCGGGGCAGGGCATCGCCTGGGTGGTCTGCACCCCTGGCGCCGCAGATCGGGGAGGCCCCACATACCCGCGCTCGCCACGCGCACGGTTGACCCATTTGCGCCAAAACGCACGGGCCCCAGCAAGCCCGGTCCCGCCGCTTCCGGGCAGAGTGCAGCCAGGTCCGGACGCGGAGTGACCGGACCCGACCCGGCAAGCATCTACCCGCAACCGAAACAGTCCGAACGGCCTGCGTCCCTGCCTGCAGGCACACCGCTCTGGCCACCACGCATCAACCCGGTGGAAGAACGATGACGCCAGCCGCATGCGCCGCGGTGCTGTCCATTTTGCTTGTCGCCGTGATCGGCATCGAGATGTCCGGGCTGGGCGGGGACACGCCGGCTCCGTCCGCTGAACCGGCTATTCCGTTGCCAGTGCCGGCATCCCCGCCGCCGGCTCCGCATCATCCGGACCAATGGGCAAAGACTGCGCTCGAGCGTCCGTTGTTCATTCCCGGCCGCCGGCCGCCGCTACCGGCTGCCGAAGCCGTTGCCGCCGCGCCGATGCCGCCGCGCTTGTCCGGCACCGTGATCGGCGCAGGCGTGCGGCGTGCCGTGTTCGCCGGGCCGGGCGGGGATCGTCAAACGATGGTGCCGGAAGGCGGCTGGTCCGGGCCTTGGCTCGTCCAAGCGGTCACGCCGGGCAGAGCCACGCTGTCCGGTCCCGGCGGTTTGCGTCACCTGCGCGTCAGTCGGGAACCCTCCGCCGATCCGCTCGCCCGGCCCGACATGTTCGCACCGGCCAAACTGCTGGAGTCAGCGGTTTCCGGCATTTGGCACAACCCTTGTGGGCGCAGCCACGGCAGCCCGCACGCCGCATCACGTCCCACCGAATGCGCGAGTCTGGGCGCGTCTGCAAAAGTATCGCTACTGCAAAACGAATGGTGACACCGAGGTCTGCCGACGTCGGACGCGGCGGCCGCTCGCACAGACGGCATCCCCCGAGCGTGCCCTACGCGGGTCCGCAAGCCTTTCTGAGCTTGCTTGGGCGCGAATTCTACTCGAGTCCACTGGCGGCCCAGCCGAAACTGAAGCCGCCAGCGTCCGCTCGCAGTAGACGGAGCTAACGCGGCTTGCGTCCGGACTGAAGGCAAGCCGCGCTAGTGGCCCAGCGACTGCACAATCTCGTCCGTCATCTTCTTCGCGTCTGCGAACAGCATCATCGTGTTCGGGCGGAAGAACAGCTCGTTCTCCACGCCCGCATAGCCCGACGCCATGCTGCGCTTGATGAACAGCACGGTCTTCGCCTTCTCCACGTCCAGGATTGGCATGCCGTAGATGGTGCTCTTGGGATCGGTCTTGGCGGCCGGGTTGGTCACGTCGTTGGCGCCGATCACGTAAACCACGTCGGCCGTGCTGAACTCGCTGTTGATCTGCTCCAGCTCGAACACGTCCTCGTAGGGCACGTTGGCCTCCGCCAGCAGCACGTTCATGTGGCCTGGCATACGACCGGCAACGGGGTGGATGGCATACTTCACCTCCACGCCCTCCTTCTTGAGCGTGTCCGCCATCTCCCGCAGCGAGTGCTGCGCCTGCGCCACCGCCATGCCGTAGCCCGGCACGATGATGACCTTGCTTGCATTCTTCATGATGAACGCCGCATCGTGCGAGTTGCCGGCGCGCACCGACCGTTGCTCGCCACCCGCACCAGCACCCGCCGGCCCGGCCGCGCCCGCATCCGTGCCCCAGCCACCCAGCAGCACGTTCAGGATGGAACGGTTCATGCCCTTGCACATGATGTAGGACAGGATCGCGCCCGAAGCGCCCACCAATGCGCCGGTAATGATGAGCGCCAGGTTCTGGATGGTGAAGCCGATGCCGCAGGCCGCCCAGCCGGAATAGCTGTTCAGCATGGACACCACGACCGGCATGTCCGCGCCGCCGATCGGGATGATGATCAGGAAGCCCAACACCAGCGCCAGCAGCGCGGTCAGCCAGAACACCACCTGGCTGCCGCCCATCACGAACAGAACGATCAGCACCACCAGCAGGATGCCCAGCGCCGCATTGAGCAGGTGCTGGCGCGGAAACAGGATCGGCGCCCCGCGCATCCGTCCGTCCAGCTTGGCAAACGCGATCAGGGAGCCGGAGAAGGTGATGGCGCCGATCGCCAGGCCCAGCGACATTTCTATAAGGGACTGCCGGTGTATCGCCCCCGGGACGCCGATGCCGAACGCCGCCGGGGCATTCAGCGCCGCGGCGGCGACGAACACGGCCGCCAAGCCAACCAGCGAGTGAAACGCCGCGACAAGCTGCGGCAGCGCCGTCATTTGAATGCGCCGGGCCACCACCACGCCGACGCTGCCACCGATGGCAATGGCCAGCACGATCAGCGCAAAGCCCGACCCGGACATGCCCCGCTGGAACAGCGTGACGCCGACGGCGATGGCCATGCCGGCCATGCCGAGCTGGTTGCCGACCCGTGCGGTCCGCGGCCCGGACAGCCCGCGGAGGGCCAAAATGAACAGAACTGCTGCGACGAGGTAAAAGAACGAGGTCCAGGAGGCGCTCATGCTACTTGCTCGTCCCCTTGACGACCGTAGGCTTCTTGCCCGCGAACATCGCCAACATCCGTTGGGTGACGGTGAACCCGCCGAAGATGTTCACGCTGGCCAGCATCACCGCGATGAACCCGAAGATGCGCGCGGGAACACTGTCCGACAGGCCCAGCGCCAGCATGGCTCCGACCACGATTACGCTGCTGATGGCGTTGGTGACGCCCATCAGCGGCGAGTGCAGCGCCGGCGTCACGTTCCACACGACATAATAACCGACAAAGCAGGCCATCAAGAAGATCGCCAGCAGGAACATGAACGGCTCGACCGCCGTGGCCGTCGGCTCGACGACGGCGACCACGTTGGTGCCATACGCCTGCAACTGATTGGCCAGGTCGGCCGCGTTCTCGGCGATGCGCGCGGCTTGGTCCGCGAAGGGATTGGGATTCATCGGGGTAGGGCCTCGCTTATGCCGCTTGAGCCGGCTGGAACTGGGCGTGGACGACTTGGCCGCCGCGGGTCAGCATGACCCCGCGCACGATCTCGTCCGTTTCGGGCAGGGCGGGCTTACCCGCGTCCTTGTCCCAGAATGTGGTCAGGAAGGTCAGCAGGTTGCGGGCATACAACGTGCTGGACGCCACCGGAATGCGGCTGGGCCAGTTGACGTAGCCGACGACCTTCACCCCGTTGGGCGTTGTAGTCATTTGGCCCGGCACGGTCGCGGCGCAGTTGCCGCCAGCCTCCGCCGCGAGGTCCACCACCACACTGCCGGGGCGCATCGAGTCCACCATCGGCTGCGTCAGGATGACCGGCGCCTTGCGGCCCATCACCAGCGCCGTGCAAATCACCAGGTCGTTCTTCGCGACGGTGGTTGCCATCAGCTCCGCCTGCTTCTGGCGGAAGGCGTCGGTCATCTCCTTGGCGTAGGCGCCGGTCTGGGCCGCAGTCTCCGCGTCCTCCACGCCAACATAGGTCGCACCGAGAGACTTGATCTCCTCCTTGGCGGCCGGGCGCACGTCAGTAGCAGAAACAATGGCACCAAGCCGGCGGGCCGTCGCAATGGCCTGCAGCCCGGCGACGCCGGCACCGATCACGAACACCCGCGCCGGCGGCACGGTGCCGGCGGCCGTCATCATCATCGGGAAGCCACGGTCAAAGGCGCCAGCACCCTCGATCACTGCGCGGTAGCCGGCGAGGTTGGCCTGGCTGCTCAGCACATCCATGCTCTGAGCGCGGGTAATGCGGGGCAGCAGCTCCATCGCCGCCACGTCGATGCCGGCGGCTGCAAGGGCAGGGACGAGCGCCGGTTCGCCGTGCGCATTGCTGATGCAGACCAGCAACGCGCCCTGGGGGATGTGGGCGCGCACGTCAGGCTGCGGCACCTGGACAGCGAATACGATCCCGGCCCCATTGAGCGCTGCCGCCGCATCGGGAGCGACCTCGGCCCCGGCAGCCTGGTAGTCCGCATCATGTATGGAGCTGGCCTGGCCTGCGCCGGCCTCGACCGCCACCTGCAGGCCCAGGCCCACCAACTTCTTGACCGTATCGGGCGTGGCCGCCACCCGGCTTTCCGCCGCCGCCCGTTCCTTGAGCACCGCGAGGCGCATGCGTTCCCATCCCTTGCCGCTTGGCCGTTAAGATGCGCTGACGGAGTTGAGGGGCGCAAGTGGGTGCCGCGGCAGTCTCCAGATGCGGCATCTGCGCGGCAACCCGCCGATCCCGCGGCAAACTGTCATCAGGCCTACACGGAAGCGTCATCAAGATTTCGAGGACCGCCAGAGATAAGCCGCGGACGATCAGGAGGGCCTCCGTGTCCGGCACCGCCCACCCCGCCATCTCGGTCAGAGCCTTGTCGAAAACATTCCGTGGCCGGCGGGTCCTGGACGTCCCGGCGCTCGACGTGGCGCCCGGGGAGATGATGGCGCTGATCGGCGCATCCGGATCGGGCAAGAGCACGCTGATGCGTCACCTGGCCGGGCTGATGCTGGGGGATGGCGGCGAGGTCACGGTGCACGGCAGGGCTGTGCAGGCGCACGGGCGCTTGTCGCGCGACGTGCGCCGGGTGCGGGCCGGGGTGGGCGTGGTGTTCCAGCAGTTCAACCTGGTGAACCGCCTGCCGGTGCTGACCAACGTCCTGGTCGGCAGCCTATCCCGCCTGCCGCTATGGCGCACCCTGCCAGGCTGGTTTCCCGGGGCCGAGCGGGAGTGCGCCCTGGCGGCCCTGCACCGTGTCGGCATCGGCGAGCTGGCAAATCAGCGCGCCGGCACCCTGTCCGGCGGCCAGCAGCAGCGTGCCGCCATCGCCCGCACCCTGGTGCAGGGCGCGCGGGTGATCCTGGCCGACGAACCCATCGCCTCGCTCGATCCCGAAAGCAGCCGGCGCGTGATGGAAACGCTTGGCGACCTGAACGGGCGGGACGGCATCACCGTCGTCGTGTCCCTGCATCAGGTCGAGATGACCGTCCAACATTGCCGGCGCGTGGTGGCCCTGCGTGCCGGCCGCATCGTGTTCGACGGTCCGGTCACGGCGCTGACCCCCGCCGCCCTGGCAGACATCTACGGCGATGCGTCGCCCCTGCCGCACGCACTCCAAGTCCCACCCCAGAAGGAGCAGCCCATCATGGAACTCACCCGGCGCATCGCCCTGCTTGCCGCCCTTACCATCCCCTTCGCCGCGCCCGCCCGCGCGCAGGCTCCCGAAATCAACTTCGGCATCGTCTCGACCGAGGGCACGCAGAACCTGCGTAGCCAGTGGACGCCGTTCCTGGAGGACATGCAGAAGGCGGTCGGGGTGAAGGTGAACGGCTTCTACCCCAGCGACTACGCCGGGGTGATCGAGGCGATGCGGTTCAACAAGGTGCAGGTCGCCTGGTACGGCAACGCCAGCGCCATCCAGGCCGTGGACCGCGCCGAGGGCGAGGTGTTCGCCCAAAAGACCTACGCCGATGGCACCAAGGGCTATTACAGCCTGCTGATCGTCAACAAGGACAGCCCCTACCAAACGCTGGAAGCGCTGCTGAAGGCGCAGCCCGGCACGCTGAACTTCGGTAACGGCGACCCGAACAGCACCAGCGGCTTCCTGATCCCAAGCTACTATGCCTGGGCCAAGAACGGCGTGGACATCCGCAAGTTCTTCAAAAACGTGGTCAGCGCCAATCACGAGGCGAACCTGCTGGCCGTCGCCAACAAGCAGGTGGACGTGGCGACCAACAACACCGAGGACTTCGACAAGTTCACCAAGGCGCAGCCCGTCCGCGCCGCCAACATCCGCGAGATCTGGCGCAGCCCGATCATCCCTGCCGACCCCATCGTTTGGCGCCGCGACCTCGACCCGGCATTGAAGGAGAAGGTGCGCGCCTTCTTCCTCGCTTACGGCACCGACCGCCCCGGCGCCGACGTGGCGCATGAGCGCAAGGTCCTGGCCGACCTCGGCGGCTGGGGCCGCTTCATCACCAGTAGCAACGCGCAGCTCCTGCCGGTCCGCCAGGTCGCCGTGTTCCGGGAGAAGCTGACGACGGAGGCCAACACGACCCTGTCCGCCGACGGGAAGGCGAATAAAATCGCCGACCTCGACGCCAAGCTGAAGGACCTCGACGCGGAAATGGCGAAGGCCGGCAGCTAGGCTTGGCGTCGCAAACCCTCGCCGCGGACGCACTGAGCGCCGCGGCGGCCTGCAAGCCCGGGCTGCTGCGGATGCTCGGCTACGCCGCGGTCGTGGCGGTGCTGGCCTGGTCCTACGACGGCGCCGGCATCAAGCCGGTGGACCTGGTCCGTTATGGCGGCAACATCGGCACGCTGGCGCGTGACTTCTTCCCGCCGGACTTCAGCCATTGGCGGGATTACGTCACCGAGATGGTGCTGACGATCCAGATCGCGATCTGGGGCACCGGGCTGGCGATCCTGTTCGCAGTGCCGTTCGGGCTGATGTGCGCCGGCAACATCGCGCCCTGGTGGGTGTCGCAGCCGACCCGGCGGCTGATGGACCTGTTCCGCAGCATCAACGAGCTGGTCTTCGCCATGCTGTTCGTGGTGGCAGTCGGCCTCGGCCCGTTTGCCGGGGTGCTGGCGCTATGGGTCCACACGACGGGGACACTCGCCAAGCTGTTCGCCGAATCGGTGGAGGGGATTGACCCGCACCCGGTCGAGGGCGTCCGCGCCACCGGCGCCCGGGGGATCGAGGAGATCGCCTACGGCGTGATCCCGCAGGTAATGCCTGCGTGGGTCAGCTTCTCGCTCTACCGCTTCGAGAGCAACGTGCGGTCGGCGTCGGTCATCGGGCTGGTGGGAGCCGGCGGGATCGGACAGTTGCTGTGGGAGATCATCCGCGCCTTCGAGTTCCAGCAGACTTGCGCGATCATGCTGATCATCGTGGTGGCGGTCACGTTGATTGACAGCGCCAGCCAAGCTTTGCGGCGGATGTTCATTTAAGCGTCGCTGCAACGATTCAGCACCGGCACGGATTTCTGGGATGCAGCGGTCGGATAGATTCAAACGCCGTGGACTGCCAGAATGGCGCGGCCATCCGCTCCACGCTCGTTACCGCTCGCCGTACGGTACTTACCTGCTATGGTCATGCCCGTATCAGCCCTCTCAGGGAGATGGTCGTGGCGCCTCCATGCATGCCGCGCCTTGCCATACTCGCGTCAGCCTTGGCTGGCTGGACCGTGCCTGGTCACGCCGCCACCCCGTTCGACGGAACTTGGGCCGTCATCGTGACCTGTCCCAAAGCCGCCGATGGTGCGTTCGGCTACATCTACCATTTCAACGCGGCCGTGGTGGACGGCGTCCTGCACGGCGAAAACGGCACCCGCGGCATGCCAAGCTGGCTTACCCTAGATGGCCGCATCCAATCCGACGGCTCGGCAGTTCTGGCAGCGGACGGCCTGACGGGACCACCGCAGTATTCAGTCGGCCAAGTCGTAAAGCTCACACCCTACCATTACCGGGTCAATGCCCGGCTCACCACCAGCCACGGGGCAGGGACCCGGATTGAGACCCGGCCCTGCACCCTAGACTTCACCAGGCCATAGCCCTCCCAGCGCTACAAGCTCCTCGGCACCCCCGCCTCCGCCAGAGCCGCCGCCTGCCGCTCCGCCACCTGCGCGCTATTGAAGCCATCCACCAGCTCATGGAACAGCCGATACCAATTCTGCTGCGCATGCAGCCGCGTGAACACGCTGCCCAGCCCCAGCGCAGCCCGGTCCATCAGCACAAACTCCCGTGGCGGCCGCACGCTGCCTGTCTCCTTCAACCCGGCATGCACCTGCTCGGCGACTGAACGACCGAACTCCGGATCATTGTTCTCCTGAATCCGGCGCACCCGGTCGTCCAGCAGCGGATCATAGATGAAGCGCGCCCAAAGGTTCAGGTTGGTGATCTGCGCCTTGCTCAGGTTCAGGAAGCCCCAGCCTTCATAGGCATGCTGCGCCTTCGCCTCGTCCCCGTCGCGGATCGCCTCATACAGGTCGATCACGCCCTGCACGAACTGGGGCCGGAACACCCGGATCGCGCCGAAGTCCAGCAGGTTCAGCCCGCCATCGTCCCGCACCTGGTAGTTCCCAAGGTGCGGGTCCCCATGGATGATGCCATAGCCATAGAACGGGATATACCAGGCCCGGAACAGCGTCCGCGCCATCTCGTTGCGCGCCTCTTGCGGCGGCTCCGCGTCAATCCAGGCCTGCATCCCCGTGCCGCTCAGCCAGTTCATCGTCAGCAGGCGGGGGGTGCAGTAGCCCTCGATCGGCCTAGGAACCGTCACGGTGGGCTCGTCCCGCAGCATGTTGCTATACAGCCGCATCTGCGCGGCCTCCCGCAGATAGTCCAGCTCCTCCCGCAGCCGCTCGGCGACCTCGGTATAAACCTCGTCACCCTCGATCACCTTGGCGACCCGCTTGAACACGCCCATCGCCAGGCGAAGCTGACGCAGGTCGGCGTCCACCGTGCTGGGCATGTCGGGGTATTGCAGCTTGCAGGCGACCTCGGTCCCATCCGGCAACGTCGCCCGATGCACCTGGCCGAGGCTCGCCGCCGCCGCGGCATCCTGGCCGAAGCTGCTGAACTTGCTCTGCCAATCCGCACCCAACTCCCCCGCCATGCGACGGCGGACAAAGGACCAGCCCATCGCCGGGGCATTGGCCTGCAACTGCGCCAACTCCTGCGCATACTCCTCCGGCAGGGCATCGGGGATGGTGGACAGTATCTGCGCCACCTTCATCAGCGGACCCTTGAGGCCGCCAAGGATGTTCTTCAAATCCTCCGCATGGGCGTTGCGGTCGGTCTTGAAGCCGAACACCCGCTCCCCCGCGACCCGCGCGGCGATCCCGCCCACGGCGCCGGAGGTGCGGGCAAACCGCTTGAATTCCCCAAACAGGTTGGGGCCGCGCACGTCGTCAGCCATCACTCGGCCTCCAATTCGTCTATGAAGCCACTGATGACGTCCAAGCCGCGGCGCCAGAACGCCGGATCGGAGGCGTCGAGCCCGAACGGCGCCAGCAATTCCTTATGCCGCTTGGTGCCGCCGGCTCGCAGCATGTCGAGATACTTGCGCTCGAACCCCGGATGCCCCCCCTGGAACACGCCATACAGCGCGTTCACCAGGCAGTCGCCAAAGGCATAGGCGTAAACATAGAACGGCGTATGGATGAAATGCGGCACGTACGACCAGTAAACCCGATAGTCCCCCGTGAAGTTGAATGCCGGGCCAAGGCTCGCGGTCTGCACCTGCATCCACAGCTCGCCGATGCGCTCCGGCACCAGCTCGCCGGTACGGCGCTCGGTATGGACCAGGCTCTCGAACTGGTAGAACGCGGTCTGGCGGACGACCGTGTTCAGCATGTCCTCCACCTTCGCCGCCAACATGCCCCGGCGGCGCTTCGGGTCGGCCTCACCCGCCAGCAGGGCACGGAACGTCATCATCTCCCCGAACACGCTGGCCGTCTCCGCCAGGGTCAGCGGCGTGCCGGACATCAGATAACCCTGGGCGCCAGCCAGCACCTGGTGCACGCCATGCCCCAGCTCATGCGCCAGGGTCATCACGTCCCGCGTCTTGCCGTGGTAGTTCAGCAGCAGATACGGATGCACCGACGGCACCGTGGGATGCGCGAACGCCCCGCCCGACTTGCCCGGCCGCGGACCCGCATCAATCCAGGGCCGGTCGAAGAACCGCCGGCCCACGTCCGCCAGCTCCGGCGAGAAATCGCCATAGGCCGACAGCACCCGATCCCGCGCCTCGTCCCAGGGAATGTGCCGGTCCGCCTGGTCCGGCAACGGCGCGTTGCGGTCCCAATGCTCCAGCTTCTCCAGGCCAAGCCACTTCGCCTTCAGCGCATAATACCGGTGCGACAGTCGGGCATAGTCGGAGGTGATCGCATCCACCAGCGCGTCCACCACCTCATCCTCGACCATATTGGACCGGTTGCGGTAGCTCGCCGGGCGCGGGTAGCGGCGCCAGGTGTCCACGATCTCCTTGTCCTTGGCGAGCGTGTTGGTGATCAACGAGAACAGCCGGATATTGCCCTCGAACGCCGCGCCGACCGCCATCGCCGCATCCTGCCGCACGCCGCGGTCCCGATCGGACAGCTTGTTCAGGGCGGCGCTGACCGTCAGGTCCTCGCCGCGTACCGGCACCTTCATGCCGGCGACGGTCTCGTCGAACAGCCGGCTCCAGGCATTGCGGCCAGTCACCTCCTTCTCGTGCAGCAGTCGTTCCAGCTCATCGGACAGCTCGTGCGGCCGGAACACACGCAGGTCGCGCAGCCAAGGGGACCAGCGCGCCAGCACCGGATCAATCAGCTTGGCGTCCAGCATGGCGTCGTCCATGCGGTTCAGTTCCAGCGACAGGAAGATCAGGTGCGAGCTGATGCTCGTCACCCGCTCGCTGGCCATCTGGTAGAAGCGGCCCAGGGCGGGGTCGGTGCCATCGCCGCTGAACTGCAACTGGGCATAGGACATGATGCGCCCCAGGGTTTCCTCGATCTCCTGGAACTCCTGCAGCACGGCGGCCAGCTCGGCCCCGGGCAGGTGCGACAGGGTGCCGGCGCGAGCAGATTGAAAGGCGCGTGCACGGGCCTCCGCCCGGTCCAGGTCGGCGGCCAGCTCCGGGCTATCAGGAGCGGGGTAAAGGTCGGTCAGATCCCAGGCCGGTAGGTCCGCCGCAGTGGCGGAAGGCGCGGCGGCGGTGCCGTCGGGGGCGTAGGCGCTGCTGGTCATCTGGCGCTGGTCCTGTCGTGCTGGTAGGGGCTGTCCCCAAAGGTGGGACGGCACGCACCCACGGCAAGCATCGGAGCAGCAGCGTGGACACCTCCCACAACCAGGAGTGGCCAAACCTCGCGGCCATGATGTTCGGTCTGGCACGCGGCTGGCCGACCCGGCCGATGCTGCGCCACTACAAGGACGGCGCCTGGCACGGCGTGACCTGGGGCGAGTTCGCACGCCGCGCCGCCTCCGTCGCCCGGCGGCTGCGGGCAGGGGGCGTCTCCGCCGGCGACCGAGTGCTGCTGTGCAGCGAAAGCCGGCCCGAGGTGCCGATCCTGGAGGTGGCGCTGATGGCGATCCGCGCCGTCCCCGTGCCGGCCTACACCACCAACACGGCCGCCGACCACGCGCACCTGCTGCTGGACAGCGGGGCGCGGGTGGCGGTCGCCTCCACGGCGGCGTTGGCCGCACGGGTGCAGGCCGGCGCCAATCTCACCGGCGGGCTGGACCGGCTGATCGGCATGGCGCCGGGCCACAACGACCCGTTCTCCGCCCTGGAGGACGACCCGGCGCCCCCCGACGACATCGCCGCCGAGACGGCATCAATTCCACCCGGAGCCCTGGCCTGCCTGATCTACACCAGCGGCACCAGCGGCGCTCCGCGCGGGGTGATGCTGCCGCATCGCGCCATCCTGTCCAACATACGCGGCGCGCGCGAGCTGGTCCGGCCCCTCCGCCTGCATGACGAGGTCCACCTGTCCTGCCTGCCGCTGTCCCACTCCTTCGAGCACACCGTCAGCCAGTTCTTCCTGCAATCCCTCGGCACCGAGATCGTGTATTGCCGCGGGCTGGAGCACTTCGCCGCCGACATGCTGGCGGTCCGCCCGACCATCACCACCCTCGTGCCGCGCATTTTGGAGCTAGTCCGCAGCCGGGTGCTGCTGGCGATGACGCGCGAGCCGCCCTGGCGTCAACGCCTGTTCCAGCGAGCGCTGGACGTCGGGCAGCGCCGGGTCGAGGGACGCCTGACCCTAGCCGATCGTCTCGCTGACCCGGTGCTCGACCGCCTGGTACGGCGCAAGGTGCGGGCGCGCTTCGGCGGACGGTTCCGCGCCGCCATGTCCGGCGGCGCCAGGCTGGACCCGGAGGTGCTGCGGTTCTTCCAGTCGCTCGGCCTGGTGATCCTGCAGGGCTACGGCCAAACCGAGGCCGGCCCGGTCATCAGCGCCACCAATCGCCTGACCGACCCATCCGGCAGCGTCGGCCGTCCCTTGGATGGCGTGGACCTGCGCATCGCGGAGGACGGCGAGATCCTGGTGCGCGGCGACCTGGTGATGGACGGCTACTGGCGCCAGCCCGAGGCGACGGCGGAGGTGCTGCGCGACGGCTGGCTGCACACCGGCGATATCGGCACGCTGGACGGGGACGGCATCCTGACCATCACCGACCGCAAGAAGGACATCATCGTTCTGTCCGGCGGCGAGAACGTGTCCCCGGCCCGGATCGAGGGCCTGCTGATGAACGAGCCGGAGATCGCCCAGGCCGTGGTCTCCGGCGACGGCCAGGCCGGGCTGTCCGCGCTGCTGGTGCCGGCGCATGACGGCGACGCGGTGACGGTGGCGGCCGCGGTTGCCCGGCTGAACCCTCGCCTGTCCCCCACCGAGCGCATCCGCCGCCACGCCCTGGTGCCGCCCTTCACCATCGAGAACGGGCTGCTGACGCCGAGCCACAAGATACGCCGCCGGGCGGTGCTCAAGGCGCATGGGTCGGCGCTGGAGGCTTGACGCCTGCGTTAAAAAATTGCCTGGCGCGTTCAACTATGGTTACCTTCCCGTAAGTAGACGCATCCGACGGTCACAAGGCCGCGGCTGCCGCAGGGGAGGAGCGAGGGGTGGTTTTCAAGCACATGGGGGCCGTATCGGCCGTTGCGGCGTTCGTGGCGTTCGCCGGCCCGGCCTCAGCCGCGCCGTTCAGCGCCGACTACGTGTTCGGTGACAGCCTGTCGGACAATGGCAACCTGGCCGACGCGCTGGGCCACAACCTTCCATCACCGCCGTTCTATCATGACAGCTTCACCAACGGACCCACCGCCGTGCAGGTGATGGCGCAACTCATGGGTTTGACGGAAAACCCATCGCTGTTCCCGACCGGCTTCCAGGACACGCACGGGCTTGGCCTGACGTCCGGTACCAACTACGCGGTGGCCGGCGCCACGGCGGGCACCTTGATCCCAACCAGCGGCGCGCCGTCCCAGGGCGTGCCCGGGTTGAACCTCGGCGCCCAGATCGGCGCGTTCCTGGCCAGCGTGGGCGGCGTCGTGCCGGGCAGCGCGCTGGTGACGGTGTTCATCGGCGGCAACGATGTGCGGACCGCCGCGCATCAGGGCAACACAGCCTACCTCACCGACGGCATCAGCGCCGAGCTTGCAGGCATCGCCCAACTCATCGCGGCTGGCGCCAAGAACCTGCTCGTCGTGAACGTCCCCGACGTCGGCGTAATCCCTGAGTTCACCACCTACTCGCCGGCCGGTCAGGCGGCGACCGCCACCGCCGACAGCATCCTCTACAACACGGGCCTCGCCAACGGCGTCGCAACCCTCGCGGCGGCCGATTCGTCGGCGAACATCAAGCTGTTCGACCTGTTCAGCTACAACAACTCCCTAATCGCCAACGCCGCCAGCCTCGGCATCACCAACACGACGCAGGCGTGCTACGTCAGCTATGACGGCGTCACCAACACCCCGGCGACGTTCCTGAACATCAACCCGGCTTGCGGCCCGATAGACCCCGCGACCGGCCAGGCCGCCAACATCGGCCAGTTCCAATACTGGGATCCCATCCACCCCACGGCGAAGTTCCAGCAGGCCATCGGCGACGCGCTCTATGAATTCGAGGTGCCGGAGCCTCCCGGCATGGCGATCTTCGGCCTTGGCATCGCCGGCCTGGCCCTGATGCGCCGCCGCGCCGCCTGACGCGCTACCAGACCCGCTATCGAGCAGGGTGCGGCAAGGCGTCGCCGCACCCTGCCGCAGGGCTGGCTGCATCCCATATAAGAGTCATGTCTCGTTTGGATTTGTGCGGCTTCGTCCGCGTGATTGACCTGGAAACCACGGGCCAAGGCTTTGCTGATGGTGGCGTGGTGGAGATCGGCTGGCAGGACGTCGCCGCAGGCGAGGGCGGCTGGGCCTTGCGCGGCGGCCCCGGTGCGCTGCTGGTCCGGCCGGGCCACCCAATCACCCCTGCCACCGCAGCCATCCACCACATCGTGGACGAGGACGTGGCAGACTCCCCGCCGTGGCAGTCCGCGGCCCCCCCGGTGCTGCAGGCCGAGCCCGGCCCGGCGCCCCTGGCGCTCGCCGCGCACCGGGCCGCGTTCGAGCAGCGTTGGTGCCGCCCGGTGCAGCCGGCCGGGGTGCGTTGGGTGTGCACCTACAAATGCGCGCTGCGCATTTGGCCCGATGCGCCCACCCACTCCAACCAGGGCCTGCGTTACTGGCGCCGGCCTGCCGGGCTGGACCGCGATGTGGGCCTACCGGCGCACCGCGCCGGCCCGGACGCCTATGTGACGGCGTTTCACCTGCGGGACATGCTGGCCGCCGTGGACCTGCCGCAGTTGCTGGCTTGGTCAGACGAGCCGGCGCTGCTGGTGAAAGTACCGTTCGGTCCCTGGCGCGGACGCCGCTGGGCCGACCTCACCGATGCCGCCTTGGCGGACGTCGCGGCGGCGGCAGGAGGCAACATCGACGTCGCTTTCACGGCGGGGAAGGAGCGGGAACGCCGCAACCAAACCCCTGGCGCACCTGCGGCACAACCAGCACAGAGGGCGATGCTGTAGCCGCCGCGGCATCGGCCCGGCGCTACATCCCCAGTGCGCGGCGGTAAACGTCCAACAGGCTTTCCTGCTCCTCGACTTCCGCCGGCTCCTGCTTGCGAATGCGGATGATCTGCCGGATCACCTTCACGTCGAACCCGGCGGACTTCGCCTCGGCAAAGATGTCCTTGATGTCGGAGCCAAGCGCCTTGCGCTCCTCCTCCAGCCGCTCGATCCGCTCGATCAGGGAGCGCAGCCGGTCCGCCGCGACGCCGCCAACCTGGGCCTCCTTGGCCTTCGACTCGTCCAGCACATCGTTGTCGAGGGCATCGGCATCCTCGTCCGTGTCCCTCAGCTTATGCACGGCCATGCGGCCCCCCTTCATTCAGGCAAGCCTTGTTGGCTAGCGACGCCACCCGAGTCGCGTCAATGCAGGAAAACCGTGCTGCGCTGCCCCCTCTTCCTCCGGGAGAGGGTTGGGGTGAGGGGGTCTTGGCTGCGGGAGCGGAGCACGATGGTTCAGATGCCTTCGACGCAGCTTGGTCAGCGGCATGCATCCGGCAATCGTCAACCCCCACCCAACGCCAGGGAGCCAGCCAGCCTCAGTTATGCACCCCCCACCGCCGAACCGTCCTCTGCTCCACAGTCCGGAACACCAAATTCTCCACCGCCAGCCCAATCATGATGACTGTCAGCAGCCCGGCAAACACCGCCGGGATATCCAGCACGTTCCGGTTCTCGAAGATAAACCAACCCAACCCGCCCTTGCCGCTCGAAACCCCGAACACCAGCTCCGCCGCAATCAGCGTCCGCCAAGCAAACGCCCAGCCGACCTTCAACCCCGTAAGGATCGAGGGAAACGCCGCCGGGATCAAAATCAGCCACACATACCGCAGCCCGCGCAGCTCATAGTTGCGCCCCACCATCCGCATCGTCTGCGACACCCCCAGGAACCCGGCATGGGTATTCAGCGCCACTGCCCACAGCACCGAGTGGATCAGCACGAACACCAGGCTCCCCGTCCCCAGCCCAAACCAGATCAGCGCCAGCGGCAGCAGGGCAATGGCCGGCAGCGGGTTGAACATCGCCGTCATGGTTTCCAGGATGTCGGTGCCGATCCGCGTGCTGATGGCAACGATGGTCAGCGTCGCCGCCAGCACGATCCCGGCGGCATAGCCCATCAGCAGAATGCGCAAACTGGTCCAGGCCCGCGCCGGCAGCACCCCGTTCTGAATGTTCTCCCAACCGGACTGCAGCGTTTCGCTAAGCGTTGGGAACAGCAGCGGATTGTCGAGGTAGCGGGCATACCCCTCCCAGATCAGCCCCAGCACGATCAGGAACAGCGTCTTGCGCAGGGCGCCGCTGTTCCACAGCCGCTCGCCGAACGGCAGCACGCGCACGACCTCCGGCTGGCCCATGCCGGCGTCCATGGTGGCCTCGGGATGGACGAGGATGGTGGCGTCAGACATGGGAAACCCCCGCGCCGGCGTCCGCCTGGTCCACGTCCTCCGCCCCGCGCTCGGTGAACAGCAGGTCGTGGATGCGGGCCTCCAACCGGGCGGCGCTGCCATCGCCGAGGTCAATGCGGTCCACCCCGTCAATCTCGGCGCGCACGCGCCCGGGATGCGGCGACAGCAGCAGGATGCGGTTGCCGACGCGTATCGCCTCAGCAATCGAGTGCGTCACGAACATGACGGTGAATTTCGTATCGGCCCAGAGCTGCAGCAGCTCGTCCTGCATCCGCCGCCGGGTCAGGGCATCGAGCGCGGCAAAGGGTTCGTCCATCAGCAGGATATCCGGCTCCATCGCCATGCCGCGGGCGATGGCGACCCGCTGCTTCATGCCGCCCGACAGCGTGTGCGGCAGGCTGTCGCGGAACTTGGTAAGGCCCACCTTGTCAATGTAGCTGCCCGCCCGAGCCACCGCGTCCCGCCGCTTCATCCGGCGTGCGACCAGCAGCGGGAACATCACGTTCTCCGCCACCGTCTTCCAGGGCATGAGCTGGTCGAATTCCTGGAACACCATCATCCGGTCGGCGCCCGGCCCGGTCACGGTGCGGCCCTTGATGCTGATCACCCCCTCGTCCGGGCGCAGGTAACCTCCGACCGCCTTCAGCATCGTGCTCTTGCCGCAGCCGCTCGGGCCCAGCACCACGTAGCGGTCGCCTTGCCGCACCTGAAAGCTGACCCGGTGCGTCGCAGTCACCAGCGACGATGGCGTCTTGTAGCGCAACGTGACGCCCTTCACGTCCAATAGCGGCGGGCCGGACGGGGGAAGGCTGGCAGTTGATCCGTCCATGGCTGGCTGCTCTCCAATTTGGCGGCCGAGGGGCAGGAGAAGCCCATCCAGTCCCTCACGCGCGTCGGTTGATCCGTTCATGGTTAGCTGCCCTCCAGGTCGGCAGAAATCGGGAAGAAGTAGTCGGTCCAGGCCTGCGGCAACGTTTTCAGCGTACCGACACGATACATGAGCTGCGCCAGGCGCAACGTCCCCTGCGGTTGCGGCCGGTAGTCGTCCATGCCGGGCTCGCGCATCATCGCCAGCAGCTCGTCGGCCGGCGTCTTGTCGCCGGAGCCGCCGCGGTAGATTTCCACGGCCTCACGCGGGTTGCTGCGAATGAAGGCCGCCGCCTCCATCGTTGCCTCCTTGATGGCCTGGATCACCGCCGGGTTGGCGGCGGCGAACTTGGTGGTGGCGAAGGACACGGAGTTGCTGACGGGACCGCCGGCGATGGCGCGGTCGTCGGTGATGCGATGGGCGCCGGCGACCGTCCGCAGCTCCTGGAACATGTACGGCGGCGCGCCGAAGTGGGTCGCAACCTCGTGCCGCGGGTTGGTCAGCGCCACCAGCGCGTCGGGGTGGCTCATCTGCACGGTGTTGCCGTCCAGCCGGGTCGAGCCGTCTGGCCCAAACGCCTGCGTGGCGGCCATTTCCAGCAGCACCGCCTGGGTGCTGACTCGCACCGTGGGAACCGCGATCTTGTCGGCGGCAGTGAAGTCGGACAACCTTTGCAGCCGTGGGTCGCGCGACACCATGATGAGCGGCAGCGCGCTGCTGGCGACGATCCCCTTCACGCCGCCGTGGGTGCGGTCCCACAGCAGCAGCAGGTTGGTCGGACCCGTGTGGATCACATCGATGTTGCCGGACAGCAGCGCATCGGTGGCGTTGCCGCCGCCGGCAAACGCCAACCACTGGACATGCAGGTCCGGGACGCCCAGGGCGGCGGCATGATGCTCGATCAGGTGCTGCTGCTCCATCACGTAGGTCGGCATGTAGATGATGCTGGGCTGGCGCGTGACCCTGATCTCGCGCGCCTGCTGCGCCTGGCTGGCCAGTGGAGCGAGCGCCAGCGTCATGGCGAGCATCAAGATCGAGGCCAGGTGCCGCAAGATGCTGTATTCTCCTCCCTTTGTTGCCGCAGCCTGCGGCCTCCGCGCTAATAGAGGCATAACTTGTCCGTTATGCTACCCATCTTCTGATGGAAACGGTGACTTGTTGTCCGGCTTGGTTGGTGCCGGCCTCCTTGCCTTGACAGGCAGGCGTGTCTTGACAGGCCGGCCTCGGCCCGCCACGGGCAAGCGGTTGCGGTTTGGGGGTGGAATGCGGGTTCTGGGGATAGGCAACCGGATCGACCTGGGCGACCTATACATGGCGCTGCAGCGCGAGGGCCACGACGTCCGCGTCCATGCCGGCGACCCGGCCTATGCCGGCTGCTTCGGCGGCCTGGTGCAGACGGTGCCGGACTGGCGCCCGGCGCTGGATTGGGTCGGCCGCGATGGCATCGTCATCTTCGAGAAGGTCGGGCGCGGACAGGAGCAGGACGCCCTGCGCCGCGACGGCTACCAGGTCATCGGCGGCAGCACGCTGGGCGACCGGCTGGAGTACGACCGCGCCTACGGCCAGGAAGTGCTACGGGACGCCGGGCTGCGGATCGCGGCCGGCGAGGACTTCACCGGGCCAGAGGACGCGGCGGCCTGGCTGCGATCCAATCCCGGGTGCTACGTGCTCAAGCACCACAACAACGCGCGGGCGACCTTCGTCGGCGACCACGGAACCGGGGCGGACGTGCTGTTCCAGTTGTCCCGCACGCCGCCGGGCCGGGTGATGCTGCAACGCCGCCTGGACGGGGTGGAGGTCGGTGTCGGCGCCTACTTCAACGGCCGCCGCTTCCTGCGCCCGGCCTGCATAGACTTCGAGCACAAGCGCTTCTTCCCCGGCGAAATGGGTGAGATGACCGGCGAGATGGGCACCCTGGCGGGATACGAGGGCGCGCAGCCGCTGTTCGACGCGACCTTGGGCCGGGTGGCGCCGCTTCTCGCGGAAGCGGGGCACATCGGCTACGTGAACCTGAACATGATCGCCAACGAGGACGGGCTGTGGCCGCTGGAGTTTACCTGCCGCTTCGGCAACCCCGGCTTTGCCGTGCTGGCGCCGTTGCAGCGGGACGGCTGGGCCGACCTGCTGCGCCGCATGCTCCGCGACGACTCAACCGAGTTCGCGACCCTGCCAGGCTGGTCCGTGGGCATAGTGCTGACCATCCCCGGCTTCCCCGAGGAGTTGCCCGACGCCGACCCGGCGGCAGACCCGCCGGTGTTCTACCACCAGCCGCCGGACGACCCGGCCCACTACCACCTGTCCGACGTGCGCATGCAAGACGGCCAGCTTTTTGCCCGGCGCCGCACCGGCTACGCGATGGTGGTGACCGGAACCGGCGCCACGGTGCAGGCGGCGCAGGCCGCCGCCGCGGCCCGGGCGCGCAACGTGGTGATCCCCAACCTGCGCTGGCGCGGCGACATCGGCGATCGCTTCCTGGCCGGCGAGGAAGCGCGCCTGCAATCCCTGGGCTGGCTGCCGCGGCTGGACCGAGCGGCATGAGCGGCCCCATCGCCGACTGCCTGGCCGGCACGATCTCCCCCGAGGTGGCGGTAGCCCGGATGCTGCTGGGTGGCGCCACGGCGGAGGGCATCGTGGACTCTCTCCGCACACAGCAGTCCGACGCCCCGCGCTGGGCGGCGATGGCGCGCCTGGTGGAAGGGCGCCGGGCCGCGCTGGACGCCCTGGCGGCGGAGGTGCAGGCGACCGGGGCACAGCACGATGCGTCCGGCGCGACCCCGGCGGACGGGGTGGCGCGCATCGCCGCGTTCTTCGACCACGCCGTGCGGCACTCACCCGAGGCCAGCGTGGCGCTGTATTCACTCGGCGACCCGGCGATTCTGGCGGCGGCCACGGCGGAGATCATCGCCTGGCTGGAAGGGCAGGGCCTGCTGCGGCCCGACATGGACGTGCTGGACCTGGGCTGCGGCATCGGGCGCGTGGCGGCGGTGCTGGCGCCGCAATGCCGGTCGGTGCTGGGCCTGGACGTGTCCGCCGGCATGGTGGCGGAGGCGCGCCGGCGCTGCGCCGGACTGGCCAACGTCCGTTTCGAACACACGGACGGGCAGGGGCTGGACGCCTCGCCACCCGCGGCGTTCGACCTCGTGCTAGCAATAGACAGCTTTCCCTACATCATCCAGGCCGGGACGGCGGACCGCTACGCCGCCGGCGCCGCACGGGTGCTGCGGCCCGGCGGCGCGCTGGCAGTGCTGAACCTGTCCTACCGCAACGATCCCGCGCAAGACCAGGCCGACGCCAAGACCTGGGCAACGTCGCACGGCTTCACGCTAGGAACAGCCGGCGAAGCCCCATTCACCGTCTGGGACGGCACCGCCTTCGTGCTGCGGCGCCCCGCTTCTCCCTCTCCCTCCGGGAGAGGATCGGGGTGAGGGGGTGGGCAAGCACCGTCCTGGCTCACGCGGAGCCATGCTCCAGCCGAACCGGACAAGCCCAACTCCGCAGTCAGACCCCCTCGCCCAAATCCTCTCCCAGAGGGAAAGGAAGCCGGAAGCACTTGGTCCCGGTCATCCTCGCCTGCCTGCTATCCCCACCCACCCAGGCCCAATCCCCACACCACGGCGGAGAGCTTCGCCTGCTCGCGCGCACCGCCGCCGGCACCATAGACCCGCAGGTGAACTACACCGCGCAGTACTGGCAGGTCTTCGCCCTGGCCTATGACGGCCTCGTCGCCTTCCGCAAGGTGTCCGGCGACCGGGGCAACGACCTGGTGCCCGACCTGGCGGACGCCCTCCCAACCCCCACGGACGGCCTGACCTACGCCTTCCACCTACGCCCCAGCCTACGCTTCAGCACCGGCGCCCCAGTCCGAGCCTCGGACGTGGCGGCATCATTACGCCGCATCTTCAAGATCGGCAGCCCGACCGCCGACACCTATTACGGCGCCATCGCCGGCGCCCCCGCCTGCCTGCGCAACCCCGAAGGCTGCGTGCTGGAAGGCGTCACCGCCGACGATGAAGCGGCCACCATCGCCATACGCCTGGACCACCCGGACCCGGAGTTCCTGACCCGCCTGGCCCTGCCCCATGCCAGCGTCCTACCGGCGGACGTGCCCCAGCGCGACCTCGGCAACGCCCCGCTGCCGGGCACCGGGCCATACGTGATCCGGTCCTACGACCCCGGCGAGGGTATGGAGATCGTCCGCAACCCTTATTTCCGCGAATGGAGCGCCGACGCCCAGCCGGACGGCTACCCCGACCGCATCCGCTACGATTTCGGGCTGGAGGACACCGCGGAAATCACCGCTGTCCTGAACGGCCAGGCCGACTGGACCTTCGACGCGGCGCCCGCCGACCGCCTAGCGGAGCTTGGCGCGCGCTACGCCGATTTGGTCCACCTCAACCCGTCCTTCGCCATGTGGTTCCTGCCGATGAACACCCGGCTGGCCCCCTTCGACGACCCTCGCGTGCGCCGGGCGCTGAACCTAGCGGTGGACCGGCGGGCAATCGTCAAGCTATACGGCGGCCCGCGCCTGGCGCAGCCATCCTGCCAAGTGCTGCCGCCGGGTCTGCCGGGATACGAGCCGTACTGCCCCTATCCGCTGGACCTGCCGGCAGCCCGGCGCCTGGTGGCCGAAAGCGGCACGGCCGGCCAGACCGTAACCCTGGTCACGGATGACAGCCCGGTGGCACGGGCCATCGGCACCTACCTGCTGGACGTGCTGCGCGACCTCGGTTTCGTGCCGCGACTGCGGTCGCTGTCGGCGAACGTGCAGTTCACCTACATCCAGAACACGCGCAACCAGGTGCAGGTCAGCCTGACCAACTGGTATTCGGACTACCCCTCGGCCAGCACCTTCCTCGGCGGAGTGTTCGGCTGCTCCGCATTCCGTCCGGGATCGGACGCATCGCCCAACATTTCCGGCTGGTGCGACCCGGCGATGGACCGCGGCCTGGAGGCGGCGCTGGCCGACCCTGCCGGCGCCGCACGGTTGGCGGCGCTGGACCGGCAAGTGACGGATGCGGCGCCGGCCGCGGTGCTGTTCAACCCGATGTACATCGACATCGTGTCGGCACGGGTGCGCGGCTACACCTATCACAACCAGTTCCGCTGGCTGATCGATCAAGCATGGCTAAAATAAACGCGGCATCCGCCTTTCCCCCTCTCCCTCTGGGAGAGGGTCGGGGTGAGGGGGTCTCGGCTGCGGAGCGGGGCGCGTTCGTGCAACAGGAGCATAGCCCCAATTCGCCGAAACCATACGCTTTCCCGCCCCCTCACCCCAACCCTCTCCCGGAGGGAGAGGGAGCAGACCCCAAGTCTTGACCCGCCTGGCCGCGGCCATCCTGCTGCTCATCGTCACCGCCTGCGCCGTGGCGCCAATCTACGCCCGCGTAGTCGCCGGCACCGACCCGTTCCGCAGCAACGTCGGCGGCACCGTGCAGGTGGATGGCCGCCCCACAGACGTCCTGGCGGAGAACACCGAGGGCCTGGGCCTAGGCGTCACCCCCATCGGCCCGACCTGGCGCGGCGCCTACCTCCTAGGCGCAGACGGGCAGGGCCGCGACGTAGCGGCGCGGCTGCTATATGGCGGACGCACGTCGCTGGGCATCGCCGCCAGTGCGACGGTCCTATGCCTGGTGCTGGCGGCGGTGCTGGGCGTCGCGTCCGGCTTCCTGGGCGGCTGGGTGGACAACGTGCTGGCCGGGCTGCTGGACCTGCTCTGGGCGTTCCCGGTCTATCTGCTCGCGATCTCGCTGGGCATCGTGCTCATCGGCCAGAGCTTGCAGATCGGGCCAATCCGCGTCGCCGGCGACAGCCTGCTGCTGCCGGTGCTGATCCTAGGCGTGGTCTACGTGCCTTACGTAGCCCGGCCCCTGCGTGCCGAGGTGATCGCCCTGCGCGGCACCGACTTCATCGAGGCCGCAGGCGCCACCGGCGGCACGCCCTGGCACATCCTGCGTCGCCACGTCCTGCCGAACATTTGGCCGACCCTGATCGGCTTCGTCCCTATCGTCGCCGCCATGACGCTGTTGACCGAGGCGGCGCTATCCGTCCTCAGCATCGGCGTCCAGGCGCCGGCGGCAAGCTGGGGCACCTTGATCGGCGACGGGCAGGCGCTGCTGTATACCCGCCCGGCGGTGGCCATCGCCCCGGGCTTGGCGGTGGTGGCCACGGTTCTGGCGCTGAACGTGCTGGGTGAAGCGCTTCGCCTACGGCTGGACCGAGGCCGGCGGCGGTGACGGTCCTAGTTCGAGTGCTGCGCTCGCTGCTGGTAATGTTCGGCATCAGCGTGCTGGTGTTCCTGATCTTCTTCGCCACTCCAGGCGCCGACCCGGCCGCCCGCCTGGCCGGCCGCGGCGCCTCGGAGGAAACCCTGGCCGCCGTACGTGCCGAGTATGGCTTGGATCGCTCCCTACCGATCCAATACGCCGTGCTGATGCGCCGTCTGTTCATCAGCCGGGACCTGCCGTCCTTCGTCAACCGCGGTCAGCTCGTCGTCCCGGAGGTGCTCCGGGCGGCGCCCGTCACCTTGTCCCTGGCGGCCGGCGCCGCAGTGCTGTGGCTCGCCGCAGGACTAGGCATCGGCCTGCTGGCGGCGGCGCGAGAGGGCGGCCCGGCGGACCGGCTGGCGACCGCGCTGGGCCTGGTCGGCGTGTCGGTTCCGGTGTTCTGGCTCGGCGAGGTCGTGAACCTGCTGACGCAAAGCCGCCTGCACGACACCTGGGCCTTCCGCTGGGTACCGCCCTTGGGCTACGTGCCGCTGCTGCAGGACCCCGGCGGCTGGTTCCGCGCGCTGGTGCTGCCCTGGACGACGCTCGCGCTGCTGTATGCCGGGGTTTACGGCCGAGTGCTGCGGGCGTCGCTGATCCTGGCCTACCGCCAGGACTACATACGCACCGCCCGCGCCAAGGGCGTCAGCGAAGCCCGCGTGCTGCTGCGCCACGCCCTGCGCAACGCGCTGGTGGCGGTGATCGCCCTGTTCGGCCTGGACATCGGCGCGCTGATCGGCGGCGGCACCCTGCTGACGGAGGTGGTGTTCGGCCTGCGCGGCATCGGCAAGCTGACCTACGACGCGCTGCAAAACCTAGACCTGCCGGTGGTGATGGCGTCGGTGCTGTATGCGTCGTTCTTCGTGGTGCTGGCCAATGCGGCGGTGGACGTCGTGCAGGCCCTACTGGACCCGCGGCGGCGGTAGGGGTTGATCGGAGTAGGCCGGCCCACGATAAAAATCGGCATGCAGGACTTCCAGGAGGAATTGCAGGCAGCCGTCGAAAACCCGGCGCGCATGAAGGGCTTCGAACAAGGCGGCACCGGGCCGTTCCAAACCGCGGCCGAGGAGCTTCGTTGGGTAAATCCCTCCGACGACCCGGCAAGATCCAGCAGCG
>CAXTCI010000031.1:0-35284 GCA_964242325.1 uncultured Acetobacteraceae bacterium
CCTATCCCTCCACCTCCTCAGCCAAATGCAGCATCCGCCCCGCCAGCGCCGTCTTCTCCGCATAACTTTTCCAAGCGCTCTCCCGCGCCACCGCCTGCCACCGCGCCACGGTATCCTCCCCCATCGCCCGGACCTGCACCCCGGCGGCGGCATAGGCCCGCGTCAGCTCCAGGTCGTCAGCCTGGGCGCCAGCCAGGTTGAACGGCACCATCTCCTCACCCACCGCCATCATCGCCTCCTGCTCCGGCCGCGACAGCGTGTCCCAAACCGCCTTGGACACCATGATCGGCTCCAGGACGAAGAAGAAGCTGCGCCGCCCCGGCGCCGTCAGGTACTTGCACGCTTCCTGCAGCTTGAACGACAGGAAGCTGCTGCTGCTGGTGCAGGCCGCGTCCATCACCCCGGTCTGCATGCCGATGTAAACCTCGTTGGACGGCATGGACGACACCGACGCCCCGGCGGCCTTGAACATCTCGTCCATCTCGCGCGAGCCGCCGCGTATCTTCATGCCGCGCGCATCGGACGGCTCCATCAGCGGCTGGGTGCGGGACGCCATGCCGCCGGACTGCCACATCCAGCTCACCAGCACGATGCCGCGCTGCTCCAGCAGGCCGACCAGCTCCCGCCCGACCGGCGCCGTGCGCCAATTGTAGCCCTGGGCGTAGCTGGTCACGAGCGCCGGCATGAAGGTGATGTTCATCTCGTGGATCTCGCCGCCGGCATAGGTCAGCGGCACCAACGCGATATCCAGCGCGCCCTTACGCAAGCCGCTGATCTGCGCAAAGGTCTTGGCCAGCGACGCGTTGGGATACACCTGGAACTCCAGCGACCCGCCGGTCCGCTCCTGCACCAGCTTGGCAAAGCGCTGGCACATGCGGTCCCGGAAGTCCCCGCTGTCCCCGGTGCTGCCGGGAAACTGGTGCGAGATGCGGAGCAGCCGCCCCGCCGCCTGGACCCGTCCGATGATCGCAGGGGCGGCGAGCAGGCCGAGCGCGGTGCGCCGGGTCAGCGTTGCGGACATGTCGTCTCCTCCGTATTCGGTCCCCCGCATCCCTGGCGGGCGTTGGCGCTTACGCTACACTCCGCGCCAGCGGGGCGCCACAACCCCGGTACGGAGGGAATGCAAGACGATGGACATACGACCGATCTCCGGCGCGCTGGGTGCCGAAATCCACGGGGTTGACCTGGCTGCCGGGCTGGACGACGCAGCCATTAAAGGAATACGCCAGGCGCTGCTGGACCACCTAGTGGTGTTCTTCCGCGGCCAGCCGCTGCCGCCGGCCGAGTTCCGCGGCTTCACCGCCCGGTTCGGCACGCCGGTGGAGTATCCCTTCGTCCGCGGCCTCGAAGGTTTTCCCGAGATCATCCAGGTGCTGAAGCGCGAGGAGGAGCGCACCAACTTCGGCGGCATCTGGCACAGCGACACCTCCTACCTGGACCAGCCGCCGATGGGCAGCGTGCTGCTGGCCCGCGAGCTGCCGCCCTATGGCGGGGACACGCTGTTCGCCAACCAGTACCTGGCCTATGAGGCGCTGTCGGACGGCCTGCGCCGCACCCTGGACGGCCTGCGCGCCATCAATACCTCGGCCAAGGCGGACGTGAGCCGCACGCGCGAGGACCGGGTGCGCGACAACGGCGCGGCGGCGCCGAAGGACTATGCCGCCGAGCACCCGGTGGTTCGGACCCACCCCGAAACCGGGCGGCGCGCGCTGTATGTCAACGTCGCCCACACCGCCCGCTTCGCCGGCTGGACCGAGGAGGAAAGCGCGCCGCTGCTGCAATTCCTGTTCGCCCACCAGGTGAAGCCGGAGTTCACCTGCCGCTTCCGTTGGGAGCCCGGCTCCATCGCCTTCTGGGACAACCGCGCGGCACAGCACAACCCGGTGAACGACTACCACGGCCACCGCCGCCTGATGCACCGGATCACCCTTTCGGGCGACCGCCCAGCTTGACCCCGAGGGGGGTTCAGCGCCACCCCTAGTTGCTGTATGGCCGGGGTCATGACGGACCAATCCCTCCAGCCAGCCGCGTCAGCCCGCCCAGGACGCGACAGCAAGGCTGGCGGGGGCATGAGGTGGGGCGCCGCCGCGGCGACCTTGGCCGGGCTGGCCCTGGCCGGATGGCTGCTGGCCCATCACGGCCTGCCCGGCATCCTCGGCCTGCTGCACCAGGCGGGTTGGGGCATCGGGCTGGTGGTCGCCTTCCACCTGCTGCAGCTCCTGGCATCGTCGGAAGCCTGGCGGGCCGCAACGGGGCGGCAGCATCGGCGGCCCGGCGTGCTGGCCTTCCTGCTGCTTCGCTGGGTGCGGGAGGGCATCAACACCATGCTGCCCGTCGCCCAGATCGGCGGGGAAGTCGTCGGCGCCCGGCTGCTGCACCGAAGGGGCGTGGCGCTGCCGGCGGCCATCGCCGGGTCGGTCGGCGACGTGGCCGTTGGAGTGCTGACCCAGGCGCTGTTCACGCTGATCGGACTGGGCCTGCTGGTGGCGCTGGTGGGCATGAGCGCGACGGCGGCTTGGCTGATCGGCGGTACGGTCACTGTGCTGGCCGTCGCCGCCCTGCTGGCGGCCGGCGTTCGCTATGGTTGGGCTGGACGGCCCGGCCGGTGGCTGTCGGTTCGGCTGCGCCGCGCCGCCACCCGCGGCATACCCGGCCTGCGCGGCATTGGCTCCGCCTTCCGCAGCCTGGGCCGCGACCGCCGGGCGCTGGCGCGGTGCGGCGGGCTGCACATGGTGTCTTGGCTACTGGGCGGCACCGAGGTCTGGCTGGCGCTGCACGTTCTCGGCAAGGAGGCAGGCTTTGCCGAGAGCCTCGCCATCGAGGCGCTGGGCCAGGCCATCCGGACGGCGGGGTTCATCATCCCCGGGGCGCTTGGCGTGGCCGAGGGCGGGTATGTCCTGGTGTGCGCCTTGTTCGGGCTGCCGGCGGACGTGGCCATCGCGCTCGCCCTGATGAAGCGCCTGAGGGAGGTGACCTTCGGCCTGCCTGCCCTGGTGGCTTGGCAGGTTTTGGAAGCCAGGCCGATGTTTTCGGTGGAAACGGCCGCCCGCACGGAAGCATAGCCGGACGTCACGTCTCCCGGCAGCCGGAAGCGCATCGAGCCTGGGTCAGCTTCGTTGCGGGCGATGCTTCCGACCTGCGGCATTCCCCGCCATACGCATGGATAGCAGCCAGCGACTCCCTAAGCCCGGTCTGACAATGTTTTGCGGCCGGAATCGGTCAGTATGCATCCCGGCGCGGGCGCGGCCCCAGCTTCGCCATGACCAGCGTCGGCGTGCGCGGCGGTGGGCGGCGCTCCACCACCACGGCCTCGGTCCGTGGCGCGCGGGCTGGCGCCTCGCGCGGGCGTGGCGGCGGGCTGATGCCCATGTCCGGGTCGGCCCGGCGAGCCTCGATCCGGCGTCCGCCGATCCCCGTCTCGTTCAAGCGCGTGATGGCCGCCTCCACCGCCTTGTCGGGCGCAAGCTGCACCAGGCCGTGGCCCAGCGTTTCCCCGGTCGCCGGGTCGCGCGCCATGTGCGCGTTTAGCACGATGCCAAAGGGGTCGAACGCTTCCGCCAGCTCTTCATCCTTCAAACCGCGAGGCAGGTTCGCCACGAACACGTTTCCACGTATCTTGTCCGGTCTCATTGAAGTCTCCTTCCCTGTGCTGGGGCACCGCCGCCGCCCCTGGTGGATGTCAACGGCCACGCATCGCTTCTGTTGCACTGCAACATAAATTTCGTCGAGGGTGACCGGGGCATGTCTGCCAAGCCGCGTTCAGCCCTTGCTACCTCGCGCATAGACGATTTTAAACCAGGTGCGTTAGCATTCCGTTACGCACGGGCCTGTTACGCTTCGGCGAAGCACGCCAACTAGGAACGATCATGAAACTAAGCGCACGCAACCAGTTCAAGGGCAAAATCGTGTCCGTCACCAAGGGCCAGACCACCGGTCACGTCCACATAGACATCGGTGGCGGCACCATCGTGCATTCCTCGATCACCAATGAGGCGATTGACGACCTGGCCCTGCAGCCCGGCGACGATGCCACCGCCGTGATCAAGTCGTCGGACGTGATGATAGGCAAGTAGCCCATGCCGCACGCCGAAGCTGCCGGCCGCACCCTGCGGCCGGTCGTTCTTCTGGCCGTGCTGGCCCTGGCCTATCCCGCCGTTGCGCAGGGCGTGGCGGCGCCCGGGCCAGCGGACAGCACCGCGGCACCAGCGGCCGTCGCCTTGTCCGGCGGGATCAAGGCTCCGCGCACCCTGGCCCTGGCCGACCTGCAAGCCCTGCCGGCCGTTACGGTGGAAGTTACTGTGGCCGAGGCGCAGAAGCCGCGTAAGATCACCTACACCGGCGCCCTGCTCTGGCCGCTGCTGCAGGCCGCGGCACCAGTGGACACGCCGGGCCATGCGACGCAGAACCAGCATGTCCTGATGGCACGCGGCAGCGACGGCTATGCGGTGGCGGTCGCGTTCGGCGAGATGGACCCGCACCTTGAAGGCAAGCAGGTCCTGATCGCCTATCGCATGGACGGCAATCCCCTACCTGCTCCGCGCCTGGTCGTGCCCGGCGACAGCTACGGCGGCCGGGCCGTCCACGACCTTGCAGCCATCGAGGTGCGTTAAGCCGGCTTTTGAAGGCGGGTCGAAGATGAAAACCTGAGCAGCCCGGCGCGGCTTAAGGGGCTGCCGGCTACCCAAGCGCCAAACTGCTCAAGCCCTCCTGAGCCAATGCCCCAGCAACGTTGCCGCGCCGGCCAACAGGAGCCGCCATGATCCTTCGCCGAACTTTCGTCGCCGCGCTGCTCGGCCTGTTTGCCGCGGCGCCGGCCGGCCACGCCGCCGATGCGCCCTACATCACCGTCGCCTCCACCACCTCCACCGAGCAGTCCGGCCTGTTCCCTCACCTGCTGCCGGCCTTCACGCAGGCGACCGGGATCGAGGTCCGCGTCGTCGCCGTCGGCACTGGCCAGGCGCTGGCCATTGGGCAGCGCGGCGACGCCGACGTGATGTTCGTGCACGACCGCCCGGCGGAGCTGCGCTTCGTCGCCGACGGCTGGGGCGTCGAACGGCAGGAGGTCATGTATAACGACTTCATCATCGTCGGCCCAAAAGCCGACCCGGCAGGCATCGCCGGAAGCAGGGACACGGTCGCCGCCTTCCGCCGCGTCGCTCAGATCAGCGCACCCTTCATCACCCGCGGTGACGACAGCGGCACCAACGCCGCCGAGAAGCGTTTCTGGGGCGATGCCGGGGTGGACCCGAACGCCGCCAGCAAGGAGACCGGCTGGTATAAGGACATCGGCGGCGGCATGGGTCCGGCGCTGAATGCCGCCGCGGCGATGGGCGCCTACACCCTGTCCGACCGTGGCACCTGGCTCAACTTCGGCAACCGGCAGGACCTAGTGATCCTGGTGCAGGGCGACGCGCGGCTGTTCAACCAGTATGGCGTCATGCTGGTGAACCCGGCCCGGCACCCGACGGTGAAGGCCGATCTCGGCCGGCGCTTCATCGCCTGGCTGGTGTCCCCCGCCGGACAAGGCACCATCGCCGCCTACAAGATCAACGGCGAGCAGCTATTTTTCCCCAACGCCGGCAAGTCGGGACCGTGAGGCTTGCCGTCGTGGCCTGCCTGGCGCTGAGCGCCGCCGCCGCACGAGCCGATGGCGGCGTGGTCCGCCTGCACGCCGCCGGCAGCCTGCGCCCGGCGCTGACGGAGATGGCGCAGGCCTTCACCGCCGCGCACGGCATACGGGTGGAGGCGGCGTTCGGCCCCTCCGGCACGCTGCGGGAACGGCTAGAGGGCGGCGAGCCCGGCGGGGTTTACGCCTCCGCGGATATGGGCAACCCGACCGCTCTGGCCGGGGACGGCAAGGCGTGGCCGGTCGTGATGTTCGCCCGCAACCGCCTGTGTGCCATCGCACGTCCCGGTCTGGCCGTCAGCGGCGCCACCCTGCTGGACACCATGCTGGCGGCAGGCACGAAGCTCGGCACCTCCACGCCGCGCAGTGACCCGGCTGGCGACTATGCCATGCAGGTGTTCGCCAGGGCCGGCGCCCTGCGGCCCGGCGCCGAAGCGGCCCTGCAGGCGAAGGCCATCCGGCTGACCGGCGCGCCAAACTCTGCGGTCCCGCCTGCGAGCCGGAACGTGTATGTCTGGCATGTCCTGGAGGGCCGGGCCGACCTGTTCCTGGCCTACTGCACCGCGGCGCGGGAAGCGCTGACCGAGGCGCCGTCCCTGCAAGCCGTGGACCTGCCGCCGGACCTGGCCGTCGGCGCCGAGTATGGCCTGACGGCCTTGCGCGCCGCGGACCCGCGCACGGTGCTGCCCTTCGTGCTGTTCATCTTGTCGCGGGACGGCCAGGCGATCCTGGCCCGGCACGGCTTCGAAGCACCGCTGACGGCGCGTTGAGCCAACGAGCCTCTACAGGATTGCCGACGCATCCGCCTCGCTCCCGCCATCGAGTGGATAAGCCATGACCGACCACAAGCTCCTGTTCTGGCTGATCCTGTTCTGGCTGCCCCTGGGAAGCTGTGCGGTGGGAGCTATCGGCTGCTTGCGGGCGCGGGTGCCGTTGCGCGACCCACGCTGGCGCGCCCTCGCGGTAGTGGCGGCGGTCGCAGCGCTTGCCAGCGTGCTGGCGCCGGACTGGGCTCCCTGGATCACGGCGGCGACCTTCGCGGCCGTCATCTGGGTGCCAGGCGCCCTGCAACGGCTGGTCAATGCGGCCATACGCCGTCAGGACTTTGTGCGTGCGGCATGGCTGGCTTGGTTGACCCGGACCCTGACCCCGCACTTTCGCAGCCTGGACAACCAGCAGTGGCGCCTTTTGGACGCCCTGGCGCTTGCCGCCCGGGGCCGTCTAGCCGAGGCCGATGCGGCGCTGGACATCCTGCGACAGCAACCAGTGCCTGCGGTCATACGCCTGGCAGCCACCGGGCAGTTGTGCAGGCTGCGCGGCGATTGGTCGCTGCTGCCGCCCGGCGTGGGCGAGGCAGGGGACACCGACCCCGTGGGCATCGCCATGCGCCTGCGTGCCCTGGATGACAGCGGCGACCGCGCCGCCATGCTGCGCTTGTTCGCCCGTCAGCGCGGGCGCCTTGCCGCGCACCGACCGATGGCGACGCTGACCGTCATGGCCGCCTGCGGGCAGGTGGCGGCGGTGGACCGTCTGCTGGCCGGCTCCCTATCTGTGCTGGTCCCGCCTGTGAAGGCCTATTGGCGGGCTGTCGCCGCCCAGGCCGTGGGCGACCCAGCCGGACGCGTGGGACTGGAGCGCCTGCTGGACAGCCGGGACCGCCTGGTGGCCCTGACCGTCCGCCAGCGCCTGGATGCCGCGCCTCCTGCCCCGCTGACCCCCGAGGACCAGGCGCTGCTGGCGCAGGAGGAGGCCGCAGTGCCGGCCGAGTTTCCGGCGTGGATCGGCGACGCGCCCGTTACCCTGGTGCTGCTCGCCCTCAACCTGATGGCCTATGGCGCGGAGGTGCTGGCCGGCGGAGGCGACGACGACGCCGTCCTGTTCCGCCTCGGCGGCCTGTGGCCCGGCGCCGTGCTGGACGACGGCCAATGGTGGCGCCTGGGGACCGCGCTGTTCCTGCACCTCAACCTGCTGCACTTGGGGATGAACATGGTCGCCCTGGTGGCCCTGGGCATCCGGGTGGAGCGGACGGCCGGGCCGATGGCCATCCTATTCATCTATGGCACCGCTGGATTGGCCTCGACCGGCGGGGTGCTGTGGCTGACTGCGGCAGGCATCCTGCCCGACGAGGCGCTGATCGGCGCATCCGGCGCCATCATGGGCCTGCTGGGGGCGCTGCTGGTTGCGGGCGCCCGCGACTGGCGGCGGGACCGAAGTGCCGCGGCACTGCGCGGCGCGTTGGTGATGGCGGCAGCCGTCGCGCTGCAGGCGGTATTCGACCTGCTGACGCCCGAGGTCAGCTTTTCGGCACATGTGTGCGGCCTGGTGGGCGGCATCCTGGCCGCGCTGGCCTGGCGGGCCGCCCCGCCCCTGCCAGGCGCCACGTTGAGGCGGGCCCGGTATGTGGCGCTGGGCATCCTCGGCGCCGGAGCTGCGGCCCTGGCCATGACCGTATGGCGCAGCGGGAGCTGACGCCGCTTGCCGCGCAGCGCCGGGTCCCGCATACCCCGCGGCATGATGATCAAGGTAATCCCGATGCGTGTGCTTTTGATCCCCGCGGCGCTGTGCGGCGCATTGGCGCTATGCGGCGCGGCGTCGGCGCAAGGTGCCGCCAGCCCCGTCGGCCTATGGCGGACGATTGACGACAAGACCGGCAGGGAGAACGGCGCCGTCCGCATCTTCGAGGCCAACGGCGCCCTGTATGGCCGCATCGAGCGGATCACCGACCCGGCCCGCGCCGGCCTGTCCTGCGTCAAGTGCTCCGACGACCGCAAGAACAAGCCGCTGATCGGCCTGGACATCATGCGCGGCCTCAAGCGTGACGGCGACATATGGAACGGTGGCACGATCCTCGACCCCGAGACCGGCAGCACCTACAAGTCGTCGGTTCGCCTTGACGACAACGGGCAGAAGCTGGTGGTGCGCGGCTACCTGGGCGTGAGCTTCCTGGGCCGCAGCCAGACCTGGATCAGGGCCCAGTAGCGCCTGCCATGGCGCCGGGCCTAAGCAAACCTTTGTAGGTCCGGCGCACGGATGAAAAGCTAAGGAGGCTTGCGCGGACTGGCACGGCCGCCGGCCATCTGTGTGACAGGCCGCGCAAGCCTGCCTAGGATCGAGCAGGGGCTAAGCCGGAGGCGCAGGCGGTAAGGTGTCGGATACAGCCATCGCAACGCCACCCGCGTTCTTCGTCCTGCCCGGCTTTGCGCCGGACGCCCTGCTGTTCGCCGCGCGGATGACGCTGGCGATGCTGCTGGCCTACTACGTCGCCTTCTTCTGCCAGGTCGATTCGGCCTCAAGCGCCGGGGTCTGCGTCGCCATCGTCACCCAGGTCTCGGCCGGGATGTCGGCCGCCAAGGCCAGGTATCGCATCGCCGGCACCCTGATCGGCGGCTGCGTCGGGCTTGCGCTGGTCGCCGCGTTTCCGCAGGACCGGGTCATGCTGCTCGGCGGCTTTGCGCTGTGGCTGGCCATTTGCACCTACGTGGCGACCCTGCTGCGGGACTTCCGCTCCTATGGCGCTGCGCTGAGCGGCTACACCGCGGGGATTATCGCAGTCGGAGTCATCGCCGCGCCGGACACCGCGCTTGCGACGACGCTGGACCGCGTCGCCGCCATCCTGATCGGCATCGCGTCGGTGCTGGTGGTGGACCGCCTGCTGGCGGGCACGGGGGCGTTCGACGCCCTGGTGGCCGACCTGCGGGCACGCCAGGCCGCGTTGGCCGACCTCGCCGCCCACGCCCTGGAAGGCCGCCCACTGGGCGACGACCTGCCGATGGTCCAGTTGGCCGCACAGGTCGCAGCACTGCAAACCCAGGCGTCCTACACCGCAGCCGAACTGCCGGACGGCAAAGTCCGGGCCAACGGCGCCCGGCACGCCATCGCGTCGCTGCTGGCCATGGTGTCCGCCAGCCGCGCCATCGCCGCGGTGATCGGGCCGGACGTCCCGGCCGACGCGGCATCGTACTTTCAGGCCATCGCGGACGAGTTGCGCGGCGGCCCGGCTCACCAGTTGCCCCTGCCCCGGCCTGCCGACCCAACCAGCGCCCTATTGCTGGAACGCGCGCAGGCAGTGGCCGCCGCGCACCGCCAGGCCCTCCTTGGCCTGCAGGTGCTTACGGAGGGCGACGGCAGCCTGCCGCCGCTCCGCCTGCGCGCCAGCCGCGACCACATGGCCGCGCTCACCGGTGCCGTGCGGGTGCTGATCTCCGTCGGCCTGGGATCGGTGTTCTGCGTGGTGGCCGACTGGGACAGCGCGACGCTGGTGCTCATCCAGCAGGCGGCGTTCGTCGCGTTGCTGGGCACCTTCCCCAACCCGTCCCAGGCCAGCCTGCGCTTCGGGCTGCCGCTGCTGCCGATTGCCGTCCTGACCGGGGCGGGCAAGTTCCTGCTGCTGCCCGGTGCCTCGGGCTACACCATGTTCGCCTTGGTGATCGGGGGCATCGCCTTCGTCTGTGCCCTGGCGCAACGCCACAATGTGCTAGGGCCTTACGCCGCCTCGGGACCGACGCTGTTCACGATCATCCTGGGCCCGTCGAACCCGCAAACCTTCGATCTCGCCAGCTATCTCGGCACGGTCTTGCAGGTCGGACTGTCTATGGTGTTCGTGTTGCTGTCGTTCAACATCATCTTTCCCAGTTCCCAGTCCCGGCGGCTTGCAAGGGTCGCGGTTGCAGTCGGAGATACGCTGCGGCGGACGGTGCGGCAGGGCGCGGGCGAGGCCACCCTGACGCCGGCGGCGTATTGCCTGCTGTATGACCGCATGTCGCAGGCGTTGCAGCTCCTGGGCCGGCAGACCCCGGCGCGGCTGCGGCTGCTGGGCCACATTTACGGCGTCGGCGAGGTGGACCTGGCAGTGCGCCGCGCCTGGGCCGGCCTGGCCGCCCTAGGGACCGCGCATGGTTCGGCAGCCACCCGCGCCGGGGATGCACTGCGGCGGCAGGACGGCCCGGCGATGCTCGTGGCTGCCCAGGGCCTGCTGGATAACGCCGGGGACGAGCCGGTTGGCCGGCCCCTGCTCACAGCCGTATCCGGGCTGGCCGGGGCGGCGCTGCTGCTGCGACCCAGCCGGGCCACGCTGCGCTTCTACCGCAAGCTGATGTCCTGAAAGGCCAAGAGGGTGTGGCGCGAAACCAACCTGTTCGGCATCCTGTTCTCGCCGCTGCTGGTTTACCTCGGTGTCGCGGCGCTGTTGTATCTCCCGTTGCGGTGGTTGCTGCTGCGGCTGCGGCTGTTCCACTGGATGTGGAACCCGCCCTTGGCCGGCACCGCGATCTACATCTGCATCGTCGGCGCCCTGGTGCGGTGGCTTTAAGGTGAGGGACATCGCATGAATACGGCAATCCGCCGGGGCGCCGGCATCGCCATTACCCTGGTTCTCCTGGCCGGCGCCGCCGTGGCCGGGTTCGCGGTCTGGAACGACTACCTGACCTCACCCTGGACGCGGGACGGCCAGGTGCAGGCCTATGTCGTCAGCCAGGCGCCGGAAGTGTCCGGACGCATCCTGCACCTGCATGTGGCCGACAACCAGTCGGTCCGCCGCGGCGACCTGCTGTATGAGATCGACCCGGTGGACTTCCAGATCGCCGTCGCCTCCGCCGAGGCCACCCTGCAAAGCCGGCAGGCGGACCTGAGCGCCAAGAACAACGAAGCCACCAGGCGGCAGAAGCTCACGACCCTGAGCACCTCCGTCGAGGAGCAGCAAACCTACCAGGCCACCGCCGACATCGCCCGCGCCGCCCTTGCCACCGCCATCACCCAGCTCAACCAGGCCCGCATCAACCTGGAACGGACGAAGGTGCTGGCTCCGGTCAATGGCTACATCACCAACCTGCAATTGCAGGAGGGCGACTACGCCACCACGGGCAGCCGCAACCTCGCCATGGTGGACGAGGACAGCTTCTGGATCACCGGCTTCTTCGAGGAAACCAAGCTGGCCGGCATCAAGGTGGGCGCCCCCGCGGTCGCGGCGCTGATGGGATACCGCGACCCGGTGCGGGGCCATGTCGAGAGCATCGCCCGCGGCATCAACACGCCCAACACCGCTCCGGGCGCGCTCGGCCTAGCGTCGGTTGATCCCGTGTTCACCTGGGTGCGCCTGGCGCAGCGCATCCCGGTCCGCATCCGGATCGACCAGGTGCCGGAGACCGTCCACCTCGCGTTGGGCATGACGGCCACGGTGACGGTCGGCCAAGGCGCCGGCCCGGTATCGCAGCACGGCCTCCTATCGCGCCTGTTCACCCAGTCGCCATAGGAGCTTGCTTCCCCCTCTCCCTCCGGGAGAGGGTCGGGGTGAGGGGGTCTTGGCTGCGGAGCGGTGCACCTGGCACGCCGCCTGCATCCAGATCGTTTGGAAGGAACCGTGCTTGCCCGCCCCCTCACCCCGATCCTCTCCCGGAGGGAAAGGGAGCAGCAGGCCCGGTAGTGTTGACGTTTACGCCATCTAAACGGCTATCTAGCGCCGCACCCCTATGAGGACGCCGCCCATGCGACTGCGCCATGGCCTTTTGGCCGCCATCCCTGCCCTGGCGCTCGCCGCGCCGGCACTGGCCAAGGACGACCTGGTGATCGGCGCCGCGCAGTTCCCCAGCACCCTCAACCCGTTCATAGACCCCGAGGTCATCAAGGGCTATGCCCTCGCCTTCGCGCAACGGCAGATCAGCGGCTACGACAAGGACTGGCATCCCGTCTGCCTGCTGTGCGCCGAGCTGCCGTCGCTGGAGAACGGCCTCGCCGCGCTGGAGGACCGTCCCGAGGGGACCAAGGGCATGAAGATCACCATCAAGCTCAAACCCGGGCTGATGTGGGGCGACGGCAAGCCGGTGACGGCGCGCGACATCGCCTTTACGTGGAAGCTGGCGGCCAATCCCAACACCGGGTCCGGCAACACCTACCCCTGGGCGCGCGCGAGCGCAGTGGACGTGGTGGACGACAGCACCGCCGTCCTGCACACCGACCGGGTCATCAACGACTACATGATGTGGGACCAGATCGTCCCCGAGCACCTGGAGGGCGAGATCGCCGCCAAGGCCACCAACCCCGGCGACTACATCAAGAACACCCTGTATGCGCGGGAGCCGACGACGGCCGGGCTGTGGAACGGCCCCTACATGATCACCCAGTATCAATCGGGCTCCCAGGTGGTGTTCGAGCCGAACCCGTACTGGCCCGGCCCCAAGCCGGCGCTGCGCCGCATCGTGCTCCGCACCATCGAGAACACCGCCGCCCTGCAGGCCAACCTGCTGTCCGGCGACCTGGATCTGGTGGCCGGCGAGAGCGTGGGCCTGACGATCGACCAGGCGCTGGCGCTGCGGAAGCAGGCACCCGACCGCTTCAACTACGAGTTCCGCCCGAGCCTGACCTACGAGCACATCGACCTCAACCTGGACAACCCGCTGTTGAAGGACGTGCGCACCCGCCGCGCCCTGCTGTTGGCGACCGACCGGCAGACGCTGGCCACCCGGCTGTTCGAGGGGCTGCAGCCCGTCGCCGCCACCTGGGTCAACCCGCTGCACCCGATGTATGACGCCAGCATCAAGCCCGCCCCCTACGACCTGCCGGGCGCCAAGAAGCTGCTGGGGGAGGCCGGCTGGACCCCCGGGTCCGACGGCATCTGCCGCAACGCCGCGGGTCAGCGCCTGTCATTCGAGATCACCACCACCGCCGGCAACCGCCTGCGCGAGCTGACGGAGCAGGTGCTGCAGAACAACTGGAAGGCGGCCTGCGTGGACGTCACGATCAAGAACGAGCCGGCCCGCACCCTGTTCGGCGTGACCCTCAAGCAGCGGCAATACACGGGACTGGGCATGTATGGCTGGTCCAGCACCGTCAGCGAGTCCCCGCGCCGCACCCTGGGCACCAGCGACATCCCGGCGGCGGCCAACAGCTACGGCGGCGCGAACTATCCCGGGTTCAGCAACAACGAGATGGACGCCAACATCGCCAAGGTCGAGGCCGAGCTGGACCCTGCGAAGGCCAAGGCCGATTGGTCGGCGATGCAGCGCATCTACGCCGAGCAGGTCCCGGTCTTGCCGCTGTTCTTCCGGGCGGAGCCGCACATCGTGCCGAAATGGCTGACCGGCTACCAGCCACTCGGCAACGGCTACGACGTCGGCATCTTCGCCGAGGACTGGAAGTCGCAGTGAGAGGGCACGCTTCTCCTTCTCCCCCCGGGAGAGGGCCGGGGTGAGGGGGCCTTCGCTGCGGCGCGGAGCACTCAGTGCGCCGGTTGACCATGGCCTGTCGGGTGCAAGCACGGCGCCTGAAGACCCCCTCACCCCAACCCTCTCCCGGAGGGAAAGGGAGAAGGCGGACGTCCTGGAGGTCAGCAACCTCCACGTCACCTTCGACCTTCCCGACGGCCCCCGGACCGTCGTCGCCGGCGTCGGCTACAGCATCCCTGCAGGCCGCACCCTGGGCGTCGTCGGCGAAAGCGGCTGCGGCAAGAGCATGACCGCCCTGGCCCTGATGGGCCTGGTTCCCCGGCCCGGCCGCGTCACCGGCAGCATACGGTTCCAGGGACGCGAGGTCGTCGGCCAATCCGCCGCCGACTGGCAGGGGATGCGTGGCGCCCAGGTCGCGATGGTGTTCCAGGACCCGATGTCCGCCCTGAACCCAACCATGCCGGTCGGCCGCCAGATCGGCGAAGCCCTGGTGCTGCACGAGGGCGTGGCCTGGCCCACCGCCCTGGACTGGGCCACCGACCTATTGGACAAGGTGGGCATCCCCGCCGCACGCGAGCGCGCCCGCGCCTACCCGCACCAGATGAGCGGCGGCCAGCGCCAGCGGGCGATGATCGCGATGGCCCTGGCCTGCCGCCCTGCCCTGCTGGTCGCCGACGAGCCGACGACGGCGCTGGACGTGACGATCCAGGCGCAGATCCTGGACCTGATGCTGACCATGCAGGAGGAGACCGGCGCCGCCATCCAGTTCATCAGCCACAACCTGGCCGTCATCAGCGAGCTGGCGCACGAGGTCGTCGTCATGTACGCCGGTCGCGTCGTGGAGCGTGCCCCGGCGGACGCGCTGTTCGCGCAGCCGCTGCACCCCTATACCGCCGGGCTGATCGCGACGCTGCCGGACCCGGCCCGGCGCGTGTCGCACCTGCCGGTCATCGCCGGCGGCGTCCCCGACATGGGCAGCAAGGTGTCCGGTTGCCGCTTCGCCCCGCGTTGCCCCAAGGCGATCCCCGCCTGCACCGCGGCCGAGCCGCCGCTTGAGGAACACGCGCCGGGCCGCTGGGCCGCCTGCATCCGGGTGGGGGCATGACCCGGGGCATGAGATACGCATGACGCCGTTGATGGCCGTGCAGGGCGTGAGCGTCCACTTCCCGCAGGGCGGCGGCCTGTTCCGCAAGCCCCGGGTGCTGCGCGCGGTGGAGAACGTTTCCTTCGAGGTCGCCCCGGGGGAGGCCCTGGCCCTGGTGGGCGAGAGCGGCAGCGGCAAGAGCACGCTGGGCAACGTCGTCGCCGGGCTGCGCGAGCCGACGCAGGGCAGCGTGCTGTTCGAGGGACGAGCGCCGGACGCGGCCAGCCGCCGGGCGATCCAGGTGGTGTTCCAGGACCCCTACGGCGCGCTGGACCCGCGCATGCCGGTGTCGGAGATCATCGCCGAGCCGCTCCGCATCCAGGGCATCGGCAGCGCCGCCGACCGCCGCATCCGCGCCGCGGAGCTGGTTGAGCAGGTTGGACTACCGCGCGACGCCCTGAACCGCTACCCGCACGAGTTCAGCGGCGGCCAGCGCCAGCGCATCGCCATCGCCCGTGCCCTCGCCCCCGGACCCCGCCTGATCGTGGCGGACGAGCCGCTGTCGGCGCTGGACGTGTCCATCCAGAGCCAGGTGCTGAACCTGATGCGCGATCTACAGACGAGGCAGGGTGGGCAGGGCTTGGCCTACCTGTTCATCAGCCATGACCTGGCGGTGGTGCATCACCTGGCCGACCGGGTGGCGGTGCTTTACCTGGGACGGCTGGTGGAGGTAGCGGCCCGCGACGCCCTGTTCGCCCGGCCGGCCCACCCTTACACCCAGGCGCTGCTGGACGCGGTTCCGCGGATCGGCCGCCGCCGGGCGCGTGGGGCGGCGATCCGGGGCGAGATGCCAAGCCCACTGGCTCCTCCGCCGGGCTGCGTGTTCCACCCGCGCTGCCCGAAGGCGCAAGCGGTGTGCCGGACCGACCCGCCAAGGCTGCGCGAACTGGCGCCGGGCCAGGCCGCTGCGTGCCACTTCCCATGGTAAGCGCTCCTTCCTTCCCCCTCTCCCTCCGGGAGAGGGTTGGGGTGAGGGGGCGGGCAAGCACCGCCATCGCCTACACAGGGCCGCACGCCACCGGCACCGCGAGCGCCCTGCTCCGCCGCCAAGCCCCCCTCACCCCAACCCTCTCCCTCTGGGAGAGGGAGTCAGACACGGCTCGCCATCACCAATGACCCGCTTCATCCTCCGCCGCCTCGTGCAGACCCTGATCGTGCTCCTGGTCATGTCCTTCGCCATCTATTGCCTGATCGGCCTGATGCCCGGCGATCCCATAGACCTCATGATGGCCAGCAACCCCGGCATGACGCCGGAGGCGGCGCAACGCCTGCGCGCCATCTACGGCCTCGACCAGCCTTTGGTCCTTCGCTACCTGCACTGGCTGCAGGCCGCCCTGCAAGGCGACCTCGGCTACAGCCGCGTCCACGCCCGCCCGGTGCTGGAGGTGATGGGCCCGGCCCTCTGGCAGACCACCAAGCTGATGCTGGGCGGCTTCACCTTGGCCGTCGTCCTGGCCCTGGCGCTAGGCACGCTCGCGGCGCTCCGCCCCGGTGGCTGGGTGGACGGCTTGGTCAGCGTGCTGGCGCTGGCCGGGGTGTCGGTGCCGGTGTTCTGGCTGGCCCTGGTGTTCATCCTGGTATTCGCCGTCAACCTGCACTGGCTGCCGGCGGGGGGCACCGCGAACGTCGGCGATGGCGGCTGGGCGGACGTGCTGCGCCACCTGGCGCTGCCGGTGCTGACGCTCGCCCTATCAACCGCCGGGCAGTTCGTGCGCTACGTCCGTGCGGCGATGGTGGACGTGCTGCGCATGGACCACATCCGCACCGCCAGGGCCAAGGGCGCCCCCGAGACTCGCGTGATCCGCGTCCATGCCCTGCGCAACGCCATGATCCCCGTGGTCACCGTGATCGCCCTCAGCTTCGGCACCCTGTTCGGCGGGGCGCTGATCACCGAGACCATGTTCGCCCAGCCCGGCATGGGCAAGATGATCTACGACTCCATCCTGGGCAACGACTTCAACCTGGCCCTCGCCGGCCTGCTGTTCGCCACGCTGGTGACGCTAGCGAGCAACCTGCTGGCGGATCTGGCCTATGGCTGGCTCGATCCGCGGATCAGCCTAAAATGAGCGCCACCACCACTGAAGCCGCCGTCAGCCCCTGGCGGCTGCGCCTGCGACGCTTCCGCCGGCATCGCACTGGCATGGTGGCGCTGGGATTGCTGATCCTGCTGGTGCTGTTCTGCCTGGCGGCCTGGCCGGTGCAGGCGTGGCTCGGTGTGGACCCGACGACGACGGACCTGCTGGGCCGGTTCGACCCGCCGGGGCCGGTCCACCTGCTGGGCACCGATGACGCCGGGCGAGATGTGCTGGTGCGGCTGATGACCGGCGGCCAGATCAGCCTGCTCGTGGGGCTGATCGCGACCATGGTGGGCGCCGTGGTGGGCGTGGCGATCGGGGTTGCCGCCGGCTACTTCGGCGGGGCGGTGGACGGCGCCCTGATGCGCGTCACCGATGGGGTGCTGGCGCTGCCGCTGCTGCCGCTGCTGATCGTGCTGGGGGCGCTGGACCTGACGAAGCTCGGGTTTTCGCCGGACTTCGCCCGCTCCGGCGCCGCCGGGTTCTGGCGCGTGGTGGTCATCATCGCCCTGTTCGACTGGACCGCCGTCGCCCGGGTGGTCCGTGCCGCGACGCTCTCGCTCAAGGAGCGGGAGTTCGTGACCTCCGCCCGGGCCAGCGGCGGCGGGGCCTGGTATGTCGTCCTGGCGCACATCCTGCCGAACGTCGCCAGTCCGCTCATCGTGGCGCTCACGCTGACGGTCGGACGGGTGATCCTGTTCGAATCCGTGCTGAGCTTTCTCGGATTCGGCATCGTCCCGCCGACGCCGAGCTGGGGTAACATGCTGAACAACGCCCAGGACCTGGTGACGACGGCGCCGCTGCTGGCGATTCTGCCGGGGCTGCTGATATTCCTGACGGTGATCGCGGTGAACCTGCTCGGCGACGGGCTGCGCCAGGCATTCGACCCGCGCGGAGAATAAGCCGGGCGCAACGCCGGCCGTAAACCGGTCCTCCGCATGACGGCGGTTGATCCGGGCACCGAATTGTTGCACCTTGAAATTGTCCCTTGGAGTTTCCGCCGTTGGCGACCGCGCACCTCAACATGCTGGCCGCCGCCCGGCCAGGCGGCGCGCCACAAGTCACCGTCCTGCTCGGTTCCGGCCATCAGCATGAGGAGGCGGCGCGGGGCCTGCTGGCCGCGCTTGCTCCAGGCGCCCGGATTGTGCGGGTCGGCAACCCGCTGCGGTCGCCGCTCACCATCGAGCGCATCCTGATCCAGAGCGGGCAGCCCGCGGCTGGGCTGCTGACGGATGACGTTGCCGATGATGCGCTGCAGCGCTTGTGCCTCCGCCACCCCGGCGAAAGCCGGGTCGTGCTGGTCATTGACCAGGCCGAAACACTGAACGCGGGCGCCATCCGCATCCTGTCGCGCCTGGTGGCGCCCGGGGGACGGCCCAGCTCCGGCATGGCCGCCTTCCTGCACGTCGTCTTCGTCGGCCTTCCCTCGTTCAAGCAGCTGCTCAAAGACAAGTCGGCAGCGCCGATCCGCGAGGCCCTGGCCCAGGGCGGCCTGCAAGCGCCGGACGAGGCGGCAGAGGACTTCCCGCCGCCAGCCGACTTGCAGCCGTTCCTGGCTAAGCGGTCCGGCGGCGCCGCTTCGGAACAAGTGCCGGATTGGCCGGTGGTCGGCTCGCAAGGGGCTGAGCACGACTCCGCACCACCGCCCGCCCAACCCGCCAACCCGGGCCGGTCCCCCCTCGATCGGGCGGTCATGCTGTTGATCGCGTTGTGCGTCGTGGGCGCGGGAACGGTCGTCGGGCTGCCCTACATCCTGCAATGGCTTGGAGCCTCCTGACGCGGCGAGCATCTTCGACACTGCGCGGCAGATGCGAACGGGCGCCTAGGCTGGCACACAGGCGTTTCCGCCCGGAATGACAGAGTTATGGATCTAGGGCCGCCGGGCCTCGCGAGGCACCCAGAGCAGATCGCAGTCGGGTCTGGATGCGCCGCGACCGGACCTGATCCGCAAGTTTTTGCCCGCACACAAAGAAGCTAAGCAAACCTCTGGAGGTCCGGCGCACAGACAAAAAGCTAAGCAGGCTTGCGCGGTCTGGCACGGCCTCAGGCCATCTGTGTGACAGGCCGCGCAAGCCTGCTTAGCCCCGATTGCGTTCAGCCTGGACGCAAGCCGGTCTATGTCGCCTCGACCTCGATCTCCGTCATCCCCGCCGCCAGCAGCGCCAGCAGGTCAGCACGGTCCAGGGCAATGCAGCCAGCAGTCGGCGCGCGGTCCGGGCGGGCAAGGTGCAGGAAGATGGCGCTGCCCGGCGCCGGCCCGGGACTGCGCACCGGCGGCGCGTCGTTCCAGCCGAGCACGCCAATCACGTCATACACCGCATCTGCCCGCCACAACTCCTCGTGCCCGGCGGCAAAGGGCAGCTTGACCGCACGGTTGTAGGCTGAATCCGCCGGGTCATCGCACCAGCCGTCATGCGGCGCCAGCGGCGACACCGGGACGGCAGCGCGCGGCCGCGGCAGCCGGTCCGCCCGATACAGCACCCGGCGCAGCGGCAGCAGCCCTGCGGGGGTGGCGCCGTCCCCCTCCTGCTTGCGGGCACTGACGCCGCCGGCACCCAGGACGGCACGGGCCTGAAACGCGCCGAGCGTCACCATCCCATCCCGTCCCACCCGCGCCCTCATGTCAGCCCCTTTTCCCAAGCCTGCGTATTCCGCCATTCCTGCGCCGCGGCGGCGTAGGCGGCAAGGCCGCGGCTGGGATCGGGCGATGCGCCGGCTGGGGGACCGTCCGCCAACTGGGTCGGCCGCAGGAACTCCGGCACGATGGTCGCCAGCGTCGTGTATTCGCCCGGGCGAAGCGTCCCGGGCGTGACCGGCTCCATTGGGCGCTCCGACCCGGTTTCCGACATGCCGGCCGGGGTCGGCGGGCGGGTGCGGTCCGGCCCCATGCCGATGACCGCCTCGAACAGGCCGAACAGCCCGGCGCCAAGCATCCCCAGCGGCCCGCCGAGGAGGCCAGCGCCCAGGACGCGCATGGTGGTCGGAATGGTTTCGCCGGTGACAGCCCGGTAAATTGTGCCGATCACCGGCAGATGCTGCAGGGGGTTCAAGCCGTGCATCACATCGGAGAAGCTGACATCCACCGCCACCGGCCATGCCTGGTCCGGCCCAATTGGCCCGGCGCCGTCCGGCGGCGTGGCGTAGCCGAACAGGCGGGAAGAAGGATCAGCGCCAGGGGTCGGTGGGATCATGTCGAAACCATCGCAAGCCTCGTGCCAGTGTGTCAGAGGGCCGCACCGGCTCCCTCTCCCTCCGGGAGAGGGTTGGGGTGAGGGGGTCTTGGCTGCGGAGCGGCAGCCGTGGCGCGCCGAAGAACGGCGGCCCTATGATGGGCAAACACGGCGCTTGCCCGCCCCCTCACCCCGACCCCCTCCCGGAGGGAGAGGGAGAAGGGGCGGCATCATTCCAGTGGTTCGCGCCTACAGGCAGCGGGTTACAACTCCCCCGCCCCTAGATATCCGCGTAGCAGTGCGTTTCCGCCGCCCCGCCCGGGTTGGTCACGGCGCCCAGGTAGGCAGGCCCCACGGTCTGGGCATACTTCCAGATGGCGCCGCTGTTGTAGTCGGTGCCGCGCGGTGTCCAGGCCGCCCGGCGCTCCGCCAACTCGGCGTCGGACACCAGCACCTCGATGGTCCCGGCCTCCGCGTCCATGCGGATGCGGTCGCCATTGCGCAGCAGCGCGATCGGGCCGCCAACCGCGGCCTCCGGCCCGACGTGACCGACGCAGAAGCCGCGGGTCGCGCCGCTGAACCGGCCATCGGTGATCAGCGCCACGTCGCCGCCCATGCCCTGGCCGTAGATGGCGCTGGTGGTGGACAGCATCTCGCGCATCCCCGGGCCGCCGCGCGGTCCCTCGTAGCGGATGATGATGACATCGCCCTTCTTGTAGGCGCGGTCGTTGACGGCGCGGAACGCCTCCTCCTCGCTGTCGAAGCACACCGCCGTGCCCTCGAACTGCAGGTTGGCCATCCCGGCCACCTTCACGATGGCCCCCTCGGGCGCGAGGTTGCCCTTCAGCCCCACGACGCCGCCGGTCTTGGAGATCGGCCGCGACACCGGATAGACCACGTCCTGATCGGTCGGGAACACCACATCCTTGAGGTTCTCCGCCAGCGTCTTGCCCGACACGGTGATGCAGTCGCCGTGCAGCAGGCCGCCGTCCAGCAGCGCCTTCAGGATGACCGGGATGCCGCCGACGCGGTGGACGTCCAGCGCGACATACTTTCCGCCGGGCTTGAGGTCGGCGATGTAGGGAGTGCGCTTCATGATCCGCACCACGTCGTCCATGGTGAAGCGCAGCCCGGCCTCGTGCGCCAGCGCCGGCAGATGCAGCCCGGCGTTGGTGCTGCCCCCGGTCGCGCCGACCACGACAGCCGCGTTCTCCAGCGCCTCCATCGTCACGATGTCACGCGGGCGCAGGCCGCTCTCGATCAGCGCCATGACGGCGCGGCCAGACTCAACGGCCCAGCGGTCCCGGTCCTCATACGGCGCGGGGGACCCGGCGGACCCGGGCAGCGCCAGGCCAATGGCCTCGCTGACGGTCGCCATCGTGTTGGCGGTGAACTGGCCGCCGCAGGCCCCGGCGGACGGACAGGCGACCTTCTCCAATTCCAGCAGCTCGCCGTCGTCCATGTTGCCGGCGGCGTGCTTGCCCACCGCCTCGAACACGTCCACCACCGTCACGTCCCGCCCGTGGAAGCGGCCCGGCAGGATGCTGCCGCCATACATAAACACGCTGGGGACGTTCAACCGCAGCATGGCCATCATCATGCCGGGCAGTGACTTGTCGCAGCCGGCCAGGCCGACCAGCGCGTCGTAGCAGTGGCCACGCATCGTCAGCTCGACGCTGTCGGCGATCACCTCCCGCGACACCAGCGACGACTTCATGCCCTGGTGGCCCATCGCGATCCCGTCGGTGACGGAGATGGTGGTGAACTCGCGCGGGGTGCCGCCGGCCTCGGCCACGCCGCGCTTGACCGACTGCGCCTGGCGGTTGAGGGCGATGTTGCAGGGCGCCGCCTCGTTCCAGCAGGAGGCAACGCCGACGAAGGGCTGATTGATCTCGTCCTCGGTCAGGCCCATCGCGTAGTAGTAGCTGCGGTGCGGTGCCCGGTCGGGACCGACGGTGACATGGCGGGACGGCAGGTTGCTCTTATCCCAACGCTTCTTCAGCATGGTATCCTCCTTATCAGTTGCTTATCTGCTCCCTCTCCCTCCGGGAGAGGGTCGGGGTGAGGGGGTCTTGGCTGCGGAGCCGGGAGCCGCAGATTCCGGCGGCGCGCGGTCCCGCTTCGGCTAGGACGGCGCGTGAAGACCCCCTCACCCCAACCCTCTCCCGGAGGGAGAGGGAGCAGCAGCGGGGGCGATCCGGGCCAACGCCGCCGCCAGGCGCGCGGCCTCGGCCTGGTGCGCGGCCAGACGCTCGCGGTTCTCCTCCACCACCTCCGGCTTGGCCCGGCTGACGAAATCCGCGTTGTCCAGCTTACGGACCACCTTGTCCGCCTCGGCCAGCGACTTCTGCCGTTCCCGTCCCAGCCGCGCCCGCTCGGTATCCAGATCTATGATCCCCGTCAGCGGCAGCACCACCGTCGCCTCGTCCACCACGATCTGCGCGCTGTCCGGCGGCATCGGGCCGTCCAGCGCCTTGATCTCCGAGGCACGGGCCATGCGCTGGATGCTGCCGGACCAAGTGGCCGCATTCGCCAGGGTTGCAGGGGTCGCGTCGCGTAGCAGGATCGGCGTGAGCTTGCTGGGCGCGATGTCCATCTCGGACCGGACCGTACGGACCTCGGAGACCAGGCGCACCAGCCATTCCAGCTCCTGCCGCGCGGCAGCCGGATCGGCAACCGCGGCCGGCGCCGGCCAGGGCGCGCGGATCAGGCTGCAAGGGGCGCCATAGCCCAGGTTGTCCCACAAATGCTCGGTGACGAACGGCATCGCCGGATGCAGCAAACGTAGGATAACCCCCAGCACGTGCGCTGCCGCCGCCCGGACCTCGGCGGCGTCCGCGTCGGCGGGTCCGTTCAGGACAGGCTTGGCGAACTCCAGGAACCAATCGCAGAAGGTGTGCCAGGTGAAGCGATAAGCCGCGGCGGCGTAATCATCGAAGCGGTATGCATCCAGCGCCGTGGTCGCCTCGGCCACGGCGGCGTTGCAGGCGTCCAGCAGCCAGCGGGTCAGCGGCAGCCGGGCGGCAGCCGGGTCGAAGCCCGGCCCCCCTTCGTTTTGAGCGGGGACCACCCCGTTCATCTCGCAGAACCGCGCCGCGTTCCACAGCTTGGTGACGAAGCTGCGGCGGTTCTCGACCGCCGCCGCGCCCAGCTTGATGTCGCGGCCCGGCCCGGCCAGGGCGCACACGGTAAAGCGCAGCGCGTCGGTTCCGTAAGCCTCGATCAGCTCCAGCGGATCAATCACGTTGCCCTTGGATTTCGACATCTTCTGCCCGCGCTCGTCGCGCACGAGGCCGTGGATGTAAACCGTGCGGAACGGCACGTCGCGCATGAAGTGGTGCCCCATCATCATCATCCGGGCCACCCAGAAAAAGATGATGTCGAACCCCGTCACCAGCACGTCACCGGGGTAGTAGCGCCCAAGCTCCGGCGTTTGCTGCGGCCAGCCCAGGGTCGAGAACGGCCACAGCGCCGAGCTGAACCAGGTGTCCAGCACGTCCTCGTCCCGGGTCAGCGCCTCGTCACGGCCGTAATGGGCGCGGGCGGCAGCCAACGCCTCCGCCTCCGTGCGCTCGACGAACACCGTGCCATCTTCCCCGAACCAGGCCGGGATGCGATGGCCCCACCAAAGCTGGCGGCTGATGCACCACGGCTGGATGTCGCGCATCCAGGCGAAGAAGGTGTTCTCCCATTGCCTCGGCACGAAGACGGTTGCGCCGCTCTCGACGGCGGCGATGGCGGGCTTGGCCAGCTCGCCGGCGTTGCAGTACCACTGGGTCGTCAGCAACGGCTCGATCGGCACGCCGGAGCGGTCGCCGTGCGGGACCTGATGGGTGTGCGGCTCCGTCCGCTCCAGCACTTCCAGCCGCTCCAGCTCGGCGACGATGGCCTTGCGGGCGGCAAATCGGTCCTGACCCTCCAGCTCGCGCACGAAATCCATGCCCTCCGGCAAGTCCAACTCCGCCGTCGTCACCCGGCCCAGCTTGTCCAGCACGGACGGCATCGGCAGGTCATGCCGCCGGCCCACCTCGAAGTCGTTGAAGTCGTGCGCCGGGGTGATCTTCACGGCGCCGGTACCCTTCTCTGGGTCCGAGTAGGCGTCGGCCACGATGGGGATGCGCCGACCCGTCAGCGGCACGATGGCATGCCGGCCCACCAGGTCGCGGTAGCGGTCATCATCGGGATGCACGGCCACGGCGGTGTCGCCCAGCATCGTCTCCGGCCGGGTGGTGGCGACGGTGATGGAACGGTCCGGCTGCCCCTCGATGGCGTAGCGTATGTGCCATAGGCTGCCCTTCACCTCCCGCGCCTCGACTTCCAGGTCGGAGATGGCGGACTGGAACTGCGGGTCCCAGTTCACCAGGCGGCGGTCCCGGTAGATCAGGCCCTGCTTATACAGGGTGACGAACACCTCCCGAACCGCGTCCGAAAGCCCCTCGTCCATCGTGAACCGTTCCCGCTCCCAGTCGAGCGAAGCGCCGAGGCGGCGGAGCTGGCCGGTGATGGCTCCGCCGGACTCCGCCTTCCAGTCCCAGACGCGGCTGGTGAAGGCGTCGCGGCCGATCTCCTGGCGGGTCTGGTTGCTTTCCTTGGCCAGCAAGCGTTCCACGACCATCTGGGTCGCGATCCCCGCATGGTCGGTGCCGGGTTGCCACAGCGCATCCCTGCCCTGCATCCGGCGCCAGCGGATCAGCGTGTCCTGCAGCGTCATCGTCAGCGCATGGCCCATATGCAGGCTGCCGGTGACGTTGGGCGGCGGGATCATGATGGTGTAGGGCGCGGCGTTGGACGCCGGGTCGGCATGGAACGTGCCGGCGGCCTCCCATCCGGCATACAGGCCCGGTTCGACGTCGGCGGGCACGAAGGTCTTGGACAGCATCGGGGGGTTCTAGACCGGGGCGGGGCCGGGGTGAAGCCGCCATGCCGCGCAGCTGCACTTCCCGATGCCGTCCCAGCATCTCGCGCGGCCCAGCCAGCAGCACGCGATCCCGGTGAAGCGCCGCGCGAGCCTGCTCAGCAGGACTGCGCGTGGACCACGGCAACGTCGTCCGAATATAGCCGGCACCAGTGCGGCATCAGGTCCAGCAGTTGAACCGCAGGGTTTCCGGGAGGCAGCAGGGTCCAGCGGACGCCGTAGGTGCGGAACACATCCTCCAGGGCCGCCAGGTTCGGCGACGTGGCGGCGTCATAGGCCCGCATGAACGCCGGGCCATACAGGTCGGCCCGCCCGTCAATGAACGGCCGGATGCCGACATAGATCAGGTAGCCGCCGAAGGAGTACTCGTCGAACACCGGCTCGGCCGCCAGGGCCGGCGGAACGTGCGCCCCTGCCGCAGCGCCGACCGGGTTCTTCCCACCGGGTGCGACCGGCAGCAGCAGGCGCAGGACGACCAGCCCACCCGCCGTACCCACCCCCCACGCCCTCCAACGCGCGCCGCCGCGGTCCGGACGGAGCGCAGGCAGGGCGGCGGCGATCGGGCCGGCCAGCAGCAGCGGCAGGATCACGCCCACCAACGCCTGGTGCCGCGTGTGCGTCAGCGCCAGGTGGAGTAGGCCCAAGAGAATCAGCAGCCGTACCGGCGGCAGCCTGGCCCCGCGGGTCAGCGCAACATACAGCCCGACCGCCAGCACCACCTCCAGGGGTTGCAAGGTGCTGAAGTCGGTCGGATGCCATTCTGTGATCGTGCTAAGCTCGGACATGCCGACGAGCTGGAATGGGAACAGCAGCCCGGCCGGTCCGTGCGGCGTCACCCCCGCAGCGGCCACCGCGGCCAGCAGGAACCCGCCCCACCGCGGCACCGTCCGGCGCCAATCCGCCGGGGCGCCGAGCAGTGCCTCCAGGCTCAGCGGCAGCACGAGCATCAGCCCAAGCATGTATCCGCCATGCAGGTTCGCCCAGATGCACATCACCGGCAGCAGCCAGAGGGACGGCACCCCTCCCCTCGCCCGTGCGATGAACAGCCCGGCCACCCAGGTCTCGAAGAACGGCAGCGCCAGGATGTGCGGCCGGGCCAGCATGCCCGGCGCAATACAGGACGCCGCCAGAAGGCAAAGCAGCAGGACCACTGGAATCGGCAGCCAGCGGCCGAGGTGCCGCGCGAGCTGGAAGAACGCCGCCCCGACGGCCAAGGCCGTCAACGTGACAACCCCGCCCCACCCCGCGGCGCGGAAGGCTAGCGCGAAGGCAACCTCCGCCAGCCACTCATGCGCGACCCAGGGGGCGCCGGCCCGGGTATAGGAGAACGGGTCGGTATGCGGCACCGAGCCGTGGGTGATCATCCACTCGCCCGCCTTGATGTGCCAGAACGTATCGGCGTCGTTCAGCACGCCCGGCACGAACAGAGCCATCACGAACATAGCCAAGCCCACGAGGACCGGAGTAGCCCTGACCATGGCGAGGCGCCCACCTGGGACAGCAGCCTCGGGCGCCAGGGCTGCCCCGGACATCGGTTTTATCCCAGCGACGCCAGGCTGGCCACGTCCAGCACCGGCACCGCCGGCCTACAGGTCCAGGGAATCAACCCGTCCCCATCGCTACTGCGAAACCGCCCGACCCACCAGCACCGGCGTGAAGAACGCGCTCACCAACCCGAACAGCTTGTTGATCTGGTCCGTGCGCGCCGAAGCGACCAGCAGCACGTCCTGGTCCCGCATCGCCACCTTGGTGGTCAGGAAGTAGTTGGTGGGGTTCAGCAGGTCCACGCGATACATCACGGGCGTGCCGGCCGGCTGCACCTGCAGCCCCAGCCGCCGGGCCACCGCCGGCCCCTCGTAGCGGACCAGGAACACCGCGTTGGCGTCGGCGCGCCCGTTGTCCGGGCCGCCGGTGCGGGCGATGCCCTCGGCCAGCGATACGTTGGCGGTGTTCAGCGGTATCTGCTCCACCTTCTGGCTGGCGCCGAAGGCGGTGAAGCTGCGTGGCTTGTAGATAAGCTGCACCCGGTCGCCGGGCACCAGGGTGATGTCCTGCCGCGGCTGCTGCGTCAGGGCTTGCAGCAGGATGCGCGACGTCGTGTTGCCCCGCGTCACCTGGACGAACGTATCGTAGTCCGTCCGCTTCGGCCCGCCCGCGATGGCGATGACGTCCAGTAGCCGCTCATGCCCCAGGGTCAGCGGCACGCGGCCCGGCTTTTCCACATCACCAGACACATACACGTTGCTGCTCAGGTTGTTGGCGAGCGACACGACCACTTGTGGGTCCGTGCTCTTGCTCTTCAGCCCGTCCTCGATCACCCGCGCCAGCTCGGACGGCGTGCGCCCGGCGGCGCGTATGCGCCCGACATACGGGAAGTTGATCGTCCCGCCCGCCTCAACCTGCAGGCCCGGAATCGTGTGGCGGGCCGCGCCGGGGGTGAGCGGGTTGACCGAGCCCCCGGCTGATTCGGTGCTGGGCTCCGACCCGGTCGCCGCGCCGAACAGGCTCGTGCCCACCTCGAACACCGAGATGCTCAGCACGTCCCCGACGCCGATGGCGTCCGCCCGGCGCGGGCGGCCCAGGGCGTCCAGCGCGCGCAGGTCCTCTGCTGGCGCCAGGCTGATGGCCGCCACCGTTTCCGGCATCAGATCCACGATGCGGAAGCCGATGCTGTTGGCGGCAGACTGCTCGGCCTTGAAGACCTGCCGCTCCTCCGGCGTGCTGGTCGGCAGGGCGCTGCACGCCTGGACGGCGGCGCACAACAGCAGAAGCGCGGCGGCCCGGCGGCGGGAGGACCGGCAGGCAACAGAGCCTTCGACGACGTGGGATGACCGATGCGTCTGGCCGCACGGCGCATTAGCCGCAACCTGGGAACCGGAGGCCAAAGGCCGGGAATCGCGGGAATGTATCACATCGCGCTTGTAATCCGGCTTGCACGGCGCGAACAGGCCGGACACGTAGCACATCGCATCGGACCATTCCGCCGTGTGCATCCTGCAACGCCTTGCCCTGCCCCGCGAAGCTCTGGTTGATTTCGCTGCACCGCACCCCGTATAGGTTAACCATGGATGGAATAAACGCGCAGGTCTCCCACGCCGAGCCGCAACTTCGGCGCTTCCAACCGCGCCGGGCGCCTCCGCCACGGCCCAGCTTGTGGTCACGCGTTCGCCGCCGGCTCCCGCTGTTCCTGTTCGTGGTGGCGCCAACGATCGGCGCAGGCGTTTATGAATTTGGGTTTGCAGCCAGCCAGTATGTGTCGGAGGCGAAGTTCGTCGTCCGCGGCGCGGCCTCGCAGTCTCCCAACATGCTGAGCAGCCTGCTGCAAGGCACTGGCATGAGCCGGGCGCAGGACGACACCTTCGCCGTCCAGGACTACATGCTGTCCCGTGACGCCCTGGAGGAACTTGGGCACACCGTCAACATACGCGAGTTGTTTGCCCGCCCGGAGGCCGATCCGCTGTCCGCCTTCCCGCTGCCGTTCCTCGGCGCGACGAACGAGCACCTGTTCAAGCATTACCTGCGGCATGTGGACGTGTCGCTTGACAGCACCACCGGCGTCACGTCGCTGACGGTGAAGGCGTTCCGGGCCGACGACGCCGCAAACATCGCCCGCGCCCTGCTGACTGGCGGCGAGCGCCTGGTCAACCGCATGAACGACCGCCAGCGCGAGACCACTATGAAAGAGGCCCGGCACGAGGTGGAAGACGCCGAGGCCCGCATGCAGCAGGTGGCAACGGACCTCGCAGCCTTCCGCAACCGCGAGTCGGTGCTGGACCCCAACAAGCAGTCGGTGGCGCCGCTGGCCGCCATCCAGGACATGACCAACCGGGTGACGGCGTCCAAGACGCAGCTTGGGACCCTGATGCAGAAGGCTCCGCAAAGCCCGCTGATCCCGGACATCCAAAACCGCATCGACGTCATGCAGAAGCAGATCGACACGGCACGGGCGCGGATCACCGGGTCGGACAAGAGCATGGTGCCGCAGATGACCGAGTTCGACCTTCTGACCCTGCAGCGAGACTTCGCCGAGCGGCAGCTTTCGTCCGCCGTCGCCTTCCTGGATACGGCGCGGATGAATGCCGAACGGCAGCAGTTGTACCTAGACGAGATCGTGAAGCCGAACGAGGCGGACTACGCGGCCTATCCCAAGCGTTTCGCCGATATGGCCATCGTGTTCGCCACGTTGTTCGGGCTGTATATCATCGGCACGCTGCTGGCCGCCGGCGCCCGCGAGCATCGGACGATGTAGCCCTGCCGCCGGCGCCATCACAGGCGCCGGGCTGCAACTGACATGCCATGATCCACTGCATTGATGTCGTAAAAGAGTATCACGTAGCCGGGCGCGGCAGGCGGCGTGTGCTCGATATGGTAAACTTGGACGTGGCGCCGGGCCAGAAGATGGCCGTGCTGGGCCGCAACGGCGCCGGCAAGTCCACGTTGATAAAGATCATCGGCGGCGTCGAACTGGCGACAGCCGGCAAAGTCGAGCGCACCATGTCCGTATCCTGGCCGCTTGCCTTCGGCGGCGCGTTCCAGGGCAGCCTGACCGGGCTGGACAACCTGAAGTTCATCACCCGCATCTATGGCCTGGATTACCACGATACCCGGGACTTCGTGGACGACTTTTCCGAGCTGGGCCACCAGTTGACCGAGCCGGTGAAGACCTACTCGTCGGGAATGCGCGCCCGGCTGGCGTTCGCCCTGACGATCGCCATCGAGTTCGAGTGCTACCTGATTGACGAGGTCATCATGGTGGGCGACCAGCGATTCTTCCGCCGCTGCCAGGAGGAGCTGTTCGAGAAGCGGGCGGACCGCGCCCTGGTGATCGTGTCGCACGACATGACCTTCATCCGCGACGTCTGCGACACTGCCGCAGTCATCCACAACAGCCAGTTGGAAATGTGCGGCAGCGTCGAGGAAGCGGTAGGGATATATAACAACCTGTAGCCTGTAGGGCGGAAAAGCGCAGCGCCTTCCGCCGCAATGCAGCGCCAAGCTCCGGCGGAAGGCGCTGCGCTTTTCCGCCCTACGGTGCCGCGGACCTACCGAATGCTACTTCTCCCGGTCCGGCACCACGATCGGCACCCCGGCAGGACCCGCCAGAACCGAGGCATACAGCCGGCGCAGCCGAGCCTGATACTCAGGCATCGCGAATCGCGCCGCCTGCTCCAACCCGGCCTTCGACAGGCGCCCCCGCAGCACCGGGTCACCGTCCAGCGCCCGCATCGCCCCGGCAATGGCGCCGGTGTCATAGGGGTTCACCAGCAGCGCGGCCTCGCCGGCGACCTCCGGCAGGCTGCTTTCCGTGCTGGTGATGACCGGGGTGCCAAGCTGCATCGCCTCCAGCACCGGCAGGCCAAAGCCTTCATACAGCGACGGGAACACCACCGCACGCGCGCCGCGCATCAGCCCGGTCAGCCAGGACCGCGGCATATACTCGAACTGCCGCACCCGTCCGGAGGAGACGAAGCCGGAGTCGCCGCCCTTCCCGCTGTTTGCCCCCTGCACCAGCCGCATCTCGCCTTCCGATTTCCAGGCGCGCCCGCCGACCACGGCCAGGGGCGTTTGGATGCCGGACGCCAGGTAGGCTTCCAGCAGCCGCCCGACGTTCTTCTTCGGCTCCAGCGCCCCGAAGAACAGGAAGTAGCCGTCCCGCTGTAGCCCGAACAGGCCCGCAAGCCACTCCCCCAGCCCGGCATCGTCCACCGGCGGCGCGGCCGGCACGGCGGATTGGTAGGTGTTGGTCACCCGGTCTCCCGGCGCCCCGAACAGGTCCATGATGTCCCGCCGCGACGCGTCCGACACCGTGCACACGTGGTCGCCCCAGCGCAGGCAGCCGCGGATCAGGCGGAGGTAGGCCCGCTTGTTGTCCAGCGTCGTGTAGGGCATCCGCAGCGGCACCAGATCGTGCAGCGTGTAGATGTTGCGCGCGCCCTGCAGCAGCACCGGAAGCGGATAGGTCCAGTGCATGATGGCCGGCGGGTCCGGGATGCTGATGGGCATGAAGCGGCCCCAACGCTTGAAGTGCCGCTCCGCCCGGCCCCACAGGTCCCAGATGTTGCGGATGCGGTCATAGGCCGGCATCCGGCTGCGGAAACCCTCGGACAGCACGCGGCCGGTGACGGGAACCTGGATGGCGGCGCTGGGCTGCAGGTCGCCCAGGGCTTCCCGCGCCCAGCGCGGGGTCATGACCCACGGCGGCTTGCGCCCGCCTTCCTGGTCCAGGCTGTCGAAGAAGATGACCTCGCGCAGCAATGCCGGGGTGCGCGGGCCGATCGGCAGGCCATACACGACGTCCACCTGATGCCCCATCCCCGCCAGCGCCTGCGTCAGTACCCGGCCATAGGTGGCGACGCCGGTGCCCCTGGGCATCGCCAGGTTGAAGCCATCAACGCCGATGCGTATGGGCGCGTCGCCTGCCGGGCGTGCGGGTGTGATTGCTGCCTGACCCTGATCCATGGACGGGGCTTGTCACAAATTGGTTTGGGGGGGAAGCAGCGCCTCCGCCTCCGCCCACAGGCGGCGCACCAGGTCGCCGGCGGGTTCCGGGCGGGCCAGGGCGGCGGCCTGGCCGGCCCAAGCCTGCATTCGCCCGGCGTCCCCGGCGGCCCGCGCCTCGGCGCGCATCGGCGCAGTCAGGCCGCGCTGCACCGGATAGGGCGCAGCCGGCGCCGCCGCGGCCGCGTCCGTGTAGGCGGATGCGACGGCACGGCCCAGCCGGCCGCTGAAGGCGCGGGTGGGCACGGTCGCCTCCGGTTCCAGGTCGTGCAGCGCGTCGGCCCAGGCCGGGGCAGTCCCGGCCTCGGGGCAGCGCAGCAGGGCGGTGCCGACCTGCACGGCGCTGGCGCCCAGCAGCAGCGCCGCGGCCACGCCCCGGCCATCGCCGATCCCGCCGGTGGCGACGACCGGCACCCGCAGCCGGTCCGCCAGGCGCGGGATCAGCGCCATCAGCCCGGCGCCCTGGCGTTCCGCCGCCGCCGCGTCGAAGGCACCGCGGTGGCCGCCGGCCTCGATCCCCTGGGCCACCACGGCGTCGGCTCCGGCGGCCTCCGCGGCCAGCGCCTCGGCCAAGGTGGTAGCGCAGGCGAACCAGGCGATCCCCTGGTCATGCAGAGCGTCTACAAAGGCCGGGGGGAACAGGCCCATGATGCTGGACACGACCGCCGGACCCGCCTGCAGCACCGCGGCGCATTGCGCGTCGAAGTCCTGGGCCGGGGCGTCCGCGGCCTCCGGCGGCACCGGCGGCCCCCATTCGCCGAGGAAGCTGCGGACGCTGGCCTCCAGTGCCGGGTCGCGCCGCGGCGGCGGGCCGGGAATCCAAAGGTTGATCTGGAACGCCCCGTTGCTGCGGCCGCGGAACCCGGCGGCCCAGTCACCGATCCCGGCGGGGTCGGTCAGCAGCGCGCCCATCGCGCCCATGCCGCCGGCGTCGGCCACCGCGGCGGCCAGCTCCACCGGGCAGGCGCCCGCCATCGGTGCGGACAGGATGGGGACTCGCAGGCCGAAGCGGCGGCAGAAGGCTTCGGCGCGGTCGCGGGGGGTCGGCATCGCGGAAGCCTTTCGTCGTGGCCGGGCTGGAATGCCGCGGGTGCAAGGCAGAAGACAAACCCTTTGAAGGTGTCTGCGCAGGTTCGCGGTGGAACAGGGTGCCGCACACCATGGAAGATCCCTTGCGGGCGCCGCCCGGGTCGGACCCAACCCAGCGGCGGGCTAAACACGTCTGAAAGTAATTGGGGGCAGGATACGCGGGAGCCGGGCATCCGAGGCATGGAGCGCATCGTCGGGGACGAAGATGCGGTTGAGTAGACTACTGTGCTATACGCGGCTAGGCCGCTTCGCGCCGGAACGTGCTCAAGACGGAAGGCGCCTGCCGAGATGGCACAGGCCCGCAACGGCACAGGCCCGCAACGCCGCCGCAAGCCAGCAGACCGGCGCCACATCCCTTGTGCAGAACTGGCGACCGTGATGATAAGCAGCAGGTTGGAATGAGCAGCTCCGCACCCGTGACGATCAGCGTCCTGTTACCGGCCTACAACGCCGAACGTTACATCCTCCAAAGCGTCCAGAGCGTGCTGGGACAGACCTTCGAGGATTTCGAGCTGGTGGTGGTGGATGACTGCTCCACCGATGGGACCAGCGCACTTCTGGCCTCGATCATCGACCCGCGGCTGCGCGTGATACGCAATCCCGTCAACCTGGGTGTCGTTGGCACCCTGAACCGGGCGATGGCTGCGGCCCGCGGCCGCCTCATTGCGCGGACAGATGCGGATGACTACTGCCTTCCCACGCGGTTCGCCCGGCAAAAGGCGTTCCTGGACCAAAATCCGGACGTGCTGCTGGTCGGCGCGCGGATGTTCAACCTTGAGGACGGGAAGGTGGTGCAGAACCCCCGGGTGGCGGACACCGATCCGCAGGTCCTGCGATGGCAGCAGCACATCACGAACCGCGTGGGGCACCCATCCATGATGTTCCGCGCCGAGGTGGTCAGCCGCCTTGGGACCTACCTGCGCGAGGAACTCAAATATGCGGAGGATTTCGACTTCACCCACCGGGTGCTTAGAATAGGCAATGTTGCCGTTCTGCCGGACCAGTTGATGATTTACCGGCTGCATGGCACCAACCTGACGCGCCGCCACCGAGCCGAGATGATCACCAAGGTCGTCGCGGTCCTCGCGGAAGCCTATGCCGGGCTGCTCGGCCCCGATAGCGTCGCGGCGGCGGCCCTGGTCGGCAGGCATCTCGTTTCCGGCATTCCGGTCAATGATCGGGCGGAGCTTGAGCAAGTCGGCCAGGTGCTCGATCGGCTGCTGCAGGCCTTCACCGCTGTGAACCCGCTTGATCCCAGGCAGCTTGCACAGGCCGTTGGGCACGCAGCGGTCGCCTGGTGGGGAGCGGTGCAGAATGCGCTTAGGAACGGCATCATGGTGCCGGCCGGGTTCGGTCCCAAACGCTTCCAGCTTGCAGGGCAGGCCCGCCCGCCGCTGCGCAGCCTGGCCCGATCCGCGGTGGTCGGACTGGTGGACGCGGATCACAGGATTGCAAACTGGCGCGACGCCAGGACGTCCGGACGTGCAGTCCGACGGAACGACAGCCCGGTCCACGTGCAGGGAACAAGGCTGGAACCTACCGCGATCCAATCTGACGACCCACCCTGCCTGTATGTCGTGGTTGATACCGAAGCCGAGTTCGACTGGTCCAAGGACTTCGATAGGTCGCTGACTGCGGTGACCGCGATGGCGGTCCAGGAGCGGGCGCAGGCGATCTTCGACCGTTATGGCATCCGTCCGATCTATGTCGTTGATTACGCTGTCGCGTCGCAGCCGGGCGGCTATGAGCCGTTGCGTGCCATCCTGGCGCGCCATGCCTGTGCGATCGGCGCGCACCTGCATCCCTGGATCAACCCGCCATTCGAGGAGATCGTGTCCCAGCGCAACTCGTTCGCCGGCAACCTGCCGCGGGATCTTGAGGAGAGAAAGCTTCGGGTGCTGTGCGAGGCGATCAGGGGTAGCTTCGGAATATCGCCGCTTTTCTTCAAGGCCGGCCGTTACGGGCTGGGATCGCACACCTTGGAAACGCTGCGGGAGCTTGGGTTCGCCGTTGACCTCAGCATCATGCCGCGGTCGGACGGGCGGGCGAAGGGCGGGGTGGATTTCCGTTCCCTGGACGCCCGGCCCTACCGCGCCGCATCCGGGCAGATCCTGTCGGTTCCAATGACTCGGGCGCACCTGGGACCGCTGGCCCCGCTCGCGCCTGCGGTCCACGCCGCAATGCATTCGCCATTTATGACCAGCCTCGGCATACCTGGGATTCTGGCGCATCTTGGGCTGTTGAACACCGTGACCCTTACGCCGGAGGGGGTTTCGGCAAGGGAACAGATCCAGTTGCTGGAAACGCAGCTTAGGCGGGGTTATCGCACCTTCGTGCTGCACTATCACAGCCCGTCGCTGTCGCCGGGCCACACACCTTATGTCCGGACCGACGCCGACCTGGCCAGGTTCCTGGAGCGGATCGAGGCAGTCTGCAGCTGCTTCTTCGAGCAGATCGGCGGGATGCCGGGGCATCCCGCCGATCTGCTGCCGCAGGACAAGCGGGAGGACTTGTGGCCGGTAGTTGCGGCAAGGACCGTGACCGGGTCGGATGCGCTCACTCAGGCAATGCCGTAATGGCCGTGGCGTGCTGGATGCAAGAAGGCCCGCCT